>RPRK01000011.1 GCA_003818495.1 Burkholderiales bacterium
GACCAGGAAGCGGCCCATCGAGGGGGCGGCGAGCCAGGCGTCGAGCAGCGACCGATCGACGTCGCAGAAGGGGCGGAAGCGTCCCTGGACCTCGGCATAGGCGAGCGAGCGAGCCGGGTCGTGGCACAGGCGGGATACCGTCGCGCTCCGGGCGATGGCCACGCACTCGACGGCCTCCAGAGGGACCGGACCCTGTCCCTCGACCATCACCACCTCGCCCGACGGCTCGGTGGACGGGAGGGAAGGGTGGGCAGGGGTGAGCGCGGCGAGTGCCGCCAGCCCCATCATCCACATCGCCAGCAACGCCGACATCGGCCGTCCCCCGTGGCGGCAGGATAGCGCGGACCCCGGTTCGGCTAGGATGTCCCGGGGTGCCGGCCGGCGCGGTCGGCCCGGATGGAGGCGTTGCATGACGGTGATCCTGAAGCCCGGGCACGTGCCGCTCGCCGACTGGCGCGCGGTCCTCGACGGCGCTCCGGTCGAACTCGACGGCGCGTGCGCGCCCGGGGTGGCGGCGGGCGCCGAGGCGGTCCGCCGGATCCTCGCCGCGGGTGCGCCGGTCTACGGCATCAACACCGGCTTCGGACGGCTCGCGAGCGTGCGCATCGCCGACGCCGACCTGCGGACCCTGCAGCGCAACATCGTGCTGTCGCATGCCGCCGGCGTGGGCGAGCCCATGCCGACGCGCGTGGTGCGCCTGATGATGGCGCTCAAGCTCGCGAGCCTCGCGCAGGGGGCCTCGGGCGTGCGGCCCGCGACGATCGCCATGCTCGAGGCGATGCTCGCCCGCCGGCTCTCGCCGGTGGTGCCGTGCCAGGGCTCGGTGGGGGCCTCGGGCGACCTCGCGCCGCTCGCGCACATGGCCGCGACGATGCTCGGCGTCGGCGAGCTCGATACCGACGCGGGTCGAGTGCCGGCGGCCGAGGCGCTTCGCGCCGCCGGCCTCGCGCCGCTCGAGCTCGATGCGAAGGAGGGGCTCGCGCTGCTCAACGGCACGCAGTTCTCGACCGCCTACGCGCTGGCCGGGCTGTTCGACGCGGAGGCGCTGCTGCAGTCGGCGATCGTCACCGGCGCGCTGTCGACCGACGCCGCCCGCGGCACCGACACGCCGTTCGACGAACGCATCCACCGGCTGCGCGGGCATCCCGGGCAGCTCGACACCGCGCGCGCCTACCGCGCGCTGATGGCCGGCAGCGCGATCCGTGCCTCGCACCTCGTGGGCGACGCGCGGGTACAGGACCCGTACTGCCTGCGCTGCCAGCCTCAGGTCATGGGTGCCGTGCTCGACCTGCTCAGGCAGGCCGCCGCCACGCTCGCCATCGAGGCCAACGGCGTCTCGGACAATCCGCTGATCCTCGCCGACACCGGCGAGGCGCTGTCGGGCGGCAACTTCCACGCGGAGCCGGTGGCGTTCGCGGCCGACATGATCGCGATGGCGGTCTGCGAGATCGGCTCGCTCGCCGAGCGGCGCGTGGCGATGCTGGTGGACCCGGCGCTCTCGGGCCTGCCTGCCTTCCTGACGCCGCGCCCGGGGCTGAATTCCGGCTTCATGATCCCGCAGGTCACCGCGGCCGCGCTGGTCGCCGAGAACCGGCAGCGCGCGTTTCCGGCCAGCGTCGATTCGATCCCCACCTCGGCCAATCAGGAGGACCACGTGTCGATGGCGGCCCACGGCGCCCGCCGCCTCGGGCCGATGACCACCGATGCGCGTGCGATCGTCGCGATCGAGTTCCTCGCGGCCGCGCAGGCCTGCGACTTCCACGCGCCGCTGGCCTCGAGCCCGCCGCTCGAGGCGGTCCGCGCGCTGCTGCGCGCGCGAGTGCCGACCCTGGGCGACGACCGTCACCTGCACCCCGACATCGCCGAGGCGATCGCGCTCGTGACGTCGGGGGCGCTGCGGCGCGCGGTCGGCCCGGTCCCGCTGCCGGCGCTCGGCTGAGCCGGCGGCGTTCAGAAGCGGGTCTCGACGCCGGCGGTGACCTGCCAGTCGGGGGCGTCCGGGCCGCTGCCCACGCCCAGGCCGACCGCGACGATCGTGCCCGGCGTGAACACCTGTCTCACGCCGAGTTCCCAGACGGTGGACATGCCGGTCGCCCCGAGCCGGCCGTGGCCCCGCATGACGTCCGCCACCAGCAGCGTCGCATCCGACAGCGGCGTGCTGTAGCCGAGTCCGAATCGGACCGTGTCGTCGCGCTCGCCGGGGAGGGCGTCGTCGTTGATCCGCCAGGAGGCGTTGCCGTGGATGCGGTGGGTGCCGGGCACTGCCCCCAGCGTCTTCGTGGCGAGCAGGCGCAGGGTCAGGTCGGTGCCCTCGGCGTTCTTCCCGGTGGGCAGCTCGAGTCCCGCACCGACCGCGATCGCCGGAATCAGACTGCCTTCGTCGATCGGCTTGAACAGCATGTCGCCACGCAGGTTGCCGCTGTTCGTGCGGTCGCTCGAACCGATCACCAGCGGCAGCCCGACCGTCGCCTGCCAGCGCTCGGCGAGCCCGAACTGGAAGCGCGGCTCGATGAGGAAGCGATCGTCGCCGTCCTGCTCGCGGGTCATGCGCAGCGGCAGCTGCAGCTCGCGCTGGCCCGCGCCGGTCAGCTCCGCGTCCTCGATCTCGACGGGCAGCTGCGGCTCGAGGTTCTGGACGTCGGGGAGTCGCCCCATCTGCTGAGACAGGGCGGGGCTCGGGGCCAGCAGCCACGCCGCGGCGAGCAGCGCCGGCAGGGGGGCGAGGGCGCGGAGGGCGAGGGAGCGGGGCGGTCGGGAGGCGGAGGCGGACATGGTTCGCGATCCTGTCGATGGAGGGGATGCCGCAGTGTGGGCACGCGTGGCATCGGCCGCAGCGCGTGCCCGCCCCCTCCTCCGGCAAGAGCACACCGTGCTTGCGGGTGGTCCGACGGGCGGTCCCGGCGCGGCCGGTCCGCAGGCCTCGGAGCCCGCCTCGGTCCCGGGTCGGTGCCGGCCCCGGCGCCCGATTGCGACGGAGAGCCGGGCTGCACCGTGACGTCCGCCCGGCCTCCGGTCGACGGATCTCCCTGGCCGTCCGACGCGATTGCCACGCCACAGCCACCTCGCTGCCTATAATCGGGTGATGCGCCGCGTGATCCTGCTGCTGCTGGTCGTGCTCCTGCCCCTGAACGGGTGGGCGGCCGCCGCATCGCTGTGCTGCGCCCATCAGGCGGCCGGAGGGCACGCGACGCACGCCGGTCACGCGACGCACGACGGCCATGCGGCGCATGACGGTCATGCGAAGCACGAAGGGCACGCGGCGCATGACGGTCATGCGACGCATGACGCCCACGCCATGCATGACGGCCCTGCCGAGGGCGATGCCCTCGCGGCGCATGCCGAAGCGGCCGGCGATCCCGACTGCGTGCACGCCGACTGCGGCGCATGCTGTCACGCGACCGGCTCGGCCGCCTTCGGCGTCACGCGACTGCCCTGGACCGGGCCCGCCGCCGCCTTCGTGCCGGTCGGCGTCGTCGCCGCGTCCCCCGACTCGCCCGCCCTCGACGGGCCGTTCCGGCCGCCCAGGACCGCGTCCGCCTGACCCGGCGGATCGCTCCGTTTCCCTCGCCAGCGCGCCCTCTGCGGCGCGGACCGCGCGGTGCCGCAGTGCCCGCCGGGTGTTGCCGACCTTCGTCCAACGTGTCGCGACATCCGAACCATGCCTATCGTCCTGGCCGCCTTGCTGGCGGTGCTTCCGCTCGCCGCCGTCGCGCAGGCGTCGACCGACCGTATCCCGGACGCTCCGGGCGCGCCGTCCGGGGTGTCCGCCGTGGCCGGCGCACCGGCGCGCGCCGCGCCGACGCTGTCCGAACTGGTCACCGCCGCCTGGGCGCTGTCCGGACTCGACGCGACCGCGCGCGCGCGCGCCGCCGAGCTCGACGCGCGCGGGGTGGCGCTGCGCTCGCCGTTCGCGGGAACCCCGAGCGTCGGCCTCGACGTCCGCCGTGACCTGCCGCGGGCAGTCGCGCTGCCGGGGACCGATGTGTCGCTCGAGCGCGGGCGCAACGAGATCGAGCCCGGCATCAGCGTGCCGCTCTGGCTGCCCGGCCAGCGCGCGGCGCAGGGCGAGGCGCTCGAGCGCGAGCGGATGCAGCGCGCGGCCGCGCTGCGCCTCGCCCGGCTCGGGCTCGCGGGCGAGGTGAGGGAGGCCGTCTGGGCGCTGTCGGCCGCGGCCGTCGAGCGTCGCGTGCAGCAGGCGCGCGAGGCGTCCGCGGTGCTGCTCGAGGCCGACGTCGTCCGGCGGGTCGCGGCCGGCGACCTCGCTCCGGTCGACGGACTGGCCGCCCGCACCGAGCGTCTGGCAGCCCTCGGTGCGCTGCGCGACGCCGAGGCGCGCGAGCGCGACGCGGCCGTGCGGCTGAGAATGCTCACTGGCCGGGACGACGCCGGCGAGATCGGCGAGTCGCCTGCGGACGCAGCGTCGCCCGATGCCCATCCGATGCTCGCCGCGGCCCGCGATGCCGTGCACGCGGCGCGGGCGCGGCTCGACGCGGCCCGCGCCACGCGGCGGGACGCGCCCACGCTGTCGGCCTCCGCGCGCTTCGAGCGCGACGCCTACGGGGGCGACTACCGCAACAGCGTTCGAGTCGGCATCGCGGTGCCGCTCGACACCGAGGCGCGCAACGCCCCGCGGCTGGCCGCCGCGGGCGTCGAGCTCGCCGAGGCCGAACTCGCGCTGCAGCGGGCGCAGCGCGAGCAGGGCACGCAACTCGAGCGCGCCCGGATCGCGCTCGATGCGAGCCGGGCGTCGGTCGCGCTCGACACCGAGCGTGCCGCCGCCGCGCGTGCGGCACGTCTGGCGCTCGAGCGCGCATTCCGCGCCGGCGAGCGGGCGCTGCCCGACGTGCTGCGGGCGCGGCAGTCCGCGCTCGACGCCGAGCTCGCCACCGCCCTCGCGCAGGTCCGCGAGGGCCTCGCCATCGCCCGTCTCAACCAGGCCCTCGGAGTCGAACCTTGAGCCCCGTCCCCATCTTCGTCTCCGTCTCCGTCTCCGCCTCCGCCTCCGCCTCCGTCGCCGCGCACGTGCCGGCGCACGTGCCGGCGGATGTCCCGGCGCCGCGAGCGCCCCATGTCCCGACGCCGCGCGCTCTCGAGGCGCGCGTGTCCCGGATGTCCCGCATGTCCCGCATCCCCGCGGCCTGGGTCGTGTGCGCGCTCCTCGCCGGGCCGGTCGCTGCGCACGAGGGGCACGACCACGACGCCGAGGCGGCGCGCGCCGCGCCCGCACCGTCCGCCACCGAGGCTGCGCGGTTCGCCGTCGGCGGCGATGTCTTCGAGCTGGTCGGTGCCCTCGAGGGGCGCCGGCTGGTGCTGTGGCTCGACCGGATCGCCGACACCTCGCCGGTCACCGGAGCGACGATCGAACTCGATTTCGGCGGTCGCGCGATGACGGCCCGCGCCACCGGCGACACCTACCTCGTCGAGCTGGACGCCGTGCCCGCGGCCGGTCGGATCCCGATCGCGGTGACGGTCCTCGTGGGCGGGGACAGCGATCTGCTGGCCGCCGAGCTCTCGGTGCCGGGCCCCGCCGGGGCGCCGGCCGCGCCGCAGCCGGCGCGCGCCGCGTCCGAGGCGGCGGGCGGGTCCGCCACCGGAGCGAGGTCAGTCACCGCGGCCTCCCACGCGCTCGTCGACGCGTTCGGAGAAGGGCCGCGCACTGCGATCGTCGCCGGCATCGCGGCGGTGCTCGCCGCGGGCATCGGCTGGGCACTCGGGCGCCGCCGTCGCGCAAACGATTTCGGGAGCCGTTCATGATCGCCTCTCGCCGACCCTGCCGCCGCGGCCCGTCTGCCGCGTCGCCGCTGTGGCTGAAGCTGCGACCGAAGCTGCGGCCGATCCTGTCGCGCACGCTCGCAGTGGTCCTCGCGCTCGCCGCGGGCTCGATCGCGTCCGCCCACGAGGGGCACGACCACGATGCACCCGCCGCGGCGGCGGTCGAGGCGGGCGCGGGTCCCGGCGGCGGCGCGCTGCCGCGACGCCTGCCGGACGGCGCGCTGCTGCTGCCCAAGGCATCGCAGCGCCTGGTGGGCCTGCGCACGGCGCGGGTCGAGCAGGTCACCTCGTCGCGGGCGGTCGAGCTGCCCGGGCGGGTGGTCGTCGAGCCCGACGCGGCCGGACGCGTGCAGAGCACGGTCGCCGGCCGCATCGAGGCCGGCCCGCGCGGCCTGCCGTCGATCGGTCAGGCGGTCGTGCGCGGGCAGGTGCTCGCCACCGTGCGTCCGAGCATCGACCCGGTCGCGCGGGCGGGGCAGGCCGCGCTGCTCGCCGAGCTCGAGGCCTCGCGCACGCTGGCGGTCGCCCGGATCGCGCGGCTGCGGACCCTGTCGGACACCGTGCCCCGCAAGGACGTCGAGGCCGCCGAGAGCGAACTCGCGAGCCTCGACGGGCGGCTGCAGGCGCTGCGGGGCGGCATCGCCGCCAGCGAGCCGCTGCGCGCGCCGGTCTCCGGCGTGATCGCACGCACCGAGGTGGTCGCGGGGCAGGTGGTGGATGCGCGCGAACTCGTCTTCGAGATCGTCGACCCGACGCGATCGCGGATCGAGGCGACCGGCCTCGACCTCTCGCTCGCGTCCCGCGTCGCCGACGCCACGGTCGAGGTCGGCGGTCGCGCGGTGCCGCTCGCCTTCGTCGGCGCCGGTCGGGTCCTGCGCGAGCAGGCGGTCGCACTCGTCTTTCGCGCGAAGAGCGGGTCCCTCGCGTCGCTCGCGGTCGGCCAGACGGTGGCGGTGACCGTGCGGCTGGACGCCGCCGCCGACGCCTCCGGCGTGGCCGTGCCCGCCGCCGCGCTCACGCGCAGCGCGTCCAACGAGCCGACGGTCTGGGTCAAGACGCAGCCCGAGCGCTTCGAGCCGCGCCGCGTGCGCACCGAACCGCTCGATGCGGCGCGCGTGCGGGTGGTGCAGGGGCTCGCCGGCGGCGAGCAGGTGGTCACCGAGGGCGCGGCGCTCCTCGGTCAGTACCGCTGAGGGCCGGGGCGATGTTCGCGCGCCTTCTCGACGCCAGCCTGCGCAATCGTGTCCTCGTGCTCGCGGGCGCGTTCGTGCTCGTCGCCTGGGGCAGTTGGCAGGCGATGCGCACGCCGGTCGACGTGTTCCCCGATCTCGACCGGCCGACGGTCGTGCTGATGACCGAAGCGGGCGGGATGGCGCCCGAGGAGGTCGAGCAGCTGATCGCCGTGCCGCTCGAGACCGCGATGAGCGGGCTGCCCGGCGTCGAGACCGTGCGCTCGACTTCGGCCGCGGGCCTGTCCGTGCTGTACGTGAGCTTCGGCTGGTCGACCGACATCTGGCGCGCGCGCCAGTTCGTCGCCGAGCGGCTCGCCGCGATCGACAGCGCGCTGCCCCCGGGCATCGTGCCGAAGATGGGCCCGGTCTCGTCGATCATGGGCGAGATCCTGCTGATCGCGCTGCCCGTCGACGTCTCGAAGACCACGCCGATGGCGGTGCGCGAGTACGCCGACTGGGTGCTGCGGCCGAGGCTGCTCGCGATCCCCGGCATCGCGCAGGTGATCCCGATCGGCGGCGAGGTGAGGCAGTACCAGGTGCTGCCCGACACGCAGCGCATGGCCGAGCTCGGCGTCACGCCCGAGGCGCTGCGCCGGGCGCTCGCCGCCTTCGCATCGAACACCTCGGGCGGCTTCCTGTCGATGGACGGGCGCGAGGTGCTCATCCGCCACGTCTCGCGCGGCGCCGGCCTCGACGAGCTCCGGGGCGTGCCGGTGGCGATCGGCGCGACCACCGGCCAGCCGATCCTGCTGTCGCAGGTCGCGCAGGTGCGCTTCGGCGCCGCGCAGCGCCGCGGCGACGCCGGCCTCGACGGCCTCCCGGCGGTGATCGTGTCGGTGCAGAAGCAGCCGGCCGCCGACACCGTGCGCCTGACGCGTGCGGTCGAGGTCGCGCTGGCCGAGTCGGCACGCACGCGTCCGGCGGGCATCGACGCGCCGCGCGTGACCTTCCGGCAGGCCGACTTCATCGAGGCCTCGATCGGCAACCTCCAGGGCAAGCTGCTCGCCGCCGCCGGGGTGGTCGCCGTGGTGGTGCTGCTGTTCCTCGGGCGGGCCCGGACCACGCTGATCTCGCTGACCGCGATCCCGCTGTCGATCCTCGTGTCGATCCTGGTGTTCCGCGCCTTCGACGTGACGATCAACACGATGACGCTCGGCGGACTGGCGATCGCCATCGGCGAGCTGGTCGACGACGCGATCGTCGACCTCGAGAACATCGTGCGCCGGCTGCGCGAGAACGCCGCAGCACCGCAGCCGCGGCCGGTGCTGACCGTCGTCCGCGACGCCAGCCAGGAAGTGCGCGGCGCGGTGATCTGGTCGACGGTGATCGTGGCGCTGGTGTTCGTGCCGCTGTTCGCGCTGCCGGGCATCGAGGGGCGGCTGTTCGTGCCGCTGGGGCTCGCCTACGTCACCTCGATCCTCGCGAGCCTGGGCGTCGCGGTGACGGTGACCCCGGTGCTCGCGTACTACCTGGTGGCGCGGCGCGTCGAACGCGAGCCGGCGCGCGAGCCGTGGCTCGCCGTCGCGCTCAAGGCGGGGTACGGGCGAATCCTCGAGCGCTCGCTCGACAGGCCGCTGCTGCCGGTGCTCGCGTCGGTCGTGCTGCTGGGCGCTGCGGTCGCGCTGCTGCCGGGCTTCGCGCGGACCTTCCTGCCGCCCTTCAACGAGGGCTCCGCGGTGGTGACGATGCGGCTGCAGCCGGGCGTCACGCTCGAGCACTCGATGCGTGTCGGCGCCGCCGCCGAGCGGGCGCTCGCGGCCGTGCCCGAGGTCCAGCACGTCGCGCGCCGCTCCGGTCGTGCCGAGCTCGACGAGCACGCCGAGGGGGTGCACGTGACCGAGCTCGAGGTGGGCCTCACCCGCTCGGGACGTCCGCTCGACGTCGTCCACGCCGAGCTGCGCGGCGCGCTCGCGCCGCTGCCGGCGAGCGTCTCGATCGGCCAGCCGATCTCGCACCGGCTCGATCACCTGCTGTCGGGCGTGCGTGCGCAGATCGCCATCCGGATCACCGGCGAGGACCTCGACGTGCTGCGGGCCCAGGCGAGCCTGCTGCGCGAACGCATCGCGGGCGTGCGCGGTCTCGCCGACCTCGAGATCGAGCGGCAGGTCCTCGCACCGCAGGTGCGCGTGCGCATCGACCATGCCGCCGCCGCGCGTCTCGGCGTGGCGCCGTCCGCGGTGCTGCTCGAGCTGCAGGCCCTGGTCGGAGGCGAGCGCATCACGCAGGTCGTCGAGGGCACCCGCCGCTTCGACCTCGTGCTGCGCCTGCCCGATTCGGCGCGCGGCCCGCAGGGGCTCGAGCGGCTGCGCATCGCCACGCCGGCGGGCGCCGTGCCGCTGTCGCGGCTCGCGACCATCGAAGAGGGCGACGGACCGAACCAGGTCTCGCGCGACGACGGCCGCCGACGCATCGTGATCTCGGCCAACGCCCAGGGGCGCGCGCTGTCGGAGGTCGTCGCCGACGTGCGCACCGCGATCGACGCGATGCCGCTGCCGGACGGATTCGTCGTCTCGCTCGGCGGCCAGTTCCAGGCGCAGGAAGAGGCGAGCCGGCTGATCGGCGCGCTCGCGGCGGTCTCCGCGATGCTGGTGCTGGTGGTGCTCTACGCGCGCTACCGCTCGGGCGTGCTCGCGCTGCTGGTGATGGGCAACGTGCCGCTCGCGCTCGCCGGCGGCATCGTCGGCCTGAAGCTCTCCGGCCAGCCGCTGTCGGTCGCGGCGCTGGTCGGGCTGGTGACGCTCGCCGGCATCGCCACGCGCAACGGCATCCTCAAGCTCGGGCACTGGGTGCATCTGATGCGCGTGGAGGGCGAACCCTTCGGTCGCCCGATGATCGTGCGCGGCTCGATCGAGCGCGTCGTGCCGGTCCTGATGACCGCCCTGACCGCAGCGCTCGCGCTGTCGCCGCTGCTCTTCGAGGCGGAGCAGCCCGGCACCGAGATCCTGCATCCGGTGGCGGTGGTGATCTTCTCCGGCCTGATCGTCTCGACCCTGCTCGACGCCTTCGTCACGCCGGTGCTGTTCGCCCGCTTCGGCCGCGGCCCGGCGACGCGGCTGGCCGCCGATCCCGAGGCGACGCCGACGTGACGCCGACATGATGCCGACGTGATGCCGACACGATGCCTGTCCACCCCCGTCCGTTCCCTTCCAAGGAGACCACGATGAACCCCCACCTGTTCCTGCATGGAGCCTCCCCCCTGCGCCTGCTGCGCATCACCGTCGCCTGCGCGGCGCTCGCCGGGACCGCGGCGTTCGCCCACGAAGAGCACGGCAAGCCGCAGCACGGCGGCGTGGTCGCCGAGGCCGGCACCTTCCAGGGCGAGCTGGTCGCCGGACCGAAGGGCCCCGTCCTCCACGTCACCGATCACGGCAAGCCGGTGAGCACCGCCGGAGCGAGCGGCAAGCTCGTCGTGCTCGCGGGCGGGCAGAAATCGGAACTCGAGCTCGCCCCCGCGGGCGGCAACCGGCTCGCCCCGCCGCAGCCGGTGGCGCTGCCGAAGGGCGCACGGGCGGTCGCCACCGTGACGCTCGGCGACGGCCGCAGCGGGGCGCTGCGCTTCGACGTAAAGTGAGGGCATGGCCCTCGACTACCACGCCCTCAAGGACGCCCCGATCGCCGACGTCGAGCACCGCTTCGACGTCCGCGACACCATCCTCTACGCGCTCGGCATCGGCCTCGGCGAAGACCCCCTCGACGAGCGGCTGCTGCGCCACGTGCTGGAGCCCGGACTGGTCGCGCTGCCGACCTTCGCGACGGTGCTCGCCTATCCGTTCATGTGGATCGACGAGCCGCGCTTCGGCCTGGACCCCGCCCGCATCGTGCACGCCGGTCACGCGCTGCGGCTGCACGCGCCGCTGCCGTCGGCCGGCACGGTGCGCGGCGTCACCCGTGCGGTGGCGGTCGCCGACAAGGGCGAGGGGCGCGGCGCGCTGATCGTGCTCGAGCGCACGCTGTCGGATGCGGCCGGCCTGCCGCTGGCCACGCAGACGATGACGCTGATGGCGCGCGGCGACGGCGGCTTCTCGACCCGGGCCGGCAACGGTCCGCCCGGCGGCGACCCGGTGACGGCGCCGCGCCCGGTCGCCCCGGAGGGGCCGCCCGACGCGGTGGTCGAGCTCGCGACGCTCCCGCAGCAGGCGCTGCTCTACCGGCTGGTCGCGGATCCCAATCCCCTGCACGCCGACCCGCGCTTCGCCCGTGCCGCCGGCTTCGATCGGCCCATCCTGCACGGCCTGTGCGCGTACGGGATGGTCGGGCGCGCGCTGATGCGCGCCTACCTCGACGACGACTCGAGCCGCCTGCTCGGCCTGTCGCTGCGCTTCGCGGCACCGGTGCTGCCGGGGGACCGGCTGCGCATCGAGCTCTGGCGCGACGGGGCGGTCGCGCGGTTCAGGGCGAGCGTGCCCGAGCGCGGGGGTCTGGTGGTGCTCGACCAGGGCGAGGCGGCCCTCGGCTGAGCCCAGGGCGCCCCGGGCCCGCGAGCGGGCGGCGCAGTCGCCGTCAGCGCCCGGCCAGCGTCGTGTCCCGCACCGCCTGGGCCACCTGCTTGATCGCGCGGTTCTCGGCGCGTCGCTGCTCGAGCTCCTCGGGCGTGAGCGCCGCGACGTTCATCACGTGCCGCTTCCAGTCGATCTCGCGGGTCCAGCGCAGCGGGCTCTGCACGGTCGTGCGGGGTGCGAACGCGCGTTCGAGCAGCCCGAGCGCGAGCTCGAGCGTCGCGTCCTGCGAGGCCGGGTCGTCGGGCAGGGCGGCGGCGTTGCCGAGCGGCAGGTCGCTGAAGACGAAGCGGGGTACACCGCATGTCTCGACGATGTCCTTGGCCGCGCCCATGACCACCGTCGGAATCCCGGCGGCCTCGAGGTGGCGGGCGGTCAGCGCCATGGTCTGGTGGCAGACCGGGCAGTTCGCGACGAGGATCGCCGCGTCGATGCCGTCGGCGAGGCAGCGGGCGAGCACCTCGGGGCAGTCGACCTCGACCGTGTGACGCTGGCTGCGGTTGGTCGGCACGCCGTGGAACCGCGGCGCGACCTCGCCGATGCGTCCGGCCGCCGCCGCCCGCCGCAGCGCGGGCAGCGGGAACCAGCAGTTCGAATCGTCGGTGAGCTGGCGGCGGTCGATGCCGACGTGCGAGATGCGCAGGTCGTGGTCGCGCGCGGTGTCGCCCGAGTACACCGCGTAGAACTTCGCGCCGGCGTTGTACGGCGCCCCGGCGCCCTGCGGACCCTTGGCCGGATCGAAGGGCGCGGCGGTGGTCAGCAGCGCGATCCGGGCGCGCGCCATCGGCCCGCGCATCGGCTGGAACGGCACCTGCGCGTACGACGCGTAGCGATACGGGTTGGCGGTGCCGAGCGCGTCGTACCAGGCGTGGGTGCGCTCGATGTAGCGCACCGGGACGTCCCAGTCCGGCGAGAAGCCCAGCGTGTCGGCGTCGATGCCCATGTCGTCCCCGGTGTCGTGTGTCGAGTGTCGAGATCTGTGGCGCGCAGCGCACGGTCCGCCGCGTCGACGAGGGTAGCCCGGGACCCCGCGAAGTCCAAGTCCGGTTCCGGAACGCCACGCGGGCCGGAGTACGGGTAATCTCGGTTGCGACGGCCACGCTCGCCGCCGCATACTCGACGTTTTGCCGACGTGCGCTCTCCCAGCCCAGACTCCATGGATGCCCGCCGCCGCACCGTGCTGGCGAGCGCGCTGCTGTCCGTCGTGCCGCTCGCTGCAGGGCCCTCCGATGCCGCCGCCCAGCAGACCCCGCCCCAGCCCGAACTCGAGCTCCAGGAGGCGCAACGCGCCTGGATCGCCGCGCACCCGGTCGTGCGCTGGACCGCGATCTTCGAGGCGCGCCCCTATCTCGCCTACCGCAGTGGCCCGCCCGAAGGCATCGTCGTCGACCTGCTGAACCGGGCGGGCGCGATCACCGGGCTGCGCTTCGAGTACGTGCCCTCCGGCAGCCACGAGGAGGGGCTCGGCCGGCTGCGCGAGGGCAGCGTCGACCTGATGCCGATGCTCGGCATCACGCCCGAGCGGCGCCGCGAGTTCGCCTTCACCGAGCCCTACGCCAGCTACGCCCTGGGCATCTTCACGCGACGGCGCTTCAGCTACGTCGCGACCCCGGCGGATCTCGCCGGACTGCGTGTCGGCGTGCCCTACGGGCTGGGCCCGCTGATCGCGGCGGCCTCGCCCCAGGCGAACCCGGTCCGCTTCGAGGACGTGGCCGAGGGCGTGCGCGCACTGTCGGCCCGCCGCATCGATGCCCTGGTCGGCGCGGTGCCCGTGGTGCGGTACTGGATCCTCAAGCTGGGTGCCGACGACCTGTGGATGCAGGCCGTGCTGCCGGAGCCCGCCTCGATCGGCATGGCCGGTCCCCGGTCGGCGGCACCGCTGATCGGCGTGCTCGATGCGGTGCTGCGCCGCGTCCACGCCCCCGAGCGGCGCGAACTCGTCGATGCCTGGATGGCGGCGGAGCCCGAATGGCCGGGTCTGCTCGCCGGGCCGACGGCGACCCTCGCGCTGGCGACGGCGGCCGGCACGGGCTGGTGGCTGTATCGCCGGCGCGCGCGCCGCGGCCGCACCGGGTAGGCTGTCGCCGTCCGCCGTTCTCCTCTCGAGCCGTCGCCATGGATCAGCCGTCCCCGATCTCCGAAACCGCGCCCGTCCCCCTGCCGGGCGTCGCGCGCTATCCGCATGTGTTCGCGCCGCTCGATCTCGGCCACACCCGGCTCAAGAACCGCATCCTGATGGGCTCGATGCACACCGGGCTCGAGGAGGCGGAGGGCGGCTTCGAGCGGATGGCCGCGTTCTTCGCCGAGCGTGCCCGGGGCGGCGTCGGCATGATCATCACCGGCGGCTTCGCGCCGAACGAGGAGGGCGGGCTCGGCGCCAAGCTCTCCACGCCCGAGGAGGCCGTGCAGCACCGCACGATCACCGCCGCCGTGCACGCCGCCGACCCCGAGGTGAAGATCTGCCTGCAGATCCTGCACTCCGGCCCGCTCGCCCGCACGCCGGCCTGCGTCGCGCCCTCGGCGGTGAAGTCGCGGATCGGCCGCTTCGCGCCCGCCGAGCTCGACGAGGCCGGCATCGAGAAGCAGATCGCGGACTTCGCGACCTGCGCGCGGCTGGCCCGCGAGGCGGGCTACGACGGCGTCGAGATCATCGGCTCGGCCGGGTACCTGATCAGCACGTTCCTCGTGCGCAAGACGAACCTGCGCACCGACCGCTGGGGCGGCGCGTGGGAGAACCGCATGCGCTTCGCCGTCGAGGTCGTGCGGCGCGTGCGCGAGGCGGTCGGTGCCGACTTCATCGTGGTGTTCCGCATCGCGGCCATGGACATGCTCGACGGCGGCCTCGCCTGGGACGAGGTGGTCGCGCTCGGACGCGCGGTCGAGGCCGCGGGAGCCAGCATCGTCAGCACGCATTTCTGCTGGCACGAGTCGCCGGTGCCGACGATCGCGACGATGGTGCCGCGGGCCGCCTTCGCGCAGGTCACCGGCCGGCTGCGTCGCGAGCTCTCGGTGCCGCTGATCACCAGCAACCGCATCAACATGCCGGAGGTGGCCGAGGCGGTGCTGGCGCGCGGCGATGCCGACCTGGTGTCGATGGCCCGGCCGATGCTCGCCGACGCCGATCTGGTGCTCAAGGCGGCGCAGGGCCGCGAGGACGAGATCAACACCTGCATCGCCTGCAACCAGGCCTGCCTCGACCATGCCTTCGACGGCCGGCGCCAGGTCACCTGCCTGGTGAATCCGCGCGCATGCAACGAGACGCGACTGAACTACGCGCCGGTGCGCGCGCGCCGCCGCCTCGCGGTGGTCGGCGCGGGGCCGGCGGGCCTGGCCTATGCGACGGTCGCCGCGCAGCGCGGCCATGCGGTGACGCTGTTCGAGGCCGGCGCCGAGATCGGCGGACAGTTCAATCTCGCGAAGCGGATCCCCGGCAAGGAGGAGTTCGTCGAGACGCTGCGCTACTACCGGCGGATGCTCGAGGTGCACGGCGTCGACGTCAGGCTGAACACGCGCGCCGACGCGCGCGCGCTCGCGGCGATGGGCTTCGACGAGGTGGTCGTCGCCACCGGCATCGAGCCGCGCGTGCCCGAGCTGCCCGGCATCGGCCATCCGATGGTCGCGTCGTACGTCGACGTGATCCTCGGGCGCCGCGCGGTCGGCCGCCGGGTCGCCATCATGGGCGCCGGCGGCATCGGCTTCGACGTCGCCGAGCTGGTCAGTCATTCGGGCCCGTCGGGCGCGCTCGACGTCGACACCTTCGCCCGGGAATGGGGCATCGATTTCCGCAACCATCCGCGCGGCGGCGTGACCGGCGTCGCGCCGCGCGTCGAGGCGGCCGATCGCACGGTGTGGCTGCTGCAGCGGCGGACCACGCCGGTCGGTGCCTCGCTCGGCAAGACCACCGGCTGGACGCACCGCATGACGCTCGGGCGCCGCGGCGTGAAGCTGATCAACGGCGTCGAGTACCTGCGGATCGACGACGCCGGCCTGCATGCACGGGTCAATGGCGAGCCGACGCTGTTCGACGCCGACACCGTGATCGTCTGCGCCGGCCAGACGCCGCTGCGCACGCTGCACGACGAGCTGCTGTCGCTCGGCGTGCGCTCTAGTCTCGCCGGCGGGGCCTTCGAGGCCGCCGAACTCGACGCCAAGCGGGCGATCGACCAGGCGAGCCGGATGGCGGCCGAAGCATGAGCGGCTCCCAGTTCGACACCGACGTGCGCGTCGTCGCCACCGGCGAGGGCGGCTGGCACGGTCGCGTCTCCCCCGGCTGGAACATCGGCGCCAACCCGAACGGCGGCTATCTGCTGGCGATCGCGGGGGCCGCGCTGCGCGGTGCGATGCCGGCGCATCCCGATCCGCTGTCCGTCACCGCCCACTACCTGAAGCCGGGCGTTCCCGAGGCGGACTGCCGCGTCGCCATGCAGGTGCTGCGCAGCGGTCGCACGCTGAGCACCGTGCGCGCGACGCTCGTGCAGGACGGCGCGCCGCGCCTCGAGCTGCTCGCGGCGATGGGCGACCTCGGCGCCGCGGCCGCGGTCACGCCGTCGCTCGTGCCGCCGCCGCCCGACATGCCGCCGCCGGACGCGTGCGTCCCGCGGTCCCCGGGCGAGCAGGGCGTGGCGCTGCCGATCATCGACCGGCTCGACATCCGGCTGCATCCCGACGAGGCGCGGGGTGCCGCCTCGGGCCGCGCCCGGGTCGGCGGCTGGATCCGCTTTCGCGACGGCCGCGAGCCGGACGCGCTGGCCGCGCTGCTCTTCGTCGACGCCTTCCCGCCGGCGGTGTTCGGGCTGCTCGGCGCGGTCGGCTGGGTGCCGACCGTCGAGCTGACCGTGCAGCTGCGGGCGCGACCGGCGCCGGGGTGGATGCTCGCGCGCTTCGAGACCACCGACCTGCTCGACGGGCGGCTGATCGAGGACGGGATGCTGTGGGATTCGACCGGTCGGCTGGTCGCGCAGTCGCGCCAGCTCGCGCTGGTGAGGCTGCCCGGGGCCGCGCCGGCGTGACCGGCAGCCTCCTGTAGCGCCTGCGACGCGAGCGCCCGGTGTCCCGCCGGGCGGACGGGCGGGCCAGCGCCGCACGCGATCGATTGCCGGCCCCGCGCGTCGCGGGTACCGTGACAGGGACATGCCGGGAACGAGGGATCGGATCGCGTCCATCGCACGGCCCGGGTGGCGTGCCGCCCGCACCGCGCGACGGCTGCGCGTGCTCGCGACGGCGGCGGCGCTCGCCACCGGGCTCGCGTCCGCCGCGGCCCTCGCCCGGGAGCTGCCCGGCTTCGCCGAGCTCGAGGCCGCGGGCGCCCGCATCGGTGCGATCCGGGTCCGCACCCTCGACGTCTTCGACACGGCGGACCCTGCCGAGTCGGGCGCGCTGTTCCGGGCGGCGAACGCGCTGCACGTCGTCACGCGTCCGTGGCTGATCGAGCGATCGCTGCTGTTCGCGACCGGCGACCCGGTGTCGGTCAAGCGCATCGAGGAGACCGAGCGCGTGCTGCGCACGACGCGCTCGCTGTACGAGGTGTCGATCCGGCCCGTCGCGGTCGTCGACGGCGTCGTCGACGTCGAGGTCACGACGCGCGACACCTGGACCTTCGATCCCGGCCTGTCCGCCACCCGGTCCGGCGGCGCCAACGCGAACTCGTACGCGCTGCGCGAGTACAACCTGCTCGGCACCGGCCTCGGCATCTCGTTCGGCCGCTTCAGCAACGTCGACCGCTCGGGCAACGAGTTCGCGATCGGCGGCGAGCGGCTGTTCGGCAGCACGCTGAGCGCCTCGTTCCTGCAGACGAACAACAGCGACGGCGAGCGGCTCTCCGCGCGCCTGCTGCGTCCGTTCCACGAACTCGACGCACGCTGGGCCGCCGGGGTCACCGCGTCGCTCGACGACCGGGTCGACCCGCTCTACCGGGCCGGCGAGATCGTCGCCCGCTACCGTCGGCGCGAGGACCGGGCCGAGGCCTTCGGCGGCCTCTCCGAGGGACTGGTCGACGGCTGGGTCCGACGCTGGTCGGGCGGGGTGTCGATGCAGCGCGACGCCTACGCCGCCGAACCCGGCTTCGTCGCGCCGCCGGTGCTGCCCGCGGACGAGACCCTCGTGGCCCCGTTCCTGCGGCTGGAGGTGATCGAGGACCGCTTCGTCACCTCGCGCAACCTCAACCAGATGGGGCGGCCCGAGTTCGTCGCG
Organism: Burkholderiales bacterium; assembly: GCA_003818495.1. GTDB lineage: Bacteria > Pseudomonadota > Gammaproteobacteria > Burkholderiales > Burkholderiaceae_E > UBA4615. The sequence goes on from RPRK01000011.1 coordinate 17,690, forward strand.
ATGGGGCTGCAGTCGACGCTGCAGGTCGGCTGGGCCTCCCGGTCGCTCGGCTCGACGCAGGATGCGCTGCTGTACGCGGCGAGCGTCTCGCGCGGCTTCGAGCCCGGGCCGCGGCAGACCCTCCTCGCGTCGGGTCGGCTGGACGGTCGCTTCGCCGACGGGGCGATCGAGCGCCAGCGTCTGGGCGGGCAGCTGCAGTACTTCCTGCCCCAGGCCCGACGGTGGATGTTCTACGCCGCGCTGTCGGGGGACCTGCTGACCCGCCCCGGTCCGCTCGACATGCTCACCCTCGGCGGCGACAGCGGGCTGCGCGGCTATCCGCTCCGTTACCAGACGGGCACGCAACGGGTGCTGCTCTCCCTCGAGGAACGGCTCTACACCGATCTGTACTGGTTCCGGCTGTTCCGCATCGGCGCCGCCGGCTTCATCGACGTCGGCCGTGCCTGGGGCGGACCGAACGCGGGGCCCGAGTCCGACCGCTGGCTGGCCGACGTCGGCGTCGGCCTGCGCATCTTCAGCGTGCGCGCGGCGTTCAGCAACGTGCTGCACGTCGATCTCGCCGTCCCGATCGACGGCCCCGCGGGCGTGAAGCCGGTGCAGTTCCTGGTCCGCACGCGCACCCGCTTCTAGCGCGGCGGCACAGCCGCCGCCGGTCGGCCTCATCCATCCGCCGCGCTCGCCGGCAACCGGATCGCACTCTGCACGGGTCGAGACTCGCGTCGCCATCGCGTCGCCCCCAGAACCCGACCCGGATCCGATCATGCAGACCTCGAAGCCCGTGCGTACGCCGTCCCCGCATCGCTCGCTCCTGCGAACGTCGCCCTCGCGCACCTCGCCCCTGCGCGCCACGCCCCTGCTCGTCGCGCTGCTGCTGTCGGCCTGCGGCGGCGGCGGTACCGACGCCACACCGTCCGCACCGGCCGCCGCGCCGGCCGCGGCGCCTGCGCCCTCGACGGCCCTGACCCTGAGCGGGACGGCGGCCATCGGCGCACCGCTGCCCGACGCGACGGTCACGCTGCGCGACGCCGGCGGCCGGGTGCTCACCACGACGACGGACGCCGCCGGCCGCTTCGAGTTCACCGGCCTCGCCGCGGACGCCCGGGTGCTGCAGCTCTCGGCGAGCGCGCAGCTCGGTCAGCGTCAGGTCGTGCACTACGCGCTGCTGCCCGGTCTCGCCGCGAGCGGCACCGCGAACGTCACGCCGCTCACCACCGCCGTGACGGCGCTGGCCGGCCCGACCTCGCTGCCGGCCGATCTGGATGCCGCGCAGCTCGCGGCGCTCTCGACCGATACGGTCCGCCGCGCCGCCGAGCAGGTCGAGTTCGCACTCGCGCCGCTCGCCGCCAAGCTCGTGCCCGGCGGCTTCGACCCGCTCTCGACCGCCTTCGAGGCGAACGGTCGCGGGGCCGACCTGCTGCTCGATCACATCGAACTGACCGTGCGCGACGATGCGGTCTACATCGCGAACAAGATGACCGTCGGCGGCGCCGACGACGAGGCGACGACCGGCGGCACGGCGCGCATCCCGCGCAGTGCCGGCACCGCGGCCAAGAGCGCCGTCCGTGCGGGCAAGGCCGCCTCCGACGGCGTCACGCAGGTCTCGGACACGGCCACCACGACCGAGGGGTTCGACGACCTCGTCGCGCGGTTCACCGAGTGCTTCCGGGTGCCGGCCGACCAGCGCCTGACGAACCGCACGCAGACCCTCGCGACGGTGCACCCGGCCTGCGCGGGGCTGGCTTTGCCGGGCTACCAGCACAACGGCACGGACTTCGCGGTCCGCTGGGCACGGGCGCTCAATTCCGCGACGCTCGACACCCGCGCCGGAGCGACCTTCCTGCGGCCCGAGGTCCGCCTGCGCGTGGCGACGTCGCCCGAGCGCATCGCGGTCAACATCAACTTCCGCGACATCGACGGCAACGGCTACACCACGCCCGAGATCATCGAGCGGCAGGCCGACGGCACCTGGATGCTGTACGGCAACCGGCGCTCGGCCGCGGGCTACGTGGAGGCGACGCTCAGCCACCGCACCGACCTCACGCGCGCGCCGGTGTTCCCGACCTGGGGCACCGCCTACAACAACGTGAACATCAGCCAGATCGAAGCCGGCTTCCGGCTGTCGTTCGATCCGCGACTGAGCTTCGGTGCCGACGGCAGCGTGCAGTACCCGGTCACCGACCTGACGACCGCCACCGGCTACGGCGGCGCGGACCGCACGTACGCGGCGATCGCCGCCGCCGCGCAGCTCGCCGGCCGCACCAGCGTGCGCTGCGTGGTGGTCACCGGGCCGGGACGCTTCGATGCGTCCGGAACCAAGTGGATGGGCTTCTTCCCCCACGGCCTGGTGCTCAAGCGTCCGGCGAGCTCCGCGACGCAGGACTACCTCGCGATCGACGCGCGGCTCTCGCAGGCGGCGCGCCAGGCGCTCGACTCGAAGTCGATCGGCGACACCGTGGTCGAGGCCGGCAACGGCAGCGCGAACTCCGGCTTCTGCGGCAATGGCGTCACGACCTCGAGCAGCCCCAACTACACGGTCGAGGTCGAGGCGCTGCGCAACCAGGTCAACCCACTGACCGGTGCGGTCGATCCCTCGATCGACGGCCGCGACGTCGCCTGGAACACCGGTCCCCGCTATGCCCGCATCAAGCCCGACGCGGCGATGATCGAGACGCTGTCCTCGAACCCGCTGGTCACCTTCCACGTCATCGACACCGCGGGCGTGCTGCGGATGCGCTTCGGCACCCGCTTCCTCGGCGAGCTGCCGCCGGTCTCGACGATGCGCGACCTGGTCGCCTACCGGAAGGTCTCGCAGCTCGATCGCGCGACGCTCGCGCGCTACCTCGATTTCGACTCGGGCACCGCCGAGGTCACGACCGACGTGACCCGCGTGAACGCCGCATGGACCACCGAGCCCAATGCCTTCGGCGCGGACGGCATCGGCTTCTACTCGGAGGTGTACCGGTCGGTGCCCGGTCGCGGTCTGAGCGGGCCGCTCTCGGGCTGGGCCGAGAACCAGGCCAACGGGCGCACCAGCGGACTGTGGGCCTCCGACGCGGACCTCGCCGGCACCCTCGACACGGCGGCGGGGACCAACTTCTACTGGTGGAACGCGGGGTTCGCCAACGAGCCGGGCGGCGCCGACTGCTCGACGCTCGGATCGGTGATGGTCTCCAACACGACCCTCGGCGCGGGCCGCGGCACGCGCGCGCTGGAGGACCGGGCGCTCGGCAGCAGCACCCGGCTGCTGGGCACCGGCGCGCTGTCGCGGGCCTGCCTGGGCAACGGCGGCGGGGCCGGCACGCACGCGGCGCTCGATCGCGAGCTCTGGACGCGGACCTACACCGACAAGAACGTGCGGGTCTACGTCTACGTGCAGAACAAGACCTTCCGCTGACGCGTCGGAGGCGCGCCTCGCGCGCGCTACGATCGGGGCATGGACGCCTACCCCGATCGCGACGGGCCCGGCCCGGTGCTGCTCCACGCCGATGCGCTCGGCGCCGGCAGCCCCGGGCAGGTGCTCTTCGAGGGCCTGTCGCTCGTGCTGCGGCCCGGCCTGTGCCTGGTGCGCGGCGGCGACGGGCGCGGCAAGACCACGCTGCTGCGGCTGCTGGCGGGCCGGTCGACCCCACGGGTCGGGCGGGTTCACGCGCCGGCCGGAACGCCGTGGCTCGCGGACGCGACGGATGCCGCGGACGATGGCCTGCGGGCCCGCGACTGGCTCGCCGCGCGGCGCGTGTCGCTGCCGCCGTGGGACGAAGCGCGCGCGGACGCGCTCGTCGCGGCGTTCGCCCTCGGTGCCCACCTCGACAAGGAGCTGTTCCGGCTGTCGACCGGTACCCGGCGCAAGCTCGCGCTGCTCGCGGCCTTCGCGGGCGGCGCGCCGGTGACCTTGCTCGACACGCCGTTCGCCGCGCTCGACGGTCCCTCGCGGGAGGTGCTCGCCACGCTGCTGGCGGAGGCGGCCGGACATCGCGGGCGCGCCTGGGTCGTCGCCGACCACGAGCGGCCCGACGCGATCCGCGGCCTGCGGCTCTGCGCGGAGATCGACCTCGGCGACTGATCCGGTGGCGGCACGCATCGGCGATGGGCTGCCCGCACGTCGGCGAACGTGACGCGCTGCCCGAAATCGGGTACTCCTATGCCCCGGCGAGCCGGTGAGCACCGGTCGACCGATCGCGACGGGCGGCACGCCCGCGCCCACCACGAGGAGACCCGATGACCGACGCTTCGAATCCGCCCGTCGTCCGACCCCAGCCCGTCGCAGGGCGCCGCCGCGCGCTCGCCGCCGGCAGTGCGCTCGCCCTCGGCGCGGCGCTGCCCGGCACCGTCCGCGCCCAGTCCGACTGGCCGTCGCGACCCGTCCGGCTGGTCGTGCCCTTCCCGGCGGGCGGGGCCGCCGACCTGGGCGCGCGGGCGGTCGCCGTCCATCTCGCCAACCTCTTCGGCAAGCCGGTGCCGGTCGAGAACCGGGCGGGCGCCGACGGTGCGGTCGCCGCGCTCGAAGTGATCAAGTCGCCGGCCGACGGCCATTCGCTGTACTTCGGCACCGCGACCTCGATGTCGTACACCCCCTCGATCCGCAAGAACCCGCCCTACGACCCGGTGGCCGACTTCACGCCGATCTCCAACGTCTGCGTGTTCACCTTCTACTTCGCGGTCGCGCCGACGGTGCCGGCGACGACGCTCGCGGAGTTCGTCGCGCACGTGAAGGCGAATCCCGGCAAGCTGTCCTATGCCACCGGCAACAGCACCGGCATCCTCGCCAGCGCGCAGCTCGTCGCCGGCAACAAGCTCGAGATGACGCACGTGCCCTACAAGGGCGAGGCGCAGGCCGTGATCGATCTGGTCGGCGGCCGCGTGCAGGCGATGTTCGCGACGCCGGCGGTGCTGCCGCAGCTCCTCGAGCGCAAGTTCCGCCTGCTCGCGGTGCTGCTGCCGCAGCGCACGCGGGCGTTCCCCGACGTGCCGACGATGGCCGAGGCCGGTCAGCCGCTGGTGAACATCTCGCCGTGGGGCGGCCTGTTCGCGCCGGCGAAGCTGCCGCGCGAACTCGTCGACCGGATCTCGCGCGACTTCAACGTCGTGATGCGCCGCCCCGACGTCGTCGAGCAGTTCGACAAGCTCGGCCTGCTGCCGCTGCCGTCCACGCCGGACGAGCTCGCCGGCATCGTGCGCGACCAGCTCGGCGTGTTCTCGCGCGCGATGCGCGAGGCGGGGATCCAGCAGGAGTGAGCGGCGGCACGGGCGGCGGCCGACCCGTCGGCCCGCCGGCCCGCCGGCCCGCGCTCGGCTACTGCGGCCCGCCGGTGTCCAGCGACCAGCCGGCCCCCGCGTCCTGCGCCAGCACCTCGGACAGCACCGGCAGGGTCGCGGCCATCGCGGCCTTCAGCGTCCACGGCGGGTTGACGACGAACATGCCGCTGCCATGCAGCCCGAGTCCGTCCTCGGACGGTGCGCGCACGGTCAGTGTCGCGTGCAGCCAGCGCAGATCCGGCAGTCGGGTGAGCCGGCGCACCATCTCCGCGGGCTCGCGGCGCTGCACCTTCGGGTACCAGATCGCGTAGCAGCCGGTCGCGAAGCGTCCCAGTGCGTCGATCAGCGTGTCGACCGTGCGCACGTAGTCGCGCTTGTCCTCGTACGACGGGTCGATGAGCACCAGCGCGCGCCGCGGCGGCGGGGGCAGCCACTTGCGCAGGCCCGCGAAGCCGTCGGCCGCGTCGATGATCGTGCGCCGGGTGGCGTCGCGCCCGAGCGCCGCGACGTTCTGGGCGAGCGCGACGCCCTCGTTGCCGTGCAGCTCGAAGAGCCGCAGGCGGTCGGCGTCGCGCAGACCGCGCAGCGCGATCAGCGGCGAACCGGGGTAGGTGCGCAGCTCGCCGTCCGCGTTCTCGGCGCGGACCACCGCGAGGTAGTCGGCGACCGGTTCGGGCAGCGCCTCGCGCCCCCAGAGCCGGGCGATGCCGTCGGCGAATTCGCTGCGCTTGGTCGCCCATTCGCCGTCGAGCGCGTACACGCCCGCGCCGGCATGCGTGTCGATCACCCAGAAGGGCGTGTCCTTGGCGGCGAGGTGGCGAAGCAGGTGCACGAGCACGACGTGCTTGAGGACGTCGGCGTGGTTGCCGGCGTGGAAGGCGTGTCGGTAGCTGAACATGGGTTCCGGAGCGGGGCGCCGGCCCGCCGTCGGCGCGCGGGTGCGGCACCGATGCGAGGGGCGGGATCCCTGCGAACGCGCAGTCTAGCGCGGCGTCGGTACCGACCCCGGTCGGCCCGCCCGGTGTCCGCTCAGGGCCGCCCCCACAGCGCCTCGAGCCGGGCGTCGCGGCCGCACGAGCTGCGGTAGTAGCGGTAGCGCACAGGATTCTTCAGGTAGTAGTCCTGGTGATAGGCCTCGGCCGGGTAGAACGGCCCGGCCTGCTCGATGCGGGTGACGATCGGCTCGGCGAAGGGCTTGGTGCGCTGCAGCTCGGCGAGCGATCGGCGGGCCGCCTCGAGCTGGGCCGCGTCGTTCGCGAAGATCGCGGTCCGGTACGGCGAGCCGCTGTCGCAGAACTGCCGGTCGACCGTGGTCGGGTCGATGCTGCGCCAGTACTTGGCGAGCAGGGTCTCGTAGCTCACCTTCGTCGGATCGAAGACGATCTCGACCGCCTCGGCGTGCCCGGTGGTGTTGCGCGAGACCTGCTCGTAGGTCGGATTCGGCGTGCGGCCCCCGATGTAGCCCGAGGTGGTCGAGAGCACGCCGGGCACCTTGTCGAAATCGGCCTCCACGCACCAGAAGCAGCCGCCGGCGAAGGTGGCGCGTGCGGTGTTGGCGGCTGCCGGCGTCGACGTCTGGGCCGCGGCGTGCGGCGAGACCGCGGCGAGGCCGAGAACGGCGAGGCCGCCGACGACGAGGCCGATGGCGGCGAGCATCGAGGCGGCGACGCCGCGCGAGGCCGCCGCTGCGGCGCGCCCCGCGGGCAGGGGCGGGGTGTTTCGGGCGGGGCGGTCCATCTCGATTCCGGTCGGGGTCATCGTTCATGGTCGCAGCCCGGGCCGCGGACTTTCAAGGTCGTCCGGAGCCGCTGGGCGGGACGGCCGCGCCGGCAGCCCCGCGCCCCGCGCCACCGTCAGCGCACGGTCGGCGACCCTTCGTGTTCGATGAACGCGAACAGTCCGCCGCCCAGGTACTGGATCGCCAGGGCATCGTAGAGCCCGCCCGCGACCGCGCCCGACGTGCCCGCGGTGGATGCGGCCCGCGGCACCGCCAGGAAGCCGTCGTTCGAGACGGCGGCGAGCGTCATGCCGTCGGCCGAGATCGCCGCGCCGACCCAGTACCCGGTCGTCGGCTGCGCGATCCAGGTCGCGCCCGCGTCGGTCGACAGGTAGACGAGGCCGGGCTCGGACGGACCGAAGTGACTGGAGAAGCTCTCGATCGTCGCGGCGAGCGTGCGGCCGTCCGCGGAGCTCGACACCGACCACCACGGCCCGGTGACGTGGGTGCGTTCCTGCCAGGTGAGGCCCGAGTCGGTGGAGACGTAGAGCCCACCGCCGCCGTTGCGGACGGAGGCGACGAGCTGCGAGCCGTCTGCGGACATCGCCACGCCGCCCCAGTCCCTCGGCGGGGCGGGCAGCGGCGCCCAGCTCACGCCGCCGTCGGCGGAGGCGTACACCGCGCCGCCGCCGTTGGCATCCACCCCGACCAGCCGCAGCCCGTCGGCGGACGAGGCGAGCCCCGACCAGGTGTGCCCGCCGCCGCTGGTGCGCAGCGTCCAGGTCGCGCCGAAGTCGTCCGAGGTCTGGACGTAGGCGCCGTACTCCGCGGCCGCCAGTCGGCTGCCGTCGGCCGAGATCGTGATCGCGACGAAGGCCCGCACGCCGGCCGTGCCGTTCTCGGTCCAGGTGGTGCCGGCATCCGGCGACAGCCAGATCCGTTGGCCCTGCAGGGCCATGAGGTGCGTGCCGTCCGCCGAGGACACGATCTGCGAGTAGTACGTGGCCGGTGCCGAGCTGACCGACCAGGTCGCGCCGCGGTCGGTCGAGAGGTGGATGCCGCCGGATGCACTCGCGGCGAGCCGCATGCCGTCCGCGGACGAGGCGACCCCCGTCCAGGGCATGACCGGGCCGCGGCGGGCCCAGCTCGCGCGCCCGTAGCCTGCGAACACGCGCTGGCCCGCGTTCTGGGCCAGTTCCCAGCCGCCGGCGCCGGCGCCGGTGAGCCGCAGGACGTCACCGACCGCCGGCGCCGCCGGCAGCGTGACCGTCGTGCGGGTCACCGTGTCCAGCACGTAGCCGGTGTTCGGCGCCGCCTGCACCGTCGGGGTGGTGACGTGCCGCCACTCGAAGCCGCCGGAGGGCGGTCCCATCGGCCCGGCGGGGCCCGCGGGGCCGACGGCGCCGTCGGCACCCGAAGGTCCGGCGGGTCCGGTCGATCCGGTCGGCCCTGCCGGTCCGGCCGGTCCGGTCGGACCGATGGCGGCCGAGGTGTCCGCGGTGTCCGTCTTCGTTCCCGCAGGAACGTCCGCGAGGGGCTCGGACGGGCCCCCGCAGGCCTGCAGCAGCAGGGCGGCCGCGATCGCGCCGAACAGCAGGGATCGCGCGAGACCGCGGGCGCGTCGAGCCGCGCCGGCCCCGGTGAGGGCCGTCGTCGAATGCTTCATGGGGTGTCGTGGTCCGGGAGGGGCGTCTGTCGTCGGTCGCACGCGGCGCCGGGAAGGCGCGCATGCCCGAGCCGCGAGTTGACCCGATCGCCGGCGCGGCGACCCGCCGAACTGGAGCATGGTGGCGCGTCAGTTCCCGTGACCCTGACCGAGGGGTGGCCAGGGCGGCTACAGTCAGGCTGTCGCCGGTTCTGCGACCGATGCATCGACTCCTTCCGACCCGACATGCGCCTGCCTCGCCGCTCCTTCCTTCTCGCCGCCTCGAGTGCGGCCGCGCTCGGCGCGTTCCTCGCCGTCCCGGGCGCGCGATCGCTGCGCGCGCAGGAGCGCGCCTTCGATGCGATCGACCTCGACTGGGTCGACGCCGGTCGCGACCGGCCGGTGCCGGTGCGCCTGTATCTGCCGCACGCCGCGACCCCCGACCGGCCGGTGCCGCTGGCGGTGTTCTCGCACGGCATCGGCGGCTCGCGCCGCGGCTACAGCTATCTCGGCAGCCACTGGGCCAGCGAGGGCGTCGCCAGCCTGCACCTGCAGCACGTCGGCAGCGACCGCAGCCTGTGGGGGGCCGGCAGTCCGTTCGCGCTGATCGGCCGCCTGCAGGACGCCGCCCAGGACGCCGAGGCGATCGCCCGGGTCCACGACCTGCGCTTCGCCCTCGATCGGCTGCTGGCCGACGCGCTCGGCGACCGCATCGACGCGCAGCGCATCGTCGCTGCCGGCCATTCGTACGGCGCGAACACCACGCTGCTGGCCGCGGGGGCCCGGGTCGAGCGCGCCGGCCGGGAGATCGACCTGCTCGAGCCGAGGCTGCGCGCGGCGATCGTGATCTCGGCGCCGCCGTTCTACGGCGAGCCCTCGCCGCGCCGCATCCTCGAGCCGATCCGCATCCCCAGCCTGCACGTCACCGCGACCGAGGACATCATCCGCATCCCCGGCTACTACAGCGGCGCGGAGGATCGCGTCGCGGTGTTCGATGCGATCGGCCATCCGCGCAAGACGCTGGCGGTCTTCTCGGGCGGCTCGCACAGCATGTTCACCGACCGCGCGGGCTCCGGCGGCGCGGCGCTGAACGCGCAGGTCAAGACGGCCACGCGCGAACTCACCGGCGCCTTCCTTCGCAGCGTCTTCGACGGCGACGACAGCGGGCTGCGCGACTGGCCGCAGCGGCACGCGGCGATCCTGGCGAGGTTCGTCGCGCCGGCCTGAGCGCGCCGCGGATCCCGGAACGCCCGGCATCGGCCGCAGGCGCGATACTTCGGGCTGCGCGCCCCGCGCACGCGCCTGCCGGTTCCGGCGGCGTCGCGACCTCCAGCCGATGATCCGCCGTCGATGAACCGCCCCGCCGCGCCCTCCGCGATGCCGTCCCCGCCCGAGCCCGGCGCGCCGCCGGCCGCTCCGATCCGCGTCGAGCCCTGCGGCGACGCCTGGGTGATGGTCGACTGGGGGCCGGATCCCCGCGCCAACGTCGCCGCGCGCGCGCTCGCCGCCCGGTTGCGCGCCGTCCCCCAGCCGTTCTGCGCCGAGGCGGTCGCCGGGGTGCGCACGCTCGCGGTCCGACTCGCCGTCGACGACGCCGCGGTCCCGCGCGGGCGGCAGCGCGGGGCGGCGCTCGAGTGGCTGCGCGGGACCGCACCCGAGGCGCTCGGCTGGCAGGCGCCGGCGGGCGGCCAGGTGGTGCTGCCGGCCTGCTACGACGCATCGATGGCCCCCGATCTCGAGGAGGTCGCCGCGGCCACCGGACTCGACCCCGCGGAGGTCGTCGCGATCCACAGCGGCTGCACGTTCACCGCCGAGGTCGTCGGCTTCATGCCGGGCTTCGCGTACCTGGGCGGCCTGGACCCGCGGCTGAAGATCGACCGCCGCGCGTCGCCGCGGCCGCGCGTGCCCGAGGGCGGCATCGCGATCGCCGGCCTGCAGACGGCGGTCTATCCGAGCCCCACGCCGGGCGGCTGGAGCCTGATCGGGCGCTGCCCGCTGCGGCTCTTCGACCCCGCGCGCACGCCGCCCGCGCTGATGAACGAGGGCGACACGCTGCGCTTCGAGCCGATCGACGTCGCGACCTTCGAGCGCTTGTGGGCCGCCCGATGAGCGCGCACGAGACGTCGATCGAGGTGCTCAAGGCGGGGCTGCTCGACAGCGTGCAGGACCTCGGACGCCCCGGCCAGGCGCGCATCGCGCTGTCGCGCGGGGGCGCGATGGACCGCGCCGCGATGACGCTGGCCAACGCGCTGGTCGGCAATGCGCCCACCGCGGCGGGCCTGGAGATCACCGGGCCGGGGCCGACGCTGCGCCTGCGCTGCGACGTCTGGCTGGCCACCGTCGGCGCGCGCCATGCGCTCGTGCGGCTGCCCGGCGAGCACGGCGGGTCGACGGTCGCGCTGCCGACGGGCCGGCCGGTCTTCGTCGCCGCCGGCAGCGTGCTGCGCTGGCACGCGCCGCCGGTGGGCTGGCGCAGCTGGATCGCGGTGGCCGGCGGACTCGCGCTGCCGCAGGTGCTCGGCAGCCGCAGCGCCCATCTGGCCTCGGGCATCGGCCCGGCGCGGCTGGAGACGGGCCGCGTGCTGCAACTCGATCCGCGGGTCGTCGCGCTGTCGCACCGTCGTGCCGCGGTGGTGCTCGGCCCGCCCGACGCCGACGCCGACGCCGACGCCGACGCGACACCCGCCTGGGGTCGCGTCGCGCCCCGCTGGGCGGTCACCGAGGACCTGCCGCGCGAGTGGCCGCTGATCGAGCTGCCCGTGCTCGCCGGGCGCCATCTCGATGTGCTGCCCGCCGCCGCCCGCGACGCGCTGTTCGACCAGGACTGGACCGTGGGCGCGCAGAGCAACCGTCAGGGCCTGCGCGTGCACGGCCGCGCGCTCGACACCCGTGGCCTGCCGCAGCTCGCGAGCGAGCCGGTGAGCGTGGGCACGGTGCAGCTGCCGCCGGCCGGCGAGCCGGTGATCCTGCTGGCCGAGCACCAGACCACCGGCGGGTATCCTCGGATCCTGGAGGTCGCGAGCGCCGCCGAGCCCCTGCTCGCGCAGGCCGGTGCCGGCTGCCGGATCCGGTTCCGGCTCGTCGGTCTCGACGAGGCCGACGAGCTCGCCCGCCGCAGGGCCCGCGAGCTCGAGCTCCGGCTCGCCGGCGTTCGCCAGGCCTGCCCCTATCCCGTCGATCCGGCCGATCCGGCCGATCCTTCGCTCCCCATCGACTGAGGCCCCGACCCGCATGAGCACCCCCCGGACATCGATCGATCTGAACGCCGACATGGGCGAGAGCTACGGCGCCTGGCACATGGGCGACGACGCCGCCCTGATGCCCTTCGTCACCTCGGCCAACGTCGCCTGCGGCTATCACGCGGGCGATCCGTCGACCATCGCGGCGACGGTCGCGCTGGCGCTGCGTCACGGCGTCGCGATCGGCGCGCATCCCAGCCTGCCCGACCTGCAGGGGTTCGGCCGCCGCACGATGCAGGTCACCGAGGACGAGGTCTACGGCATGACGCTGTACCAGGCCGGCGCAGTGCGCGCCTTCGTCGAGGCGGCCGGCGGCCGGCTGCATCACGTGAAGGCCCACGGCGCGCTCTACAACATGGCGGCGAAGGACGTCGCCCTCTCGCGCGGCCTGGTCCGCGCGGTCAAGGCCCTCGGCGGCGGCGTGAAGATGTACGTGCTGTCGGGCAGCCCCATGGAGGCGGTCGCGCGCGAGGCCGGCCTCGAGGTGCGCTGCGAGGTGTTCGCCGACCGTCGCTACATGCCCGACGGCACGCTCGCCCCGCGCAGCCGTCCCGATGCGCTGATCACCGACGAGGCCGAATCGGTCGCACAGGTGCGGCGCATGGTCCGCGAGGGCCGGCTGACGGCGGTCGACGGCTCGATCGTCTCGGTACGCGCCGACACGGTCTGCATCCACGGCGACAAGCCGACCGCCGTGCCCTTCGTGCAGGCGCTGCGCCGCGCGCTCGCGGCCGATTCGGTCGAGGTCGTTCCGGGCTGAGGGCGCGTCGTCCGCCGTGCCGTGCCGGCGGCCCTCGCCGGGCTGCGCCGCGCCGGCGGCCCGCGCCTCAGCGCCCGACGAGTCCGCGTGCCGTCCGCGCTTCGTTCTCGGCGTAGCGCGCCATCGCGGTCGCGCCGTCCAGGCCACGGTCGGGCTCGAGCCCGTCGCCGATGCGGATGAGCTGCAGGCAGAACCAGGCGAGCCCGGCCTTGGGCGGATCGATGTCGCGCTCGTAGGCCACGGCCTGCGCGCACTCGCCCGAGAGCAGCCGTCGCGGCAGGTCGGTGTCGACGCACATCGGCCGTCCGAGTCCGACCATGTCGAGCTCGCCCGCGGACAGCGCCTCGTCCATCGCCGCGCGGGTGCGGAATCCGCCGGTGACCATCACCGGCATCGCGGCCGCGCCGCGCATCGCAGCGGCGTACTCGAGGAAGTACGCCTCGCGCCGGCGCGTGCTCTCGGCCGCCGGGCGTTCGGCGTCGGGTCCCCGCAGCTTCGCGCCCATCATCGTCGGCGACTCGTAGCTGCCGCCCGACAGCTCGAGCAGGTCGACCCCGTCCTCGCCCAGCCAGCGCACGACCTGCAGGCAGTCGTCGGCGCTGAAGCCGCCCTGCTGGAAGTCCGAGGAGTTGAGCTTCACGCCGATCGGGAAACCGGCGCCGACTGCGCGGCGGCAGGCCCGCACCACCTCGCGCAGCAGGCGCGCACGCTCGGCGAGGCCGCCGCCCCAGCCGTCCGTGCGCCGGTTCGCCACCGGCGACAGGAACTGGCTCAGCAGGTAGCCGTGCGCCGCGTGCACCTGGATGCCGGTGAACCCGGCCTCGCGCGCGACGCCCGCCGCACGGGCCCAGCGACGGATCACGTCCTCGATCTCGTCCTCGCGCAGCGCGCGGGGCGGTGCGAACTGCGCGGCGCTGTGGTTGAGCAGCGGCACGGCCGACGGCGCGACCGGTTCGGGGCAGACATGCGTCGGCGTCTGGCGACCGGGATGGTTCAGCTGCATCCACAGGTGGTTGCCGCCCACCGTGCCCGCCGCGGCGTAGCGGCGCAGCGCCTCCAGGCCGTCGTCATCGCCGGTCGCGGCCCCGTCGATCACGACGTTGCCCGGTCGTTCGAGGTAGCGCCGGTCGATCTGCACGTTGCCGGTGATGACCAGGCCCGCGCCGCCCTGCGACCAGGCGCGGTACAGGCGCTCGTGGCGCTCCGTCGCGCGGTTCAGGGGATCGGCCAGCCCCTCGGTCAGCGCGGCCTTGCACAGGCGGTTGGGGATCGTGGCGCCGCAGGGCAGCGCGAGCGGTGAGGCGAGGGTCGTCGTCAACGGGCGGCTCCAGGGCTCAGAAGCCGACCTGCAGCGACACGAACGGACCGCTGAAGCGGTACTCGATGCTCCCCAGCCACCTCGGCTTCGTGATGTCGACCGTGTAGTCGACGTACCGGTAGCCGAGTGCCACGCCGGCGTTGTCGCTGATGCTGTAGCCGAGGCCCGCCATCACGTTGAGCAGGCCGCCGCTGTAGTCGCCGTAGCTCAGGGTGAAGTAGTCGGCGCGGCCCTGGACCGACCAGTCCCGCGCGAAGTCGTGCCTGCCGTAGAGCCCGAGCGTGGGCAGCGGTACCGTCGCCTCGCGCGCCTCGGCCTGGGCGCCGGCCGTCGCCCCGCCGACCGCAGCCTGCGCGCCCAGCTTGATCCGGAACCGGGTGGTGTGCAGGCCGAGGACCGCGCCGATCTCGGTCTGCTCGGTGCGCAGGAACGACCATCCTGCGCTCAGCCTCAGGATGTCGGAGTCGAACAGGGTGGAGAGCGTCGCGCTCGCGGGATAGGTCGTGCCGCTCCAGGTGATGTCGCGCGAGATCGTGTTCGTGCCGTCGCGGCGCAGCGAGAAGTACTCGAGTTCGACGCGCCAGTCCTGCCCCAGTCGCGCGCCGGCGGCGAACCACGGCAGGGTCTTGCGGGCGGCCAGGCCGAGCTCGTCCTCGAAGCGGACGGTCGTGCCCGGCGTCGAGCCGACCAGCACGTCCGAGCGGCCGGTCGACTCGATCGAAGGCCGGTAGCCGGCGATGTGCACCCAGTAGCCGTCGTCGCGCTGCTGCGCGAACGCCGGCTGCGCGAGGAGGAGCGCCAGGCCCAGGACCGGCGCACTGACCACGGACAGGGCTGGGCGGGCACGCGGCGCGGTGGCGCCCGCTGACGACGGTCTACAGGCCATGGCTGGATCTCCTCCTGGCGGTGGCGCCGCGTTCGGGATGACGCCGCGTCCGACTGCCAAGTATCCGGTCTGTCCCGCTTCCCGCATCGGATTCTCGAGCCGGGTTCGGAACCGGGGGCCCGATCGGGTGGCGAACCGGGTTCCGGGCGGCGGACCCGGGTCGGCGGTGCCCGCTATCATGCGAGGTGGTCCGGCGATTCCCGCGCCGGCCGTCCACCATGTCACGCCTCCCACCCAAGCCCCCCAGGCCGGCCGATCGCGCCGCGCCCTCGCACTCCCCGTCCCCGCGTGCACGCCCTGCATCGCCCGGCCGGCGGCCGGCGGCCGCGCCGGCCGCAGCCGCCGCGCAGCGGGCGGCGAACCACGCCAATCCGGACGATCCGAGACTCTCCAAGCGGATGGGCGAACTCGGCCTGTGCTCGCGCCGCGAGGCCGACGACTGGATCGCGCGCGGCTGGGTCAAGGTGGACGGCCGCGTCGTCACCGAGCTCGGCACGCGCGTGCCGCCGCAGGCGCGCATCGAGGTCGATCGCGCGGCCGCGCGCCGACAGGACGAGCAGGTGACGATCCTGCTGAACAAGCCGATCGGCTTCGTCTCCGGGCAGGCCGAGGACGGCTACCGGCCCGCCGCGGTGCTGCTGCGTCCCGAGAACCGCTGGGCCGAGGATCCCGCGCCGACCCGCTTCGATCCGATGCACCTGCGCGGCCTCGCGCCCGCCGGCCGGCTCGACATCGATTCGACCGGACTGCTGGTGTTCACCCAGGACGGCCGCATCGCGAAGCACCTGATCGGCCAGGATTCGGAGGTCGAGAAGGAGTACCTGGTCCGCGTCGAGGGCGGGCTGTCGGAGCGCGGCCTGGCGATGCTGCGGCACGGCCTCGAGCTCGACGGCGTGAAGCTGCGCCCCGCCGAGGTGTCCTGGCAGAACGACGACCAGCTGCGCTTCGTGCTGCGCGAGGGCCGCAAGCGGCAGATCCGACGGATGTGCGAGGCCGTCGGCCTCGCGGTGACCGGCCTCAAGCGCGTGCGCAGCGGCGGCGTGCCGCTCGGTGCGCTGCCCGTGGGCCAATGGCGCTACCTGCGCCGCGACGAGAGGTTCTGAGTGACGAGCGATACCCCGGCTGCGGCCGCCCCCGATCTCCCCGTGATCCGCTGGTCCGAGGAGGGGATCGAGCATTCGGCGCGCTGGCGCTCCGAGCGGGGTGCGCCGCCGCCCCGGAGCGTGGTCGTCGCCGACGACACGATGTCGGCCGACGAGGCCTACGGGCTGGCCTGCCAGGGCGTGGCGCTGCTGTGGCGCGGCGACTTCCAGAACGCGCGGCAGATGCTGACCGCGCTGGCCAACCGCACCGACCGCAAGCCTCGGCTCGCGGCCAAGGGCGGCAAGGGTGCGAAGGGTGGCAAGGACGGCAAGGGCGGCCGCGGTGCCCAGGTCGCCGACGCCGCGGCCGCCGCACCCGCGAAGTCGCCGGTCGAGGTCTTCAACCTGCAGCGCCAGGCACGCTCGCAGCGTGCCCGCACCCTCGGCATGCTGCTGATCCCGCTCGAGGACGGGCACGTCATCCCGCTGCGCCGTGCGCCGGACCTGAAGGCCGCCTGCACCGAGGCCTGGGGCGCCGCCGACGGATCCGCGGTCGTCGCGATGCGCGAGCTGCTGGGCGTCAACGGTGCGCACGAATGGCGCTCGAACGGCATCGAGGTGCCGGCGATCGGCGGGCGCATCCATCCGCACTACGGCGTGTTCGCCCCCACCCGCGCCGAGTACGTCGAGCTGGTCGCCCGCGCGCCGCTGCCCAAGGCCGCCGCGGCACTCGGTACGGCCTTCGACGTCGGCACCGGCACGGGCGTGCTCGCCGCGGTGCTGGCCCGGCGCGGTCTCGCCCGCGTGGTCGCCACGGACATGGACCCGCGCGCGCTCGCCTGTGCCCGCGACAACGTCGCGCGGCTCGGGCTCGCCGAACGCGTGGAGGTCGTGCAGGCCGACCTGTTCCCCGAGGGCCGAGCCGAACTCGTCGTGTGCAACCCGCCGTGGGTGCCGGCGCGACCGAGCTCGCCGCTCGAGCACGGCGTCTACGATGCCGACGGGCGCATGCTCGGCGGATTCCTGTCCGGGCTCGCCGCGCACCTGGCCCCGGGCGGGGAGGGCTGGCTGATCCTGTCGGACCTCGCCGAGCACCTCGGGCTGCGCACGCGAGACGCGCTGCTCGCCGCGATCGCGGCCGGCGGGCTGGTGGTGGTCGACCGCATCGACGTCAAGCCCGCCCACAAGCGGGCGTTCGACGCGACCGATCCGCTGCATGCGGCGCGCTCGCGCGAGAAGACCTCGCTCTGGCGGCTCGCGGCCGCCGGGTAGCCGACGCCGTTCGACTGTCGCCGACGGGCCGTCGCCGATCGGCGCCCGCTGTCATCCGGCTGACACAGTCGCCCGCTATCCTTCGAATGATCTAGAACTCTCGAAGGCCCGGGCGGCGCGTTCCGCGCTCCGGCACCACCGTCATGCGCGTCGGCATCAATGGCATGGGCCGTATCGGCCGACTGGCCCTGCGCGCCGCCTTCGGGGCGGCCGAGCGGGGCGACGACGATCCGCGCGCGGGCAACCGCCTCGAGGTCGTGCACGTCAACGAACTGAAGGGCGGGGCGGCGGCCACCGCGCACCTGCTCGCCTTCGATTCGGTGCAGGGCCGCTGGCGGGCCGACATCGCCGCCGAGGGCGAGGACACCGTGCGCATCGGCGAGCGGCGCCTGAGGTTCACCTCGCACGCCAGCGCGGCCGAGATCCCGTGGGGCGAGCTCGGCGTCGACCTCGTGCTCGAATGCACCGGCAAGTTCCTCACGCCCGAGACGATCCAGGGCCACCTCGATCGCGGTGCGAAGCGCGTGATCGTCGCCGCGCCGGTCAAGGTCGGCGACGTGCTCAACATCGTCATGGGCGTCAACGAAGGCCTCTACGATCCGGCCCGCCACCGCATCGTCACCGCCGCGTCGTGCACGACGAACTGTCTGGCGCCGGTGGTGAAGGTCGTGCACGAGGCGATCGGCATCCGCCACGGTCAGATCACCACGATCCACGACCCGACCAACACCAACCTGGTGGTCGACGCGCCCCACAAGGACCTGCGGCGCGCGCGCAGCGCGATGCTGAGCCTGGCGCCGACCACGACCGGCAGCGCCACCGCGATCGCGCTGATCTACCCGGAACTCAAGGGCAAGCTGAACGGGCACGCCGTGCGCGCCCCGGTGCTCAACGCGTCGCTCACCGACTGCGTGTTCGAGATGAAGCGCGAGACCACCGCCGAGGAGGTCAACGCGCTGTTCGAGCAGGCCTCGCGCGGTGCGCTCGCCGGCATCCTCGGCTACGAGCCCCGTCCGCTGGTCAGCGTCGACTACGCGCGCGACACGCGCAGCGCGATCGTCGACGCGCTGTCGACGATGGTCACCGACGGCACGCTCCTCAAGGTCTACGCCTGGTACGACAACGAGATGGGCTACGCGTGCCGGATGGTCGACCTCGCGTGCCTGATGCAGGCGCGCGGCCTCTGATCGGGCGGGACGGGCGATGAACGAAGGGACCCGCAACTACGCGACCGTCACCGCGGCGTACTGGGGCTTCACGCTCACCGACGGTGCGCTGCGGATGCTGGTCCTGCTGCACTTCTACCGGCTCGGCTACTCGCCGTTCACGCTCGCCTTCCTGTTCCTGCTCTACGAGGCGGCCGGCGTGCTGGCCAACCTCATCGGCGGCTGGCTCGCGACCCGCTACGGCATCGCCCGCATGCTCGCGGTGGGGCTGTCGACCCAGATCGCAGGCTTCCTGCTGCTGTCCGCTTTGTCGCCCGACTGGAGCGCGGCGATGTCGGTCGCCTGGGTCGTCGTGGCACAGGGTGTCTGCGGCGTCGCCAAGGACCTGACCAAGACCGCCAGCAAGTCCGCGATCAAGCTGACCGCCGGCAGCGCCTCCGGGCAGCTCTTCAAGTGGGTGGCGTTCTTCACCGGCAGCAAGAACGCGATGAAGGGTGTCGGCTTCTTCCTCGGCGGGCTGCTGCTGCAGGCGCTCGGCTTCCAGGCGGCGCTGTGGGCGATGGCCGCGATGCTGGCGCTCGTGCTGGCCGGCGTCGTCGCCTACGTGCCGCCGCTGATGGGGCGGGCGAAGGCATCGGGCTCCGCGCGCGAGCTGTTCGCCAAGAACCGCGGCATCAACCTGCTGGCGGCGGCGCGCGTGGCGCTCTTCGGCGCCCGCGACGTGTGGTTCGTCGTCGGCGTCCCGGTGTTCCTGTATTCCGCGGGCTGGACCTTCACGATGGTCGGCGCGTTCCTCGCGCTGTGGACGATCGGCTACGGCCTGGTGCAGGCGGCGGCGCCCGCGATCGTGCGGCGCAGCCCCGACGGCCTGACGGCCGAGGTGCCGGCCGCGCGCCTCTGGTCGGGGCTGCTCGCGATCGTGCCGATCGGCCTGGCCGCGCTGGTCGTGGCCGAGGTCGACCACCTCGAGTGGGTGGTGGTCGCGGGGCTCGGCCTGTTCGGCGTCGCGTTCGCCGTGAATTCCTCGGTGCATTCGTACCTGATCCTCGCCTATGCGGGCTCGGAGAAGGCCGCCGAGGACGTCGGCTTCTACTACGCCGCGAACGCGCTCGGTCGCTTCCTCGGCACGCTGATGTCGGGCCTGCTCTACCAATGGGGCGGACTCGCCTGGTCCCTGGGCGGATCGGCCGCGATGCTCGTCGCGTGCTGGCTGATCACCCTCGCGCTGCCCACCGCGACGCCGGCCCGCCTCGCCGCAGCGCCGCGACCCACCCCCCGGACGGAGCCCTGACATGACCTCCCGTGCGTACACCGTGCTGTTCATCTGCTCGCACAACTCGGCCCGCTCGATCATGGCCGAGGGCATCCTCAACAGCCTGGCGGCCGGACGCTTCGTCGCCTACTCCGCAGGCAGCCATCCGTCGGGCCAGGTCCATCCGCTGGCGCTCGCGACCCTCGAATCGATGCGGGTGACACCCACCGGCTTCCGCAGCAAGGACTGGTCGGAGTTCGCGGCCACCGGGGCGCCGACGCTGGATTTCGTCTTCACCGTCTGCGACACCGCCGCCGGCGAGGTCTGCCCGGTGTGGCCCGGCCAGCCGCTGACCGCGCACTGGGGCGTCGCCGATCCGGTCGCCTTCGCCGGCTCCGAGGCCGAGATCCGCCAGTGCTTCCGGGACACGGCGATCGTGCTCAAGCGGCGGATCGAGTTCCTGCTCGCGCTCCCGATCGCCTCGCTCGACCGGCTGGCGATCCAGCGGGCGGTCGACGAGATCGGCCGCACCTGAGGGTTCGGCGCCGGGCGTCCCGCACCGCGCCGATCCCGGGAGCTTGCCAGGTCGTTTCTTTTCGAAGATACTGGAACTATGGAAGAAAATGACGCGGTCGCGATGCTCGGCGCCATGGCCCAGGGGATGCGCCTGCGCGTCTTTCGCGCGCTGGTGGGTGCCGCACCCGCCGGCATGACGCCGGGTGCGCTGTCGGCGCTGCTCGACGTGCCGGCATCGACGCTGTCGTTCCACCTGAAGGCGCTGCAGACCGCCGGCCTGGTGAGCCAGGAGCGCGACGGGCGCAACCTCATCTATCGACCCTCGCTCGAGCGCATGAACGCGCTGCTCGCCTACCTGACCGACCACTGCTGCCAGGGGGCGGGCGGCTGCGCCCCGGCCGCCGCTCGGGCACGTCCTTCGACGGAGTCCGCATGACCCAGACCTCGACACCGTTCTCGCTGCGACCGGCCACGTCGGCCGACTGGCCGGTCGTCGCACGCCTGCTCGAGGGCCATGGCCTGCCGCGGCAGGGCGCCGAGGCGAACCTGTCGAACACGGTGCTCGCGGTCGCCGACGGCGAGGTGCTCGGCTGCGCCGCGGCCGAGATGCACGGGACGGCCGCGCTGCTGCGCTCGGTGGCCGTCGCGCCGGGGCAGCAGGGCCGGGGCATCGGCCGCGTGCTGGTGAGCACGGTGCTCGACGAGGCCCGCCGGCGCGGCGTTCCGACGATCCATCTGCTGACGACCACCGCCCCCGACTGGTTCGCCCGGTTCGGCTTCGAGCTCGAGCCGATCGGACGGGCGCCGGCCGCGCTCGCCGCGTCCGCGGAATTCCAGGGCGCCTGCCCGGCGTCCGCGGTCTTCATGTCGCAGGTGCTGCGGGCACCGCGCACGGTCTCCGCCGGGGGACCGGCCGACGCGCTCCCGGTCGCCGTGATCGGCGCCGGGCCCGTGGGGCTCGCCGCGCTCGCGCGACTCCTCGAGCGCGGCATCGGAGCGATCGTGCTCGAGGCCGGCGACTCGGTCGGCGCGCACCTGCTCGACTACGGACACGTGCGCCTGTTCTCGCCGTGGCGTTTCGACATCGATCCGGCGATCGCCGCTCGCCTCGAGGCGAGCGGCTGGCGTGCGCCGCCGGACGAGGACCTGCCGCTGGCGCGCGACGTCGTCGAGCGCGTGCTTCGGCCGTTCGCCGCGCTGCCCGAGGTGGCGCGCTGCCTGCGGCTCGGCACCCGGGTCACCGGCATCGCCCGCGAGGGCTTCGACAAGGCGAGGAGCGCGGGCCGCGAGGCCGCGCCCTTCGTGATCCACGCGCTGCAGGACGGCCGCCCGATCACGCTGCGCGCGCGCGCCGTGATCGATGCGAGCGGCACCTGGTCCACGCCGAATCCGCTCGGCGCGAGCGGGCTGCCCGCGCTCGGCGAGGTCGAGCATGCCGCCGCGATCGTGCACGGCATCCCGGACGTCCTCGGGCGCGACCGCGCCCGCTACGCGGGTCGCCGCACGCTGGTGGTGGGCGCGGGGCATTCCGCGGCCAACGTGCTGCTCGACCTCGCCGCGCTCGCCCGCGAGGCGCCGGGCACGCGGCTGGTGTGGGCCACGCGCTCGACCTCGCTCGCCCGCGTGTTCGGCGGCGGCGACGCCGACGGGCTGCCGGCGCGCGGACAGCTCGGCGCCTCGCTGGCGGCGCTGCGCGCGGACGGCGGACTGGCGTTCGTCGGCGGCCTGCACGTGACGGCCGTCTCGCGGGCGGGCCCCGCCCGAGGCGATGCCGACGCCGCAGGCGGGCTCGTCGTCGAAGGCACCTTGCCCGACGGTCGCCTGCACCGCATCGAGGACATCGACCAGATCGTCTGCGCCACCGGGCAGCGGCCCGACCTCGACCTGACCCGCGAGCTGCGCGTGGCGCTCGACCCGTGGCTCGAGTCGGCCGCCACACTCGGTCCCCTGATCGATCCGAACCTGCACAGCTGCGGCACCGTGCGGCCGCACGGCCACCGCGAGCTCGGCCATCCCGAACCGGGCCTCTACACCGTGGGCGTCAAGAGCTACGGGCGTGCGCCGACCTTCCTGATGGCGACCGGCTTCGAGCAGGTGCGCTCCGTGGTCGCCGCGATCGCGGGCGATCTCGAGTCGGCCGACCGCGTGGCGCTCGAGCTGCCGTCCACCGGCGTGTGCAGCATCGCCGACGCGGCACCGGCGGCGGCGGAGTCCTGCTGTGCGCCCGCGATCGCCGGGCCCGCGACGGTCTCGTGCTGCGCACCCGCGATCGTCGAGCCCGAGGCGGCGTCGTGCTGCGCACCCGCGATCGTCGAGCCCGCGGCGGCGTCGTGCTGCGCGCCCGCGATCGTCGAGCCCGCGGCGGCCTCGTGCTGCGCGCCGAAGCCGGCCCCGGTCGCCGCGACCCGCTGCTGCGGGTGAGTCGCGCCGCGCACGACCCGGCCGCGCCCGCGGGCCATCGGGGCCTCAGACCCGGCTGGTGCGCCCCGCCCAGAACGGCTCGCGCAGCACCTTCTTCAGGATCTTGCCCGAGGCGTTGCGCGGGATCTCGTCGACGAAGCCGACCGAGCGCGGCAGCTTGAAGCCGGCGAGGTGCTCGCGCGACCAGGCGAGCAGCGCCGCCTCGTCGAGCGCGGCCCCCGCGCGCGGCACCACGATCGCATGCACGGTCTCGCCCCACTCGTCGCTCGGCACGCCGATCACCGCCACGTCGTGCACGTCCGGGTGCGCATCGAGCACCGCCTCGATCTCGGCCGGGTACACGTTGACGCCGCCCGAGATGATCATGTCCTTCTTGCGGTCGCAGATGTAGATGAAGCCCTCTTCGTCGAGGTAGGCCACGTCGCCCACCGTCTGGAAGTCGCCGCGGCGGTCGGCCTCGAACTTCGCATCGGCCTTGTGGTACGTCGCGAAGACGCTCGGGCTGCGCACCGCGATCTCGCCGGGCACGTGCGGCTGCGTCACCTCGCGTCCGTCGTCGTCGAACAGGCGGATCTCGACCATCGGCGCGGGCCGTCCGCAGGAGCCGGGCTTGCGCAGCTGGTCCTCGGGCCGCAGCACGGTGTTCACGCCCAGCTCGGTCGAGCCGTAGACCTCGAACAGCGAGTCCGACGGAAAGTGCGCCAGGTAGGCCTGCTTGAGCGCGAACGACCACGGCGCGGCGTTCGCGATGAATCGCTTCATGCTCGAGACGTCGTGGCGGGCGCGCACCTCGGCGGGCAGGCTGCACACCATCCGCACCGGCGCGGGCGCACCGAAGGTCGTGGTGACGCGATGTCGGGCGATCAGCCGCAGCCAGTCCTCGGCGTCGAACCGGCGCTGCAGCACCACGGTGTTGCCCAGGGTGTGCGCGATCGCCATGAAGCCGCCGGGCCCCGAGTGGTACAGCGGGCCGGTGGTCAGGTAGACGTCGCCCGCGCCATAGCCGATGTGGGCGAGCAGCGCCGCCTGCTGCTCGGGATGAGGCGGGTTGCGCACCGCGCCCTTGGGCTTGCCGGTGGTGCCCGAGGTGTAGATCATCGACTGCGCGGTGACCGTGCCGTCGGCCACGACCCGCGGCTCGTCCGTGGAGGCCTCGGCGACCAGCGCCTCGAGATCGCGCTGGCCGGCGAGCGGCGCGCCGCCGAACACCAGCACCTCGCGCACCTTGGGCACCTGCGCGCGGATCGCGGCGAACAGCGGCGCCTGCTCGGCATCGACGCAGGCCAGCACGGCGTCGGAGTCGTCGACCACGTACTGCGCCTCGTCGGCGACCAGCCGGTAGTTGAGCGGCACCGCGACCGCGCCGAGCTTGCGGCACGCGTGCACGATCCGCACCACGCCGGGCGAGTTCTGCCCGCACCAGACGACCTTGTCGCCCCGGCGCACGCCGAGCGCGCGCAGCGCGTTGGCCAGCCGGTTGGCCTGGGCGTTCAGCTCGGAGAAGGTCCAGCGCACGAGCGTGCCGTCGGGCCGGTCGTCGATGACGGCGACCTTGTCGGCGAGCGTCGTGGCGTGCCGGGCAAGGTAGTCGGGCAGGGGGCTCGCGCTCATGCCGCCGGCCGCCGGGGGGTCTGGCATCGGTCGATCATCGTGTGTCTCCTCCGCGTGCGTCGACGCCGGGTCGCGAAAGACTAGCCGACGGCCGGCCCGTCGTCACGGCGCGCCGCCGGGATGTCCGCCGACGCCGTGTCGAACGGTGGCCTGCGCGACCTCCGGTACCCGGGCGCATTGGTATGCTGGCCCGCACTCCGTCCACCGACCCGCGCCGCCGCCGATGACTCCGCCCGCCGACTCCGTCGCGCTCTGGCTCGCCGCCTTCGGGACCGCGCTCGCGCGCGGCGACGCCGATGCCGCCGCCGCGCTGTTCCACGACGACGGCTGCTGGCGCGACCTCACCAGCTTCACCGGTTCGATCCGTACGCTCGACGGACGACCGGCGATCGCGCGGATGCTGCGCGCGACGCTCGCGCACGTGCGCCCCGGCGCATGGACGCTCGACGGCGCGCCGAGCGCCTCGGGCGACACCGTCGAGGCCTGGCTGCGCTTCGAGACCGCCGTCGGCCGCGGCCGCGCGGTGCTGCGGCTCAAGGGGGGTCGGGCCTGGACGCTGATGACGATGCTCGCCGAGCTCATCGGGCACGAGGAGCCGGCCGGCGATCGTCGGCCGCTCGGCGTCGCGCACGGTGCCTACGGCACCGGCCAGCGCAGCTGGCTCGAGGCGCGCGAGGCTCGCCGCGCCGCGCTCGGGCGCACCGAGCAGCCGTGGTGCCTGATCGTCGGGGGCGGGCAGGGCGGGCTGGCGCTCGCCGCGCGCCTCAAGCGTCTCGGCGTGCCCGCGCTGATCGTCGATCGCCACGCGCGGTCCGGCGACGCCTGGCGTTCGCGCTACCGCTCGTTGGTACTGCACGACCCGGTCTGGTACGACCACATGCCGTACCTGCCGTTCCCCGATCACTGGCCGGTCTTCACGCCCAAGGACAAGATGGGCGACTGGCTCGAGGCCTATGCCTCGATCATGGAGCTCGACGTCTGGGGCTCGACGACGTGCCTCGGTGCGACGCGCGACGAGGCCGCGGGCACCTGGTCGGTCACCGTCGAGCGCGACGGCGAGCGCCATCTGCTGCGCCCCGCCCACCTGGTGCTCGCCACCGGCCTGTCCGGCCTGCCGCAGGTGCCCGCGTTCCCCGGGGCGGACCGCTTCGAGGGCACCCAGCTCCATTCGGGCGCGTACGCGGGCGGCGCGCCGTGGAAGGACCGTCAGTGCGTGGTGGTCGGCTCGAACAACTCGGCGCACGACATCTGCGCGGACCTCTGGGAGCACGGTGCGCGGGTCACGATGCTGCAGCGCTCGAGCACGATGGTCGCGCGGTCCGAGTCGCTGCAGGCGCTCGGCTGGGGACGGCTGTTCTCGGAGGACGCGCTGCGCCGCGGCGTGACCACCGAGCGCGCCGACATGACGCTCGCCTCGATGCCGTATCGCGTGCTCGCGCAGGCGCAGACCGCCGTCACCGCCGAGATTGCCCGTCGCGACGCCGGGTTCTACGACCGGCTGCGCGCGGCCGGCTTCCTGCTCGACTTCGGCGAGGACGGCTCGGGCCTGTCGATGAAGTACCTGCGCCGCGGCTCGGGCTACTACATCGACGTCGGTGCCTCCGAGCTGATCGCCGACGGGCGCATCGGCCTGCGCAGCGGCGTGACCGTGCGCGAGCTGCGCGCGCGCTCGGTCGTGCTCGACGACGGCAGCGAGCTGCCGGCCGACCTCGTCGTCTATGCCACCGGTTTCGGACCGCTGTCCGACGTGGTCGCGAGGCTCGTCTCGCCCGAGGTCGCCGAGCGCATCGGGCCGATCTGGGGGCTGGGCTCCGGCACCGCGCGCGACCCCGGTCCGTGGGCGGGCGAGCTGCGCAACATGTGGACGCCGACCGCGCAGCCCGGCCTGTGGATCCACGGCGGCAACCTGCAGCAGGCGCGCTTCTATTCGCTGCAGCTCGCGCTGCAGCTCAAGGCGCGGTTCGCCGGCATCCCGATGCCGGTGTACGACCCGGCGCACGCGACATGACTGCTGCGGCGGCCGCGGCCCGCCGGCGCGCGTTCGTCGCGATCGTCGCGGCCACCGTGCCGACGCTGCCCTTCGGCACCATCTACGCCTACAGCGTGTTCCTGGCGCCGATGGAGGCGATGCTCGGCATCGGCCGCGCCGACATGGCCTTCGTGTTCTCGCTGGCCTCGATCACGCTGACCGTCGGCATGGTCGGCGCCCCGCGCCTGTATCGCCGCTTCGCGCCCCCGGTGCTGCTGCTCGGCTGCGGGCTGCTGAGCGCCTCGGGTCTGCTGGTCGCCGCCACGGCCGGCGGCCTCGCCCAGCTCGCCCTCGGCTACGGCGTGCTCTTCGGGCTGGGTGGCGGCGTGATCTTCACGACGCTGCAGCAGGGCATGAACCAGGCGGTCGTCGCCCGCACGGG
This sequence comes from Burkholderiales bacterium, assembly GCA_003818495.1. GTDB lineage: Bacteria > Pseudomonadota > Gammaproteobacteria > Burkholderiales > Burkholderiaceae_E > UBA4615. The sequence continues at coordinate 44,239 of RPRK01000011.1, forward strand.
CCTGGCCAACGGCTACTACGTGAGCCTGTACCCGCTGGGCGCGATGATCGGCGCGCCGCTGCTCGGCTGGGCGATCGGCGCGCACGGCCTGCGGGTCACGCTGGGGGCGCTCGCCCTGACCATCGCCGTCGCGGCCGCCGCCGCCGCGCTGATGTACCGCGCGGCCGATCTGCGCATGCGCGACGCGGCCGCGGCCGCAGCCGACGACGACGCGCGCCGCTGGGACGTCTTCGCGCGGCTCTTCGCGGTGTTCTTCCTCGCCGCCGCCGCGGGGCTGACGGTGATGAGCCAGGCCGCCGGCATCCTCAAGGCCTATGGGGCCGGCACCGCGATGGCACTCGGCGCCACCTCGTTCATCACCGGCTCGATCGCCGCCGCGCGGCTCTCGGGCGGCTGGCTGGTCGACCGGTTCCGAGCGCCGCGGGTCGGCGCCTTCGCGCACCTGCTCGCGCTCGGAGGCTCGCTGCTGCTGCTGACCTGGCCCTCGCCGGCGATGGCGGTCGCGGGGCTGACGATGATCGGCTGCGGCTACGGCGTCGTCTCGGGCATGACCGCCGGCGCGATCGCGCAGTACTGGCACCGCAACGCCTTCGGCCGCGTGGCCGGACAGATCTACATCGCCTGGTGCCTCGCCGCGATCACGCTGCCGATGGTCGCCGGCTGGCTGTTCGACCGTTCGCAGGGCTATCACGGGGCGATGATGCTCGCCGCCGCGGTCAACCTCGCCGGCATCGCGATGTCGCTGACCCTGCCCGGCCGCTCGACGCGGCGGGCGGGCGAGGCCGCCTGAGCCGCCTGCGCAGAAACCCGGACTGCAGGCGGGTCGGACCGGTCGTCCCGGCGCAGAATGGCGGCATGGACACCGCCACCCCCTCCGCCGCCGCGGACCAGCCGTCGCCGCGCGGCCTCGCGTTCGCCCGCCAGCTCGTCGGCCTGAACACCGTCAGCCGCAACTCGAACCTCGAGCTGATCCACATCGTGCGCGACGAGCTGCACCGCCTCGGCGTCTCGAGCCGGCTGACCTACAACGACGACCGGACCAAGGCGAACCTGTTCGCCACCCTGGGCGAGGGCAAGCCGGCCGGCGTGATCCTGTCGGGCCACACCGACACCGTGCCGTGGGACGGCCAGGACTGGACGGTCGACCCGCTGGGCGCCGAGGTCCGCGACGGCCGCCTCTACGGCCGAGGTTCCGCCGACATGAAGGGCTTCATCGGGCTGGCGCTCGGGCAGGCCGAGCGCTTCCTGGCGAGCGACGCGCCCTTCGCGGTCCACTTCGCGTTCACCTACGACGAGGAGACCGGCTGCTTCGGCGTCAAGGAGCTGCTGGCCGACCTGCGCGACGCCGGCATCGCGCCGCTCGCCTGCATCGTGGGCGAACCCACGAGCATGATCCCGGCGATCGCCCACAAGGGCGTGCACCGGTGGCGCTGCTGCGTGCGCGGCAAGGAGGCGCATTCGTCGCTGACGCCGCAGTCGGTCAATGCCATCGAGATGGCCGCGCGGGTCATCGGACGGCTGCGCGACATGGCCGAGCGCCTCGAGGCCGAAGAGCCCCGCCACGAGGGCTTCGACGTGCCGTGGTCGACGGTGAGCGTCGGCCAGTTCCACGGCGGCATCGCCGACAACGTGGTGCCGCGCGACGCCGAATTCCGCTACGAGTTCCGCGACCTGCCCACCGCCGACGTCGGCGCGATGCAGGCCGAGGTGCTCGGCTACGCGCGCGGGCTGGAGCCGGCGATGAAGCGCGTCGCGCCCGCCGCGGGCTTCGCGTTCGAGCCGATCTGCGAGGTGCCGAGCTTCCTCGGGTCGGCCGCGGATCCGGTGACCCGGATGGCGCAGCGCCTGTCGGGCGAGTCGGGCACGACGCTGGTGGCGTTCGGGACCGAGGCGGGACTCTTCAAGCGCGCCGGGATTCCGTCGGTGGTGTGCGGGCCGGGCAGCATCGTGCAGGCGCACCAGCCCGACGAGTACGTGAGCCTGGAACAGCTCGCGCGCTGCGAGCGCTTCCTGCAGGGCCTGGCCGGCAGCCGCGGGATCGGGTGATCTCGGCGGTGCCGGCGGCGCGGACACCGTGCGTCGGCTCTCCGACCGTGCGGGCAACGGGCGACAGGCCCGCTGCCCGATCGTCGGGCGACTAGGTCGAGGCCGGCCGCGAGCGGCGGCCCGGTGCCGGCGGGGGCACGTAGCCCGCGACCCGGTACAGGCTCGCGTCGATGCGCTCGCCGTCGTTGAAGCGGGTCACCACGCAGGCGATGACCGCGCCCTTGGCGACGAGCTCGGAGCCGTACTGGCGCACGTCGGCCAGCGAGGTGCCGGTCTCGGCGGAGATCTCGAAGTCGAGACGCTCGTGGTGCTTGCGGATGCAGGCCAGGACGGCGGCTGCGTCGGGAGCGCCCATGTCAGCCGCGCCGCAGGTTCGGCAGCGACGGACCACGGGGCGCCGAGGGGCCGTCCTTGTGGCGGAAATTGATGCGGCCCTTGCTGAGGTCGTAGGGCGACATCTCGAGCGTGACGTGATCGCCCGCGAGGATCCGGATGCGGTGCTTGCGCATCTTGCCGGATGCGTAGGCGGTGACTTCGACGCCATTCTCCAGCGTGACACGGAACCGGGTCTGCGGCAGCACCTCGCTGACGACGCCTCCCAACTCGATGAGCTCTTCCTTCGACATCTGCACTCCTGAAAGGCCGCTCCTCGCCCCGTGATCACGGAGCGCCGAACGACCGGACCGACCACTGCCCGGACGGGCGATGCGGGGCGGGGTCGGTTGAGGCGGCTTCGAGACCGCCTGGGAGGACCCGACCTCGTGCGCGTTGCGCCGGAAGCAGGGCCCGTACTGGGCGCCCGACCCCTTGGCGGGGGCCGGCGTCGAGTCTGCGTTGGGGGATGCTGGTCGGCGCCGAACGGAGCCGGGGCAGCCCGGGGGCCACTCGAAACCATAGTGTACGCCCATACACCGTCCGGCGTCTCGAATTCTGTACGGTCAGGCTGTCTCGAGGGCGGCCCGGAAGAGTGCCTGTCCGCGCCGGCTCAGGTCTGCAGCCGACGGTACAGCGCGTCGGATCGAAGCAGGTGCGCCCGCATCGCCGCCTCCGCGGCATCGGCGTCGCGGGCCTCGATCGCGTCGACCAGCCGGGTGTGCTCGGCGATGGTGAGCAGCTCCGCGCCAGGCGCCCGCACCAGGGGCCGGTAGTAGTCCCCCGCCCACTGGAAGATCGCCTCGACGACCGCCGGGAAGATCGGGTTGCCGCCGATGCGGGCCAGCTCGCGGTGGAAGGCCATGTCGTGGGACAGGAATCCGTCCAGCTCGGGCAGCGGGGCCCGCTGCGCCTCGACCCGGGCGCGCAGCGCCGCGACGTCGGCGGGGCTCGCACGCTCCGCGGCCCGTCGGGCGGTGCCGGCCTCCAGGAACACGCGCGCCTCGAGCAGGTGCTCGAGCGTGTGCGGCTCGACCTGCAGCAGATGCCGTGCGCCGCCGGCGATCTGCCCGATCAGGTCGCGCGCGGTGGGCACCGTCACCCGGGCGCGCTCGCCATGCGAGATCTCGACGATGCCCGAGCGCTCCATCGCCTGCAGCGCCTCGCGGATCGCGGGCCGGCCGACGCCGTAGAGCGCCATCAGTTCGCGTTCCGGCGGCAGCGGGTCGCCCGGCCCGAGCTCGCCGGACTCGATGCGCCGCATCAGGCGCTCGAGCACGTCCTGGTAGAGCTTGCGCCGCGGGATCGGGCCGTCGGCCTGCATCGCGAGGAGCGCTCCGCTCAGGTGATCCGCCGGATGCTGTCGGCGATCTCCGCCCGGTCGAACACCTGCTTCCAGTCGTCGCGCATCAGCCTCGGCTTGCCGAAGGTGATCGCCTTGTTGCACGCGTCGGAGAACTGGCCCGGGATCTCCTTGAAGATCACCGCGCCGAGGATGGTCATGTGGCCGAGCAGGAAGTCGCGTGCCGCCTCGGCGGGCACCCCGCGTGCGACGACCTCGTCCATCGCCTCGCGCATCACGTCGAGCAGCGTCGCGCACACCGTCTCCGACAGGCCGGGCTCGAGCAGCGCCATCTGCTCGACCGTCAGGCGGTGCGAGCGCAGGATCGGCTGGTAGATCACCCGCGCGATCGCCTCGCCGAGGTCGAAGGCCTCGGGCGGCCCCTGCATCAGCGCGCTGACGATCGACTGCCGGGCATGGCCGCCGCCGAAGAAGTCGCGGCGTGCCTCGGCGGTGGTCTCGTCGTTGAAGATCGGCGGATGACAGGGGTGGGCCACGAAGTAGACCAGGTCGGGCCGCTCGGGCAGGTGCCCGGCGAACGGCGCGGCGGCGTCCAGCGTCATGACCATCGTGCCCGGCGCGAGCAGCGGTTCGATCTCGGCCGCGAGCTTGCCGATCAGCGTGTCGGGCACGGCCAGGATCACGACCCCGGCACCGTCGAGCGCGGCCTCTGCGCTCACGCACTCGATGCCGAGCTCATCGCGCAGCCGCGCCCGTCCGCCCGCGCCCGGCTCGACGTGGCGCACCGCGTAGGCCGATCCCATCAGGTTCTTCGAGAGGCGAACCCCCATCTTCCCGCCCGCGCCGAAGAGCGCGATCGTGGTCTGCGTCGTCATGCCTGTGCCGTCCTGGTCGTGGTGGTGTGATGGTATGACCACTACTGCAACCGGTCAAACGCCTGCGGCCGCGATGCCTGCCGTCGCACGTACGTCGGACACCGCGTAGTGGAATCCCGAAATCCCGGGAACTGCGCCCGCAAACCCCGTCTCGGACGCGGACCCGGGTGCCCCCGGAGCCCGTAAGGTCTGGCCATGCCCGGTCCGAGACGCGTCCTCGCGCGTGACCGGCCGCCACGACACCCGAATCGGTCCCGATGAAATTCTCCACACGCCTGTACGTCGCCTTCGCGCTCAGCGTCGCATTCACGCTCGCGGTCGGTCTGTTCTCGATGCTCCAGGTCTCGACGCTGGCCGCCCACACCCACGAGCTCAGTACCAACTGGATGCCGAGCGTTCGGGTCCTCGGCGCGATGAAGTCCGAGATGCGCGAGTTCCGCACGCTCGAGCTCCAGCACATCATCTCCACCGACCTCAAGGAGATGGACGAGTGGGAAGAGCGGATGACGAAGTCGCTCAAGCTCCTCGAGGATCAGTTCGCCACCTACGAGAAGCTGGTGACGAACGACGTCGAGCGGCGCGACTTCACCGAACTCAAGGGCCAGCAGGCGGTGCGCCTCGAGGCGCACATGCGGGTGCGTGCGCTGTCGCGTGCCGGCAAGACCGCCGAAGCGGTCAGCCTGGCCCGCGGCGAGGTGTCGCAGCTGCGTGCCGCGACCGGCGCCACCGTGGACCGGCTCGTCGAGATGAACGAGCGCGGTGCCGACGGCGAGTCCCGTGACTCGGCCCGCTCGGCGTCGCTCGCGATGCGGCTGATCCCGGCCGCGATCCTGCTGGCGGTGATCGCCTCCGGGGTGCTGGCCGTCGTGATCGTGCGCGGCACCATGCGCCAGCTCGGCGGCGACCCGGCCGACACCGTCGCGGCGGTCGAGCGGATCGCCGCGGGCGACCTGGTGACGCCGGTCGCGCAGGGGAGCCTGTTCCCGGGCAGCCTGCTCGCGGCGCTGGCCGGCATGAAGGAGCGGCTGGCGCAGATCGTCGGCACGATCCAGACCGGCTCCGCCGAGATCCTGACGGCCGCGCAGGAGGTCTCGCGCGGCAACCTCGACCTGTCGTCGCGCACCGAGCAGCAGTCGGCCAACCTGGAGGAGACGGCGAGCGCGCTCGAAGAGATCACCGGGACGATCCGCGCGACCTCCGACAACGCCGTCTCCGCGAACAGGCTCGCCGGCGATGCGTCGCAGACGGCCGAGCGGGGCGGCAAGGTCGTCGAGGCCGTCGTCGCGACGATGCAGTCGATCTCCGAAGGCTCGCGGCGGATGGGCGACATCATCGGCGTGATCGACGGCATCGCGTTCCAGACCAACATCCTCGCGCTGAACGCGGCGGTCGAGGCCGCCCGCGCGGGCGAGCAGGGCCGCGGCTTCGCGGTGGTCGCCAGCGAGGTGAGGGCGCTCGCCCAGCGCTCGGCCGAGGCGGCGCGCGAGATCAAGGCGCTGATCGAGACCTCGGTCGGCAAGGTCGCCGACGGCACGCGGCTCGTCGGCGATGCCGGCGGCACGATGCAGGAGGTCGTGGCGTCGGTGCGCCGGGTCTCGGACATCATCGCCGAGATCTCCTCGGCCACGCAGCAGCAGACCACCGGCGTCGACCAGATCAACGACGCCGTGGGGCAGCTCGATGGCGTGACGCAGCAGAACGCGGCCCTCGTCGAGGAGGCCGCCGCCGCGACCAAGAGCATGGCCGAGCAGGCCGATCGCCTGGTCGCCGCGGTGTCGGTGTTCCGGACCGACCCCCGGCGCACCCACGGCTGAGCGTCCGACGCACTAGACTCGCCCGTTCGGATACCCGGGCCGCCCGCCGTGCGCGGGCCGTCGCAGACGAGCGAGGCGAGATGACATTGGCGATGAGCTGGGACGAGTGGGCCCGGCACGACGGGCTCGCGCTCGCCGCGCGCGTGCGCGGCGGCGAGCTGACCGCACACGAGCTGGCCGCGCAGGCCGCGGCCGGGATCGCGAAGACGAACCCCGCGCTGTCGGCTGTCGTCGAGGTCTTCGACGACGTCGTCGCCGATCCGCTCGCCGACGGCATGGATCCCGACGGCGCGTTCGCGGGCGTGCCGTACCTGATGAAGGACCTCGGCCCGACCCTGAAGGGCCGGCTGCAGGAGATGGGCTCGCTGCTGATGCGCGGCCATCGCGCCCCGGCCGACAGCTTCCTCACGGGCCGGATCCGGCGCGCCGGCCTGAACGTCATCGGGCGCAGCACCACGCCCGAGTTCGGCGTCTGCAGCTCGGCCGAGAACCCGGCCGTCTACGTCACCCGCAACCCCTGGGACACCGGCTTCACCACCTGCGGATCGTCCGCCGGCACCGCCGCGATGGTCGCGGCGGGCGTGCTGCCGCTGTCGCACGCGACCGATGGCGGCGGCTCGATCCGCATCCCCGCGGGCGTCAACGGCAACATCGGGCTCAAGCCCTCGCGCGGCGTGTTCTCGATCGCGCCCGGCGCCTCGGACCTCACCGGGCTGGTGTCGACGCAGGGCTGCCAGAGCCGCAGCGTGCGTGACACCGCCGCCTTCGTCGACCGCTGCCGGGGCGGCGCGCCGGGCGAGTTCATGCCGTACTGGACGCCGGCCGAGCCGTACCTGACGCTGATCGATCGCGACCCGCCGCGGCTGCGCATCGCGCTGTCGCACGAATGGGGCGACTACCGCGCCACGCCGCACATCGTCGCCGAGCTCGAGCGGGCCGGCCGCTTCCTCGAGGGGCTCGGTCACCACGTCGACTGGGCGCTGCCCGCGGTCGACATCCGCGCGGCATTCGAGGCGCAGACCACCTGCTACATCAGCAACTTCGCGCAGACGATCACCAACCTGCTGGGGCCGCTCGGCCTCGAGCGCCCGCCCGCCGACCGTGTCGAGCCGATCAACGTGCTGATCTGGGAGGCCGGCCGCCACACCACGTTCGCCGAGCGGGCCCGGATGCAGGCGGTGTTCAACACCACCTCGCGCGCGTTCGGCGCGTTCTTCGAGTCGTGGGACATCATCCTCACGCCGATCACCGCGCTGCCCACGCCACGCATCGGCACCACCGAGTACCTGACGACGAGCGACAACCCGTCCGTGCACGACTGGTTCGCCAACCTCTGGCGCTTCTTCGCCTACACGCCGCTCGCCAACCTCTGCGGCCTGCCGGGCATCTCGATGCCGATGGCGACGCACGCCGACGGACTGCCGCTGGGCATCCAGGCGCAGGCCGCGCAGGCGAACGACGGGCTGCTGCTGCAGCTCGCCGCGCAGATCGAGCGCGCGCTCGACGGGCGGTGGAACGGCGGGCGCACGCCCCGCGTGCACGTCACGAAGGACGGACGATGAGCCTCAAGACCTCCGATCTCTGCGATGCCTGCGATGCGGCGCTCGCCTGCGCGCTGCCGTTCCGAGGCTACGGTCGCCGCCGCGCCTTCGCCGGCTCGATCCGCACGCTGCGCTGCTTCGAGGACATCGGCCTGATGCGCGCCATCGTGAGCGAGCCCGGCCACGACCGGGTGCTCGTCATCGACGGCGGCGGCTCGCTCGCCCGCGCGCTCTTCGGCGACGTCATGGCCGCCGTGGCCGCGCGCAACGGCTGGGCGGGACTGGTGATCCACGGCGTGATCCGCGACGCGATCGAGATCGACGCGATGGAGATCGGCGTCAAGGCCCTCGGCACGGTGCCGCGCCGCGGCGAGCGGACCGGTGCCGGCGAGGTCGACGTGCCGGTGAGCTTCGGCGGCGTCACGTTCACGCCGGGGGCGCGCCTCGTCGCCGACGAGGACGGTGTGATCGTGCTGCCGCACGGGGTGCGGGAGACGGACCTCGACACCCAGGGGGCGGTGGCGGCCACCGCAGTGTTCGCCGCGGGCACCGGGCCGGCGTAGTTTCGCGCGCCGCGGACGCCCCGAGGTGCCGAGCGCCCGCGGGACCGAGCGACGTCACCCACCTGCCACCACACCCCTGTAGGCTGTGCGCGCGGGGCGGTCGGGCCGATGTCGTACCGTCCGACGCGACGCCTGTCCCCTCGGAGAGCCCGTCATGCGCTCAGTACCCGTCACGCTCGCGATCGCCCTCATCGTCACTGTCGCAGCGGCTTCGTTCGCTCCGGCGGCATGGTGTCGCGAAGAAGGCACCCCGCTCCCGCCCAAGGTCCTCGCCGCCGAGCGGCCCGCCACCGTCCAGCTCGGCCCGCGGCCGTTCTTCCTCGTCGACGACATGCGCGAGGGCCCGCTCAAGGAGACCCTGCAGCGCTGCGCCCGGCGCCAGGCTTTCACGCCGAGCGCCTTCTCGATCGGCCATCGCGGCGCGCCCCTGCAGTTTCCGGAGCACACCGCCGAGTCGTACATCGCCGCCGCGCGGATGGGCGCCGGCATCGTCGAGTGCGACGTGACCTTCACCAAGGACCACGAGCTCGTCTGCCGTCACGCGCAGAACGACCTGCACACCACCACCGACATCCTCGTCACGCCGCTCGCCGCGAAGTGCACGAAGCCGTTCACGCCGGCCGTGCTCGACGCCACCGGCAAGGTGCTGACCCCGGCCAGCGCCGAGTGCCGCACCAGCGACATCACGCTCGCCGAGTTCAGGACGCTGCGCGGCAAGATGGACGCGTCCGACCCGGCGGCCCGCACGCCCGAGGCGTTCCTGGGCGGCACGGCGCGCTGGCGCACCGACCTGTACTCCGGTCCCACCAGCGGCACGCTGCTCACGCACCGCGAGAGCATCGCGCTGTTCCGGCGGCTCGGCGTGAAGATGACCCCCGAGCTCAAGCGCCCGAGCGTCGCGATGCCCTTCGAGGGCTTCACGCAGCAGGCCTACGCGCAGAAGCTGATCGACGAGTACAAGGCGGCCGGCGTGCCGCCCGCCGACGTCTGGCCGCAGTCCTTCGACCTGCGCGACGTGCTCCAGTGGGTGCAGACCGAGCCCGCGTTCGGGCGCCAGGCGGTCTTCCTCGACGGTGCGACCAGCGTGGCGGCGCTGCCGTCGCCGGCCGAGCTCGCGCGGTACCGGGCCGAGGGCGTGCGCATCGTCGCGCCGCCGGTCTTCGCCCTGCTGTCGGTCGACGCTTCCGGACGCATCGTGCCGTCGGACTACGCGCGCAGCGCGAAAGCCGCCGGGCTCGACCTGATCGCCTGGAGCCTCGAGCGCTCGGGCATCCTTGCCGATGGCCGCAACGGCTTCTTCTTCCAGACCGTCGACCCGGCCATCCGCGCGGAAGGCGACGTGTACACCGTCATCGACGTGCTGGCGCGCGAGGTGGGCGTGATCGGGATCTTCTCGGACTGGCCCGCGACGACGACCTTCTACGCGAACTGCATGGGTCTGCGCTGAGGCGCGGCCTCGACCCGATCAGCGGCTCGCCGCGATGCGCCGGGCACGGACCAGATTGGACAGCGCGACGGCGAGGAAGCCGAGGCTCAGCACCGTCTCGAACAGCTCCTGGTGGTGGCTGATCGTGTAGAAGCCCAGGCGGTTCAGGTACTCCCACTGCGTGTAGAAGGCGGCGGTGGGCAGGAAGTAGAGCGCGCAGTACCAGTCGGCGAGCAGCACGTCCCGCCAGCCGTTGCTGCGGGCCTCCTTCAGGAGCCAGCCGAGACCGCCGGCCAGACCGACCAGGATGAACGCGTTGTGCAGCAGGCCCGACCCCGCGAACCAGTCCAGGTTGTGGACGGTGGTCTCCTGCTGCAGGTTGTGCTGCATGAAGAACTCGCCGGACTCGATCTGCAACAGGCGCTGCCCCCAGCTGATCTCCTCGGCGGCGATGAAGAAGCAGCCGCATCCGAAGGCGAGCAAGAGCAGGACGCGGACGTCCCTCCAGCCGACCGCTCGCAGCAACCGGTCTGCGCTGTAGACGCCCACCAGCGCGGCGAACGCATACGACACGAACTGCATGGACTCGAAGGGTCCGTCCTCCCGGATGAGCGCCCGGTAGGCGACCGGATCGACGTACCACACGCATCCGACGATCAGCAGGAACACCAGCGGCAGGACGGCGACGAGGATCTCGCCGGGGAGCGCGTCACGAAGGACGCCGAGCGTCGGCCCCCGGCCTCGCGGACGGACGGTCGGCGCGTATCGCGGCGCGACCGGGGCCGCGACCGGGACCGACGTGACGTACTTGGCACTCAGATGCATCTGACGCGTCCGCTCTGGGCATCGGCTCCCGGATCGACGATCCGGAGGAGCGCTGCGATGACACTGTCGTCCACGATACGGCTGCGCGGTGCCGAGCGGGATGCCAAACCGCACGAGGAGCCGCCGAATGGTCGTGCCGGTGCAGCGCACGCCGAACCGGCGCAGCACGC
>RPRK01000012.1 GCA_003818495.1 Burkholderiales bacterium
CGTCGCCGCCGCCCCCCGCCCGCTGCTCGCGCTGCTCTCCGACGCGATGCTGGACCTGCTCGAGCCGCTGCAACGCACGGCGCCCGGAGCCCCGCCCGTCCGGGTGGTGTTCGGCGCCTATGCCGCGTTCGAGGCCCCGACCTACCAGCGCCGCGGCATCCGGATCGCCGGGCTCGACGAGGCGGGCGCCGACACCGCAGCGGCCTGACCGCTCACGGTCGGCGTATCCCGGGCGCAACGACGGACGCCGGCGCCGCACCCGGCGACCCGATCGGCGCGGCCCCCGCGCCCGCAGACGCGCCCGCCGGTCCGCCGACGGCGGACATGGCGGGACCGGCGGGACCGGCCGGCATCGCGGCGACGCTCGCCTCGGTCCACGTCGCGATCTCGTCGAGGAGTTCGGTGACCGCCACGCTCGCGGCCCGTGCGGCACCCTTGGCGTCGCGCGACCCGACGGTGGCGACGCGTGTGAACGTGCGACGCGCGGCCATCGTCCGGGTGCGCCAATCGAGCAGTTCCGCGATGACCGTCAGGCGCAGCACGCCCGGCGACATCGAATCGTCGTGCACCAGTTCCTCCAGCCGCAGGCTCAGCACCTGCTCGCCGCGCACGCCCGCCACCGTCTGCGCGACCGCCCGGAAGCCGCCGCCCTGCGCCAGCCGCGCTTCGGCGAGCGACACGATCCGGCGCGCCGGCCGCTCGCTCCAGTTCGAGTACTGGTAGTACGCGCGGCCGATGCCGTCGCGGGTGAAGACGATCCGATCGCTGTCGAACAGCGCCTGCGCCGCACCGGTGGTCAGCAGCAGCGTGCGGTCGACGCGGGGCGGGGCCGTCGGTGCCGGCGCCGACGCTGCGGGTCGCAGGTCCTCGATGACGTAGAAGTCGAAGCGCGGCGCATCGCTGGTCAGCGTGCCGCAGGCGCCGAGCGCGGCGAGCGCGAACGCCGCCGCAGCTGCGACGCCGGCGCGGCGTGCCCGGCCGGACGGTGCGGTGTTCGGGGTCATCGCCGATCCTCCTCGCCCGGACCCATCTGGCGGGAGCTCGGGCCGAGCAGCAGCGCCTTCGGATCCTGCAGCCGGTCCAGGGTGCGCGTGATCAGCTCGACGCTCGAGCGCAGCTCCTCGGAGGTCGCGCGAAGCTCGTGCACGCCGATGTCGAGCGCATCGTCGGTCCGCCGCGCGAGCCCGCCCGCATCGCGCTCGAGCCGCTGCACGGCGCCGAGCAGCTCGCGCTCGAGCGACTGGCTGCTGCGGGTGAACTCGCGCAGCGTGGTCTGCGCCTCGCGCAGGGCGTCGCCCGCGTTGCGGCCGACCGGCTCCACGGTGGTCGCCACCCGGTCGACGGCCTGCGCGATCTCGCGGCCCGAGCGCGCGAACGCATCCGCGGTGCGGCGGATGCTCGTGGCGGTGTCGTCGAGCGAATCGAGCCGCTTGCTCAGTCCGGTGGCCAGATCCCGCACGGCGGTCAGCGCCTCCGCCACCGCCTGCTGGTTCTGCGGTCCGAGCACGCGGTTGAGGTTGTCCAGCGCCGAGTCCGCCTGCACCGCGAGGCGGCTGACCGAATCGGCGATCTGGTCGAGGTTCGAGGTGCCCTCGGGGATCACGGGATAGCGCTCGCCCGTGGCGACGGCCACCAGCTCAGGGCCCGGCGTACCGGGCGTCTCGAGATTGATCCGCGCGATGCCGGTGAGGAAGTTGCGGGCGACGACCGCGGTGGTGTTCTCGCTGACGGGGGTCTCCCGGGCGACGCGGATCTTGACCGCCACGCGGTTGATGTTGGCCCGCGCGATGGTGTAGTCCTCGACCCGCCCGACCTTGACCCCGCGCATGTTGACGTCGCCGCCGATCTGCAGGCCCTCGAGCGACTGGCGCTCGAAGTAGACGGTGTAGAACCGGTAGTCGGCCGCACGGCCCGAGCTGGTGAGCCAGACGAACACCGCGATCGCGGCGACGATCAGCGCCAGCAGCACGGCGCCGATCGTGGTGTATCGGGCTTCAGGCTCCATCGCGCTTCTCGGGTGCTGCCGGGTCGGAGGGGGAGGGCGCGGCCTTGACGGCGCGCGACGAGAAGTACGATTGTATCCACGGGTCGTCGACGCGCACGACCTCGTCGAGCGGGCCGTCGGCGATGACGCGGCCGCGGCCGAGCACCACCACGCGCCTCGCGATGCCGAACAGGGTGTCGAGGTCGTGCGTGACCACCAGCACCGTGATGCCGAGGTCACGGTTCAGGAATGCGAGCAGCGCGTCGAAGGCGCGTGCGGTGATCGGGTCGAGCCCCGAGGTCGGCTCGTCGAGGAACAGCACCTCGGGTTCGAGAGCGAGCGCGCGCGCGATCGCCGCGCGCTTGCGCATGCCGCCCGACAGCTGGCTGGGCAGCTTGGCGCCCGCCTCCGGCGGCAGTCCGGCGAGCGCCAGCCTCAGTCTCACCAGTCGCTCGACGATCGCTTCCGGCAGGTCGAGGTGCTCGCGCAGCGGCGTCGCGACGTTGGTCGCGACGTCCAGCGAGGAGAACAGCGCACCTTCCTGGAACATCATGCCGAAGCGTCGCCGCATCGCCGCGAGCTCGGCCTGCGGCGCGCGCCAGACGTCGGTGCCGAGCAGGCGGACCTCGCCCGTGTCGGGCCGGTGCAGCCCGATGATCTCGCGAAGCAGGACCGACTTGCCGCTGCCGCTGCCCCCGATCAGCGCGACGAGATCGCCCCGCCGCACGTCGAGATCCAGCCCGTCGTGAACCACCTGGCTGCCGAACCGCGTTCCGACCCCGCGCAGCGAGATCACCGTCTCGGCGGCGGGCCCCTCGGGCGCGGGCCGGGTGACCGTGTCCGCCCCGGCGCTCACCAGCCCATCCTCTGCAGCAGCACCGCGAACACCGCGTCGAGCACGATCACCGCGACGATGCCCTGCACGACGGTGGAGGTGGTGTTGATGCCGATCGAGCGGGTGTCGCGGTCGACGTCCATCCCCATCCGGCAGCCGATCACCGCGATCGCGAGCGCGAAGAACGGGGCCTTGCCGAGACCGATCAGGTAGTGCGACGGATCGAGCGCCACGTGCAGGCGCTCGAGGAACGTGTGGGGCGTGACGTCGAGCATCACGCTGGCGATGCCCATCGCGCCGACCAGGCCGGCGACGTCGCCGACGAACACGAGCAGCGGCAGCGCCACCATCAGCGCCAGGACCCGGGGCAGGACCAGGACCCGCTCGGCCGACAGGCCCAGCGTGCGGATCGCGTCGATCTCCTCGGTCAGCTTCATCGTGCCGAGCTGGGCGGTGAACGCCGCACCCGAGCGGCCGGCGACGATCGTCGCGACGATCAGCGGCGAGAATTCGCGGGTCATGCCGAGCGCCACGCCATCGACGACGAAGATGTTCGCGCCGTACTGCTCGGCCTGCAGGCCGAGGAGGTAGGCGAACACGACGCCGATCAGGCAGGCGACCAGCGCCACCACCGGCAGGGCGGTCACGCCCGCCTGCGACAGCTGGGCCGCGAGCTCGTGGCGGCGCAGCGTCGACGGATGGCGGACGGTGCCCGCCAGCTCCACCACCACGCGCCCGAAGAATCCGACATGCCCGACGAGCATCCGGCCCAGCCCGTCGGCCGCCGCCCCCAGCCGCGCGAGTCCGGTGAGCGGCGCCGTGCGCAGCGGGGCGTCGGCCTCCGGCAGGCGGGCCCGGACCACCTCGACGATGCGGGCGTGACGGGGATCGAAGCCGGTGAGCGCGATCCCGGCCGCGTCGGCGCCGCAGGCCTGGAGCCGCGCCAGCACGATCAGCGCGCCGGCCGTGTCGATCGATTCCAGCGGCGTGCCGTCGATCGTCCCCACCCGGCCCAGCTCGGCGCCGAGCGAGGCGAGGCAGGCGTCGAGCGTCCCCGCGTCGTGAAGGCGCCACGCGCCCGACAGGACCAGCGCGTCGGCCCCGTCGCGACGCTCGATGCGGCAGGCATCCCCGGGCGTGACCATGAGCGCCGAGGCTATCACAGCGTCCGGTGCGTCCGCCTGCAGCTTCGGGGCCCGGCGAGTCCGCGCGCCCGGTGTGGGGAGGTCGACACCGGGCGCGCGGCGGGTGAAGATGAGGCGCGCGTTCGCACCGACGAGGAGGCTGCATGAAACTTCGAAGCAGACACGTCCAGCTCCGCCAGGGGGCCGCCGCCGTCGGCGACCTCCCGTTCGAATCGGGCTCGGCCCGCATCGGCCGCCGGCGGCTGATGACCGCCGCGGCGATCGCCGGGCTCGGCGTCGCGCCGGCCCGCGCGCATCACGGCTGGAGCGGCTTCGATGCCGACCGGCCGCTCTATGTCGAAGGCCGCGTGTCCCGGGTGCGCTGGCAGAACCCGCATGCCGAGCTCGAGCTCGAGCTGCCCGCCGGGCTGAAGCTGCCGGCGGACCTGTCGAAGCGTCCGGTTCCGACGCAAGGCGCCCAGGTCGATGGGCGCAAGCTGCTCTCGAGCGCCCAGGTGCCGCGCCGTGCGGACCGGCGCTGGACGATCGAGCTGGCGCCGCTCACGCGGATGGACGCCTGGAAGGTGCCCGAGCTCAAGGTCGGCGACACGGTCTCGGTCGTCGGCTTCGCCTATCGCGACGAGGTGGGCGAACCGGTGATCCGCGCGGAGTACCTGTTCGTCGCGGACAAGGCGTACGGGCTGCGCTCGTCGCCGACCTGAAGCGCCCTCAGCGGTACTTCACCGAGCAGCCGTAGGGCGGTGCGGTGGCGGTGGCCACCGGCCGGCCCGCCTGCATGTCCTCGAGCGCCGCGGCCACGTGGTTGCGCGCGAGCTTGACGTCTTCGGGGTTCGCGCTGCGGCGGTCGTCGATGCCACCGGCGAAGCGCACGACGCCCTTCGCGTCGATCACCCACATCTGCGGCGTCGTGCGGGCGCCGTACGCGCGGCCGGCCGTGCCTTCGGGGTCCATCAGGATCGCGGTCGGCACGGCCTTCCAGTCCTTCATGGCCCGGTCGAGCTCGGCCGGGGCGAGGTAGTCGACGTGCTCGGGGTTGGTGGAGTTGACCGCGAGCCAGACCACGTCGGTGCGCGCCGCCTTCGACTGGAGACCGGGCAGGTTGCCGGTCACGTAGTGCTTGCGCACGAACGGGCAGCCGGGGTTCGTCCACTCCAGCACGACGGTGCGGCCCTTGAAGTCGGACAGCGACACGGTGCGCCCGGCGGTGTCGCGCAGGCTCAGCGCCGGGGCGGGCGCGCCGGGCACGGCGTCGGCGAGCGCGGCGCCTGCCGCGGCGAGGAGCAGGGCGCCGAGCGCGGCACGGACGGCGAGGACGGTCATGGTCGGGCTCCTTCGATGCCGGGCTCAGCCGAGCAGCTTCTCGATGTCGGCGGCGAGCGCCTCGGGTTCGGTGGTCGGTGCGTAGCGGTCGACGACCTTGCCGTCGCGGCCGACCAGGAACTTCGAGAAGTTCCACTTGATCGCCTCGATGCCGAGGGCGCCCGGCTTCTCGGCCTTGAGCCACTTGAAGAGCGGGTGGGCGGCGTCGCCGTTGACGTCGACCTTGCCGAACATCGGGAAGGTCACGCCGAAGTTCATCTCGCAGAACTGCGCGATCTCGTCGTTGGTGCCCGGCTCCTGCTGGCCGAACTGGTTGCTCGGGAAGCCGAGCACGACGAAGCCGCGATCCTTGAATCGGTCGTGCAGTGCCTGCAGACCGCGGTACTGCGGCGTGAGTCCGCACTGGCTCGCGGTGTTGACGATCAGCGCGACCTTGCCGCGGAACGCCGACAGCGGCGCGGGCTTGCCGGTCAGCGTCTGCGCGTCGAAATCCCAGGCGGCGGCGGCGGGGGTGCTCATCGGGGCGGCTCCTTCTGCGGCAGACCAGTATGCCGCAAGGCCGCGCGGGTCCGCGATGCCCGGGCGCCGTCCGGGGAGATCGGTCGGCGGCTCGGAACGCGCGCTCCGTGCCGCAGCGGGGTGCGTGCTACCGTTGCCGCCCCGGGTGGGCCCGGTCCGCCGGGCCACCCACCGCACGAGCCCGCGCGCAGCCCCTGCGCCGTCGACGAGGAGTCCCCCGAATGCGCCTGCTGGCCGCGATGTTCAAGCACGAGACCAACACCTTCTCGCCGGTCCCCACGCCGGTCGAGCGCTTCTTCGGCTACCGCCCCGGCATGCTGGTCGGGCAGGCCGCGATCGACGCGCACCGCGGCACCGGCAGCGGCGTCGGCGGATTCCTCGACGTGGCCGACGAGGCCGGCGCGACGGTCGAGATCGCGGTCGCGGCCGAGGCCAGTCCGAGCGGCGTGATCGAGGACGCGACCTTCGAGGCGATCGCCGCACCGATCCTCGCGGCGGTGCGGGCGGGCGGCTGGGACGGCATCCTGCTCGACCTGCACGGCGCGATGGTCGTGCGCAGCCACGAGGACGGCGAGGGCGAGCTGCTGCGGCGCATCCGCGCGATCGACCCGAAGACGCCGATCGGCGTCGTGCTCGACATGCACGCCAACCTCTACGACGACATCGTGCGCTGCGCGACGGTGGTCACCGGCTACCACACCTATCCGCACGTCGACGTGCGCGAGGCGGGCGCGCTCGCCGCGCGCGTGATCGTGCGCACCCTCCGCGGCGAGGTGAAGCCGGTGATGCGCTGGGCCAACCGGCCGATGCTGCCGCACGTGATGCGACAGGGCACGCACGCCGAACCCAACCGCTCGCTGCAGGCGGCCTGCATCGGGCACGAGCAGGCGGCGCGCGCGCTCGCCTGCTCGGTGTTCGTCGGGTTCCCCCATGCCGACATCCGCGAGGCCGGTCTGTCTGCGGTGGTCTGCACCGACGGCGACGCGGCCGGCGCCGAGTCGATCCGCGATGCGCTGCTCGATCAGGCCTGGGCCGCGCGCGAGGCCTTCGTCTACCGCGCCGAGCCGCTCGCCGAGTCGGTGGCGCGCGCCAAGGCGCTCGGCGACGCGCCGCTGGCCGCCGGCGCGCAGGGTGGCCCGGTCGTGATGCTCGACCACTGCGACAACGTCGCCTCCGGCGGCACGATGGACACCACCGCGGTGCTCGCCGAGGTGCTGCGCCAGGACCTGCGCGACGTGGTGTTCTACGCGATCCACGATCCGGAGTCGGTGCGCGCGGCGATCGCCGCGGGCGTCGGCGCCGAGGTCACGCTCGACGTCGGCGGGAAGTCGGCGATGCCCTCGATCGGCGCGCCGGCCACGCCGCTGCGCGTGACCGGCACCGTCAAGCGGATCACCGACGGCGTCTACACGCTGCGCGGTCCGATGGGCGCCGGCTCGAAGACCAACAACGGCCCGACGGTGGTGCTGCGGGTCGGCGGTGTCGACCTCGTCCTGATCTCGCTCTACCAAGAGCCGTTCGACCTCGAGTGCTTCATCACCGCGGGGATCGACCCGACGCGCAGGCGCTTCGTCGTCATCAAGAGCCGCGTGCACTGGCGCGCCGGCCTGGGCGGGCTCGCGCGCGAGGTCGTCGAGTGCTCGGGCGTCGGCGTCACCACCTCCGACTACTCGCTGCTGAAGTTCGAGCGCGTGCGCCGGCCGGTGTTCCCGCTCGACGCGATCTGACCGCGCCCCCACAGGAGACCGCCATGCAGGCAGGCAGCCACGAATTCCTCGCCCAGGACCGGGTGATCTGGGGCCGTCCCGCGGCGCAGGCCGCGGTCGAGGAGGCCGACCGGCGCGGGGCGAAGCGCGTCTTCGTCGTGACCTCGAAGACGCTCAACCGCAAGACCGACGCGGTCGCCGCGATCGTCGCCGCGCTCGGGGCGCGTCACGTCGGCACCTTCGACGAGTGCGTCGAGCACACGCCGCGCCCGAGCGTGATCGCCGCCGCCGAGGCCGCGCGCGCCGCGGCGCCGGACCTGGTGCTGACCGTCGGCGGCGGCACCGCGATCGACACCGTCAAGGTGATGCTGATCGCGCTCGCGCACGACGTGCGCACGCCCGAGGGGCTGTCCGACTGGCACCTGAAGGTCAACCCGGATGGCAGCCGTCACGTCCCCGCGGTGCAGCCGCCGCCGTTCCGGCAGGTGGTGGTGAGCACGACGCTGGGCGCGGCCGAGTTCTCCGACTTCGGCGGCTGCACCGACCCGGTCCGCAAGATCAAGGACGGCTATGCGGGCAAGTACGTCGGCGCGGCCGCGGTGATCCTGGACCCGGCGGTCACCGTCCACACCCCGTCGTGGCTGTGGCTGTCGACCGCGGTGCGCGGCATCGACCATGCCGTCGAGGGCCTGTGCTCGATCGCGCCCTCGCCGCTGATCGACGCGACCTCGCTCCAGGCGCTGCACCTGTTCGCCGGCGCGCTGCCGGCCACGCACGCGGACCCGGCCGATCTCGATGCGCGGCTGCGCTGCCTGCAGGCGGCATGGATGGCGGGCTTCGGCATCCTGCGCGTGCCGTACGGCGCGAGCCACGGCATCGGCCACAGCCTGGGCGCCGTCACCGGCATCAGCCACGGCTACACCTCCTGCATCATGCTGCCGCACGTGATGCGCTGGAACCTCGAGCGCACCGGCGTCCAGCAGGCGCGGATCGCGCACGCGCTGGGTGCTGCCGACGGCGACGCGGCGGGCGCGGTCGCCCGCCTCGTCGGCGGACTCGGCGTGCCGACCCGGCTGCGCGACCTCGGCGTGGACCGTGCGCAGTTCGACGCGATCGCCGCGGGCGCGCTGCAGAACATGTGGGTGAAGACGAACCCCAGGCCGCTGGCGACCGCGGACGACGTGCGGGGTCTGCTCGAGGCGGCGTGGTGAGTCGGGAGCGACGTCGCTGACGTCGCTTAAGTCGCTGAAGTCGCTGACGGAGGCGTCAGCCCGCCACCGCCTCCGGTGCGGTCCGCAGGGCCGGCTGCGCCGCCAGCGAGCGGGCGAGCGCGTGCGCCGCCATCGTCTCGAAGCGCACCGCGTCCTCGTTCGCGCCGAGCGCCCGCGCGATCAGCCCGCCGCGCTCCCAGGGCAGATGGAAGTCCGGATGCCGGTCGAGCACGTCGAGGTAGCCGGCCAGCGCCGCGTCGAGCCGGCCCTGGCCGTGGTGGACCGTGGCGTCGGCGAGCGCCGCCTCGTCGGCATCGACCCGCGTGCGCAGCGACGAGGCGACCGGCGCCGCGTCCAGCCCGGCGCGCTCGAGCAGCCAGCGGTAGAGCGCGAAGCGTCCCGACGCTGCGGCCGCGTGGGTCCGCTCGCGCAGCAGCGTCGCATGCGCGGCCGCGCGCATCGCCAGGCGTGCCGGCGCGTCGTCGATCGCCTGCGACAGCGCCCGCACGAAGCCGTCGTTCCCGGCGTACAGCAGCCCGGTCTCGCCGGCGCGCATGCCGTGCAGGTACTCGCCGCGCGCGCTCGCGATGCACAGCACGCCGCGCGAGGCGTATTCGAGGAACTTGCCGTCGGAGCGGCCCTCGGCGAAGGCCGAGTCGCCCAGCGGCGCGAAGCCGATGTCCATCCCGTCGAGGAAGGCCAGGTACTCGTCGAACGCGGCGGGCGCGTGCCAGTCGACGGGCAGCCCGACGCGCTCGAACACGCCGCGGATCGAGGTCGGAGCCATCAGCCTGAGCACCGGCGCCTCGTGCGGCGCGAGCCCGCGCGTCGTGCACCAGGCGAGCAGCGCGCCGGCCAGGCCGCGTGCGTCGTCGAAGTGACCGGCCGAGGCAGCCCAGCCGAGCACGGGGGCGCGCAACCGGGCCTCCGTGACGGGGGGCAGCGGCGGCACGTCGCAGAGCTGGTTCGGGAGCACCGCGCAGCGCGGATTCAGCGCGCCGTAGCGGGCGCGCAGGCCGTGGCTCGAGCACTGCAGCAGGTCGGCCGCTCGCGCCAGCCGCTCGATCCGGGCCTGATGCTCCGGTACCCGGTAGAACGCGTGGCCCGGCAGGCTCTTCGGGAACGCGCGGTAGTCGTCGGAGAGCTCGTAGACCGTCGGCAGGCCGCGCCGCGTGCGCTCGGCCATCACCGGCTCGAGCGTCGCGTCGGCCACCATGCAGACGACCAGCAGGTCGGTCGCCACGCAGTGCGCGACCCAGTCCGGATGCGTCGTCTGCAGCTCGACGACCTCCATGGAGCCGGCGAGCGCACGGCCCGGCAGCGTGATCCGATGGCGGTAGTCGCCGGAGTCGCGCGGCTGGGGGTGGGCGAGGAAGGTGCACTGGGCCATGGGGGTCACGTCGGTCCGGGGTCGGCCCGCAGATCGGCCGCTCATGCGCGACAGCGTGCCGCGCCGTCCCCCCGGGGCATGCCCCGATCAGCGGGCCCCGACCCGGGCTTCTCAGTTCACCGCCCGTGCCGACCCGCCCCAGTACCGTGCCCGCAGCACCTTCTTGTCCGGCTTGCCCAGGCCGGTCACCGGCAGGTCGTCGGCGAAGTCGACCGATTTCGGCGCATGCACCACGCCCTTGGCGTCGCGCACCAGCGCGATCAGGGCCTCGGCGCTGACCTCGGCGCCCGCGCGACGCACGACGACGGCCTTCACCGCCTCGCCCCACTTCGCGTCCGGCACGCCGATCACCGCGGCGGCGGCGACCGCCGGATGCCGCGTCAGCACGTCCTCGACCTCGCGCGGGAACACGTTGAAGCCGCCGCTGATGATCATGTCCTTGCTGCGATCGACGATGTAGAGGAAGCCGTCGGCGTCGCGTCGCGCGAGGTCCCCGGTGTAGAGCCAGCCGTGGCGGAACGCCCGCTCGGTCTCCTCGGGCTTGTTCCAGTAGCCGGCCATCACCAGCGGGCCGCGGCAGCAGATCTCGCCGACCTCGCCCTGCGGCACCTCGTGGCCGTCCTCGTCGAGCAGCTTGACCTGCAGGCCCGCGACCGGTGCGCCGCAGGAGGCGAGCCGCTCCGGATGCGCGACCGGGTCGTGGTCGTCCCGGCGCAGCACCGTGATGCAGTTGGGCACCTCGGACTGCCCGTAGAGCTGCATGAACACCGGGCCGAAGTGCCGGATGCCTTCGACCAGGCGCGCCGGCGCCATCGGCGAGGCACCGTAGATGATCGTGCGCAGGCTCGAGAGGTCGGCCTGGGGCAGGCCGGGGTGGTCGAGCAGCACGTAGATCATCGTCGGCACGAGGAAGGTGCAGGTGATCCGGTGCCGCTCGACGGTGTCGAAGAAGCGCTGCGGATCGAAGCCGCGGTCCATCACGAAGGTGCCCGAGCGCAGCATCACCGCGAGGATCATCGCCCCGGTGGCATGCGAGATCGGCGTCATCGCGAGGAAGCGGACCTCCTCGGGCCAGTCCCATTCGGCCAGCTCGGTCATCGCCATCGTGACGTGCACGCGGTGCGTGTGCATCACGCCCTTGGAGCGTCCGGTGGTGCCGCCGGTGTAGATCAGCGTGCAGACGTCGTCGACATGGGCCCGGGACACCAGCGGCTTCGGATCGAACGCCGCGCCGGCCGCCAGGATGTCCTCGCCGTCGCTGCCTGGACCCAGGCCGTAGAGCCGGCGCAGGCCGGGCAGCCGGGCCTTGAGCGCGGTCGCGCGCGCGGCGAACGGGCCGGGATCGACGAACAGCGTCTCGACCGCCGAGTCCTCGAGCAGGTAGGCGTGGTCGTCCTCGGAGGCGAGCGGATGCATCCAGGTGACCCGCATGCCCATCAGGTAGGCGGCCGCGGTGACCATGAACGCCTCGGGCCGGTTCGACGACAGCGTCGCGATCGCGTCGCCGCGGCGAAGCCCGCGGGCCTCGAGCGTCTGGACCAGCCGGCTCAGCGACTCGCCGAAGCGGCGGTAGGTGATCGACCGATCGTCCAGCACGAACGCCACCTGGTCGCCGCCGCGCTGGATCGCGCGGATGACCAGGTCGGCACAGGTGCAGCCCTCGTACGGAGTCCCCGCCACGCCGTCTCTCCCCGTTCTGTCGCGGTCGATGTGCCGCGATGTCTTCAAATCGTAACAGTGTCGGCGGCGGTCGGTGCGAGCTTGGCCGTGACGATCGGTATCCGCTGCACGGCACCGGCCCCGCACCGCGGCCGTCCGGACGTCGTGGTGCCATCGGATCGAACATCGTTAAATCGACATCGAAGCGTGTCCGCCTTTGCGACAATGTGCGCCCCGACGCAACGGCTTCCCATCGCCCCGCATGAGCGCGTCCGCAGTTCCCGAGCGCATGTCTCCCGAGCGCTTCGAGCGCACCATCGCCCACCGCCTCGCCGACGACCCCGACCTGGTGAGGCTGCTCGCGCGGCTCGGCGCGCGTCTCGACTTCGAGGACCCCGAGGCGCACGACGGCGAGGGTCACCATGCGCCGCTCGCGCTCGTCGCGCGGCCGGTCAAGCTGCACGTCAGGCTCGAACCGACGGGTGCGCCGGGCTATCTGCAGGCCGCGCGCTTCGCGCTCGCCGCGCCCGACGGGCCGTCGGCCGCGAGCGCCTGGCTGCCGATCCTCGACGTCCCGCCCGAGCAGTCGAACCGCTGGGTCACGTCGCGGCCCTTCGGTGCGTGGAGCCGCGACGAAGGTCGCCTGCTCGCCTACCAGGGCTGGTGGCAGCACAGTCCGGGCGTCGGCAAGGCCGACATCTCGACACGCGTGATCGCGCATGCCCGGCACCGGCACGGCCGCCTCCTGTGGCTCGGCTCGCGCACCAACGTCGAGACGCCGGGCGACCTGCACAAGCACGTCATGGTCGCGCTGGTCGACGACGATCGCTGAGCGGCCGCCCCCGGGTCCGGATGCTGCCTCGCCGACGGGATCGAAAACGATCTCCCGGAGGACCGTCATGGGCCAGGCCATTCCCCCGCAGTCGCAGCAGCAGGGGCGCGCTGCACCGCCGGGCGCGGCGCGTCCGCCCGACCGCCCCGTGCCGCCGTTTCCCGAGCAGCACCAGGACGGCACGGGCCTCGAGTCCCGGCTCGATCCGCATCCACGCTTCGAGGCGGCGGCCTACCGGGCCGCCGGCAAGCTCGAGGGACGCGCCGCGCTGATCACCGGCGGCGATTCGGGGATCGGCCGTGCGGTCGCGGCGCTCTACGCGCGCGAGGGCGCCGACGTGGCGATCGCCTACCTGCCCGAGGAGCAGTCCGACGCCGAGGAGACCCGCCGCCATGTCGAGGCCGCGGGTCGCCGATGCCTCCTCCTGCCGGGCAACCTTCGCGATGCCGGGTACTGCGACGCGATCGTCGCGCGCTGCGTGGCCGAGTTCGGACGGCTCGACGTGCTGGTCTCGAACGCCGCGCACCAGAATCGGAAGGACTCGCTCGAGCAGGTCACCGACGACGAGTTCGCAGCGACCTTCGAGACCAACGTCCACGCCTACTTCAGGCTGTCGCGCGCGGCGCTGCGGCACATGGGGCGCGGATCGGCCATCATCGCGACGAGCTCCGAGACCGGCCTCTTCGGCTCGAAGATGCTGCCCGACTATTCGGCCAGCAAGGGCGCGATCAACGCGTTCACCAAGGCGCTCGGCCAGGCGCTCATCGAGCGGGGGATCCGCGTGAACGCGGTGGCGCCCGGACCGGTCTGGACGCCGCTGAACCCCTCCGACGCGGGGCTCGATCCGGGGCAGGTCGCCCGCTTCGGGCAGGGCAGCCCGATGGGGCGGCCCGCTCAGCCGGAGGAACTCGCTCCGGCCTACGTGTTCCTCGCCTCGGAGGCCGATTCGTCGTTCGTGACCGGCACGGTGCTGCAGGTGACCGGGGGCAAGACGGCGGGCGATTGAGGCCGCGGCCCGCATCGGTCGGCCCCGAGACGGTGCTACGCTCGGCCGGGACCGATTCGCAACGGGAGACACACATGGAACGCTCACGTTCGTTGGCGATGCCGATGGCGGTGGTGGCGGCGCTGATCGTCGTCGTGCTGGGGGCCTGGTACGCCCTCACGCAGCGCACGGACCCGCAGCCGAGTCCGGTCGCGACCGCGCCCCAGGCGGCGCCCGCACCGGCACCGGCCGCGCCCACCGAGCCGGCCGTCGCGCACCCGCTGCCCGGGCTGGTTCCGGAGGCGGCGATGGCGGCGCCGGTCGAGCCGTCGCCCGATGCGCTGGCCGCGTTCCAGCGCGACCTCGCCGCCCTCGGCGACGCCGGCGTGCTGGCCCGGTTCATCGATCCGGCCTCGATCGTGCGTCGGGTGGTCTCCACGGTCGACAACCTCGCCTCCGACGAGCTCCCGATGCGAGCCCGCGCGGTGAACGCGACCCCGGGGGCGTTCGGCGTGCAGCGACAGGGCGAGACCCTCGTCGTCGACCCGGCCAATGCGCGTCGCTACGAGCCGTTCGTGGCCTGGGTCGAGTCGATCGACACGAAGCGCGCGGTCGATCTCTACGTCAGGCACTACGCGCTCTTCCAGGGCGAATACCGCGGCCAGGGCAGCCCGAACCGCTACTTCAACGATCGGCTCGTCGCGGCCATCGACCATCTGCTCGCCACGCCCGAGCCCGCCGGAGCGATCGGGCTCGTGCAACCCAAGGTGCAGTACCGCCACGCGGATCCGGCGCTCGAGTCGCTGTCGGCCGGACAGAAGGCGCTGCTGCGTACCGGGCCGCAGAACGTCGCACGGCTCAAGGCCCGGCTGCGGGCGCTGCGGGCCGAGGTCGCGAAGCAGGGCGGGGCGGTCGCGGGGGCGTCGCGCTGAGTGCGTCGCGGCGGTGGGTCGCGTGGCGAGCCAGCGGCGCGCCACGCTGGGCCGGATGCACCCCGTCGCACTCCCGAAGATGATCTACCGACCGGGCGCCGTTTCGGCGGCGCACGCGGGATGCCGCACCTGCGAGCATTTCCGCGGCGAATGGATCGCGCGAGGGGCGCACGCGCTGTGCCGTGTCGGCGGACGGACCTCGGTGCAGGCCCGGCCCGACCAGGGATGCGCCTTCCACCTGCGGGCACCGGGCTCCGACGGCTGATCCGACCTGCCGATGCGGCCGTCTCCGACGCATCCCCTCGGCGCGGTCGAATCCGTCCGGTCGGTTATGCTGGACCCTGCCGACGACGCACCGCGGCTGCGGGTCCCCGAGCGACCGCGGCCGACTCCTCACCTCCCACCGCGAGCGGCCCCGACATGATGATGCCCGTGCCCCGACGCCCGAGCGTCCCCGTCCCGTTCTCCGCCCCGGACCGTCGGGGCCGATTCGATGCGATCGACGCGATCGTCCGGGAGGCCGCGCGATGACCGAAGCGCTGCTGTTCACCACCACGCAGATCTCCACCTTCGACGGCACCCGCCTGCTGACCCGGGCGAGCGGCTTCTTCTTCGAGCGCGACCAGCGCCTGTACCTGATCACCAGCGGCCACGTGGTGTTCGACGAGGCGAGCGGACATCATCCCGACCGCATCGAGTTCGGCGTGCACCGCGATCGCGTCGATCTCACTGCGACCGTCGGCATCTCCGTGCCCCTGTATCGCGACGGGAAGGCCGCGTGGCATGCCGCCTCCGACACCGGCGGGCCGATCGACGTCGCCGCGATCCCGCTCGAGCGCGCCGTCCTCGCGGGCACCGACGCCTGGGCGTCCTTCCGACCCGAGCACCTCGAACCGGCCCTCGACGCGATCGAGGTCGGCACGCCGCTCCTGGTGGTGGGCTTTCCGCTCGGGTTCCACGACACCGTGCATCACCTGCCCGTGGTGCGCCAGGCGGGCATCGCCTCGTCGTTCGGCGTGCGGTTCCAGGGTCAGGGCTACTTCCTCACCGATGCGCGCACGCACCGCGGCACCAGCGGCGCGCCGGTCGTGATGCGGGCCGCGCCGCGTCCCGGCGTCGAGGACCCGCTGCCGTGGCGCCTGCTCGGCGTGCATGCCGCGCGGATGGACGTCGGGTCCCGCGACCGCGAGCACGACGAGTCCCTCGGCCTGAACTGCGCCTGGTATGCCGACGTGCTGATGGTGCTGACGCGCGAGTGAACCGCCCCGGTGCGGGGCGCCGCGTCAGTGCGCGCTGCCCTGCGGACCCGCCCAGCGCCTGACCGTCTCGAGAAGCTCGACGAGCCGGATCGGCTTGCCCAGCACCGCCTTGACGTCCTGGGTCACGAGTCCCCGTCCCGGTTCGTGGGAGGCCGACACGACGATGACCGGCACGTCCGCGAGCGCCGCGACCGTCGCCTTCAGGGTGAGGAAGTCCCGACCGTTCATCCGCGGCATCATCAGGTCGAGCACGATCAGGCAGAGTGCCTGGGGCCGCAGCCGCAGTTCGTCCAGTGCCGCCTCCGCGCTGCCGGCCACGATGATCCGGTAGCCCTCCATCTCGAGGATCAGCTGGCAGGCGTCGCGTGCGTCGTCGTCGTCGTCGATGAGCAGCACGGCCGGCCGCGCCGCCGCGCGGCCCACGTCTGCGCGCATCGCTTCGGTAGGCATCGCTTCTGAGCGCATCGTTTCCCTGCCAGTGACCCGGTGCGCGGGACAGACCAAGAACCGATCCCCGAGCCAGGCCGCGTCATCGCCCCCCGGGATCGGTCGAATGCGATGCGCGTTGCGCTGGCCGATCGGTCGATACCGCCGCCAGGAGACCCTCGGAGGCGCCGGCCGCCGCGGGAGGGGGGCTCAGGCCTCGGGGAACATCGTCGGCAGCAGCCGGATCGGCTCGCCTCGCACGCCCGCGTTGAACGCGCGGGTCGCGACGCCCAGGATCTGCTCGCGACGCCCCTCGAAGAGATCCGCCACCGCCGTGTTGCGCGGATGGCCGCTGATCGTGCGCAGCGTCTCGGCGTCGATGGCGAAGCGGATCGGCACGCCGGTCTCGCTGACCGCGTCGATCTCGACCCCGTCCGGGCGGACCCGGATGTCGGTGAACCGGATGTCGGCCAGGTGCCGCCAGCCCTGGGTGGATCCGCGTTGCGTACTCATGTCCGTCGACTGTACGCCGACGCGGGGTGAATGCCAGCGTCGTTACACCTGAGCTGAGCCCGAAGAGGGGGGGCCGTCCGGCCGGTCCGCCATCCAGAGTGCGATCGGGCCGCTCCCTCCCTGCGCGCCGTGCGTCGGCTCCGTTGCGACGAGAAGCGGTCGTCGAGCTGTCTCGGGGACCTATATCTGATCGGTGCTCAATTAAAGCTTGACGCTGTCAGGTCGCTTATCTAAGCTGTGCTCACATCATTTCAGAGGACGATGTCATGACGCTCGACAGACCGCACTTCCCCCTCCATGCCCTGCTTGCCGTCGCGCTGCTGAGCGCGTTGCCTGTCCGGTTCCCCGCAGCCGCGCCGAACGACTCGGACGTTCGCCTGGAGGTGTCCGGGCTGCGCGATGCCAAGGGGCGGGTCGGCTGCCTGCTGTTCGCCACCGGCGACGGTTTCCCGGGCGATCACGCCAAGGCCCATGCCGAGAAGCAGGCCGTCATCGAGGCGGGGCGTGCGACCTGCGTGTTCGCCGACGTTCCGACCGGAACGTATGCGGCCATCGTCTGGCACGACGAGAACGTCAACGGAAAGATGGACAAGAACTTCATGGGCATCCCGCAGGAGGGCTACAGCGCGTCGAACGACGTACGCCCGGCCTTCTCGGCACCGGGCTTCAAGGAGTCGTCGTTCGCGGTCAAGGCCGGGACGGTGACCCGCATGTCCATCCGCATGGGCTACTGAGAGGCGATGGCCATGATCGGATCGACTGCACTCGTCACCGGTGCCTCCGGCGGCATCGGCGCCGCCATCGCGCACCGACTCGCCAGCGAAGGCGTCAGGCTCGTCCTGGTGGCGCGCTCGAAGGACGCGCTCGACGCCCTGGCATCGACGATCCACGCGCGCCACGGTGTGCGTCCGACCGTGATCGTCCTGGATCTGGAGCGGCGCGCGTGCGGGGCCTTGCTGCTGCAGCAGGTGCAGGCCGCGGGTATCGAGGTGGACCTGCTGGTGAACAACGCCGGCTTCGGCACCTACGGCGCGTTCGAGACCCTCGCGCCGGAACTCGAGCAGGCGCAGATCGCGGTGAACATCGGTGCCGTGGTCGACCTCACCCACGCCTTCCTGCCGGGCATGCTCGCGCGCGGCCGGGTTGCCATCCTGAACATCGCCTCCACCGCCGCGTTCCAGCCGTGTCCGTTCATGGCGGTCTATGCGGCCACCAAGGCCTTCGTGCTCAGCTTCAGCGAGGCACTGTGGGCCGAGTACCGGGGGCGCGGTGTCCATGTCGCGGCGCTGTGCCCGGGCGCGGTGGACACCGGGTTCATCGGCAAGCTCGGCGATCCCGGGGTCCGCGAGACCGCCGTGTTCTCCAGCACGCTCAGCCCGCAGGTGGTCGCGGAGCAGGCGATCCGAGCGCTGCGTGGCGGCGGACCCACGCACATCGTCGGCCTGAAGAATGCGCTGCTCGCTAACTCGGCCCGTGTGACGCCGCGGCGTCTGATGGCGCTCATCAGCGGCGCGATGCTGCGCCCGCGCACGCACGCGCAGCGGGCGTGACCCTGCGGCGCGACCGCCCGGCTCCGGTCGCGCGGGGGCCCGCGACGCGTTGCTTCGCGCGCTGACTTGTCGGACACTCGCCCGGCGATGCGCGTCAAGAAGAAGGCCGGCTATCACCATGGCGATCTGAGGCAGACCCTGATCGACGTCAGTGTCGACGTCATCGATCGGGAGGGCCTGGAGGCGCTGAGCCTGCGTGCGCTCGCCACCCGTGCAGGCGTGTCGTCGGGAGCGCCGTACCACCACTTCGCCGACCGCGCGGCGTTGCTCTCGGCCATCGCGCTGGAGGGGTTCGAGCGCCTGGAGCAGGCCATGATCGACCGGCGCGATGCCGCGCCGGCCGATCCGGTCTCCCGACTCGATGCCATCGGCCAGGCCTACGTGGGATTCGCGGTGACCAACACCGGACACTTTCGCGTCATGTTCCGCGACAACAGCCCGGCCGCCCGCAGCCCGGCCCTGAGCGCAGCGAGCCAGAAGGCCTATCGGCTGCTGTACGGAGTCGTCGAGGAGTGCCAGGCCGTGGCCGCCGCACCCGCGGGCGACCCGGGCCCGCTGGTGTATGCGGCGTGGTCCCTCGTGCACGGCCTCGCCACGCTGTGGGTGGACGGGGCGCTGCCGACAGCGCGGGTCGATCCGGCCGCGCTCGCACCCCGGATCACGGGTCTGCTGGGCAGGATGCTCGTCGCGCTGGCGCGGGAAGAAGGGGCCGCTCAGGCCTGAGCGGCGCTGCCGACCGATCGGGCCCGATGCGTTCCGGCGAGCCGGAATGAAAACGAGCCAGGAGGCTCGCGCCTGCTGACTCGCTTGAATTTGGTAGGCCGTGCGGGATTCGAACCTGCGACCAACGGATTAAAAGTCCGCTGCTCTACCAGCTGAGCTAACGACCCGTGAATCTGGCTGTTCTTCTTCTTCGTTCTTGTTGTTCTAGTACAGCCCACGATTATACGACGGGCTCCTGCCACGGTCAAACGGGTCCGGCCGTCAGATCATCCGCTCGATCCGCCAGATCTGGTATCGCAGACCTGCCCAGCCGCCGGCCACGATCGACGCCAGCGCGACGGCGGATCCGAGCGCGAGGGTGGACATGCCGCTCAGGCCCTGGCCGATGGTGCAGCCCAGGGCGGTGACGCCGCCGACGCCCATCAGCGCGCCGCCGACGAGGTGGTTGGCGGTGTCCTCGGGGCCCTGGAAGCCCTCCCAGCGGAAGCTGCGGGTGGCGAGCGCGTAGGCGGCGGAGCCGCCCACCAGGCCGAGCACCGAGGCGATCCCCAGGCTCACCGACTTGCTGGCATCGCTCCAGAACATCAGCAGCTCGAGCGCGTACGCGGTCGGCGCGACGTAGCTCAGCGATTCCATGCGACCGCTGTTGGTGCCGACGAAGGTCTCCTCGAGCGTGCGCGGATCCTCGGCGAGGTGGCCGACGTGGCCGGACACGTACCAGACGGCGACGATGCCCGCGCCGACCGCGAGCGCGCCCAGCAGGTTGCCGCGATCGTGACGGAACTCGCGCGAGACCAGCGCGAAGGCGAGCAGGCCGCCGCCGATCAGCACGCCGAGCACCAGGCGCATCGTCCCGAGGAGGGCGGCATCGCCGCCCGCGAGCAGTCGGGGCAGGTCCTGGCCGCCGGCCAGCTCGACGGCGACCCGGTCGACGGTGCCGGCACGCAGCACGGCGAACAGGCCCCTGAGCGTCATGTAGGCGAACAGCCCCATCACGACGAACACCACCAGCGACTTGAGGTTGCCCGCGCCCGCGCGAAGCAGCGTCTTGGTGCCGCAGCCGGAGGCCAGCACCATCCCGAAGCCGAAGAGCGCGCCGCCGACCAGGTTCGACAGCCAGAGCAGCCGTGGCCCGGCGTAGATGGACTTGCCCGGGTCGATCAGGCCGGCCCACGCGAGACCCTGGGTGCCGAGCACCGCGAGCCCGATCGCGGCGAGCCACATCCGCATCCGAGTCCAGTCGCCCATGTTCACGATGTCGGCCACGGCGCCCATCGTGCAGAAGTTGCTGCGGCTCATCGCGATGCCGAGCACGAACGCGATCGCGAAGGTCGCCCAGGCGACGGTGTGCTGCAGCGAGACGACGTCGGCGTCGGTCATCGTGGCCCCGGGACCGGGGTCAGCGCTTGGGCGCGGGGCCGCTCAGCGTGACCAGGCGCTCGCGGGCGGTCTGTGCCGCGCCGCTGCCGTCGAACTTCTCGGTGACGATGCGGAAGGTCTCGGCCGCGGCCTTGCGGTCGCCCAGGTCGACCTGCGCGTTGCCGACGGTCAGCAGCGCGTCGGCGGCGCGGGGGTGATCGGGATGGCGCTGGACGAAGGCCTGGAGCGTGGCGATCGCCCCCTTGTTGTCCTTCTGGGCGTACTGGCTGTTGCCGGTCCAGTAGAGCGCGTTCGGGCCATAGGGGCTCTGGGGATAGGCGGTCTGGAACTGCTGGAACGCGACCTGTGCCCCCTTGAAGTCGCCGCCGCGGAAGGTCGCGAGTGCGGCCTCGTATGCGCGCCGCTCGTTCTGGTCGACGTTGACCTGCTTGCCGTCGAGCGAGACAGCGACCGGCTCGAAGCGCTTGATCCGCGCGTCGAGCTCGGTGGCGAGATCGCGCTGGCCGCGCTGCGTCTTGGCGAGCTCGTTGGTCTGCACCTCGAGCGCGCCCCGCAGCGTCGCGATCTCCTGGCGCATCGCCTGGATCTGGTTCTGCAGTTCGAACTGCCCGCGCGTCGTCTGCTCGAGGCGCTCGACGCGCGTCGACAGGTCCTCGATGCGCTTGACCATCTCGCGCTGCAGCTGCTCGACGCGGCTGCGCACGTCGAGGATCGCACGGCGGGCCTCGTCGTCCGAGAAGAGCTGGGCGTGCGCCGGGAGCGCCACGACGACGAGCGCGGCGGCTGCAGCGGCGCGCGCAGCGCGCCGCGTGGCCAGCAGCGCCCGGCCGAGGGCGCCTCGCCGGGGGATCATCGTCAGGGTGTGGCGCATCGGGCGGTGCTTACTGGTAGGCGAGGTCGGCGCGGCGGTTCTCCGCGAAGGCGGACTCGTCGGAGCCGGTCGACTTGGGCTTCTCCTCGCCGAAGCTGACCGCCTCGATCTGCGCGTCGGCCACGCCGAGCGAGGCGAGCGCGCGGCGCACGGCTTCCGAGCGCTTCTGTCCGAGCGCGAGGTTGTACTCGCGGCTGCCGCGCTCGTCGGTGTTGCCCTGGATCACGACCTTGCGGGTCTTGTTGGCCACCAGGTACTTCGCGTGCGCCTCGACGACTCCGCGGAACTCGTCCTTGATGGTGAAGCTGTCGAAGTCGAAGTAGATGCTGCGCTTGGACAGCGGGCTGTTCGGGTCGTTGAGCGGATCCTTGGACGGATCGACGGTGACCTGTGCGATCGGGCGCTCGCTGCCGATCGGGGCTCCGCTGGCTCCGCCGGCCGCGCCGCCGGCGCTGCCCGCGGCACCCGCACCGCGGTTCTCGACCGGCGCGGGGTCGTCGAGCTTGACGGCCGAGCTGCAGGCGGCGAGGGCCAGTGCAGTGGCCAGTGCTGCGAGGGTGGCGAAGGGGCGTCGGGTCATGTTCTGGGGCTCCGGATTCGAATGCGGGATCTGTCGGTGTCTGGGTCAGGGGTGGCCGTTGCGCTCAGCGCAGGAACGGCCCCCAGGAAGGTTCGCGGATGTCGCCGAGCGACGAGCTCAGCCGCTGCTTGACGCGCCCGTCGACGGACGTGGCCATCAGCGAGTCGCGGCCGCCCTGCTGGGTGGCGTACATGATCCAGCGGCCGTTCGGCGCGAAGCTCGGGGACTCCTCCTGCCCGCTGTCGGTCAGCACCGTCTCGTTGCCGCCCGGCCCGAGGTCCTTGAGGCCGACGAAGTAGCGGCCGTCCCGGCGCGTCAGGAAGGCGAGGTTGCGGCCGTCCGGGCTCACGCGCGGGCTGACGTTGTAGCTCGAGCCGAACGTCACGCGCGTCGCATCGCCGCCCGAGGCCGGCATCCGGTAGATCTGGGGCGAGCCGCCGCGGTCGGAGGTGAAGTACAGCGTGCGGCCGTCGGGCGAGAACACCGGCTCGGTGTCGATCGCGTTGGAGGTGGTCAGCCGGCGCGCATTGGCGCCGTCGGCGGCGTTGATCAGGTAGATCTGCGACAGGCCGTTGAGCGTGAGCGCCACGGCGAGCGTGCGGCCGTCCGGGGACCAGGCCGGCGCGCTGTTGCTGCCCTTGAAGTTGGCGACCGCGACGCGCTGGCCGGTGGCCAGCGTGTGCACGTAGACGACCGGCTTCTTCTGCTCGAAGGACACGTAGGCGAGGCGCCCGCCGTCGGGGGACCATGACGGCGAGATGATCGGCTCGGGCGAGACCAGCGGCGACTGGACGTTCTCGCCGTCCCAGTCGGCGACGTTGAGCCGGAAGCGGTTGCCCTGCTTGCTGACGAACGCGATGCGGGTCGAGAAGACGCCCTTCTCGCCGGTCAGCTTCTCGATGATCGCATCGGCGATGCGATGGCCGGCCAGCCGCAGGTCGGCCTCCGGCGCGACCAGCGATTCGCCTGCGATCGGCGCCTGCTTCACCGCATCGTAGAGGCGATAGCGGATGTCGTAGCGGCCGTCGGCGAGCTTCGCGACCGAGCCCGCGACGAAGGTGTCCGCACCGCGCGTGCGCAGCGCGGCGAAGTCCACGGGCGCCGTGTCCGACAGCGTCTGCTGCGGGTCGATCACACGGAACGCACCGCTGCGGGCGAGGTCGCTGCGCACGACGGCGGCGATGTCCTGCGGGGCACGCGCGTCGTTCACGAAGCCGGCGATCGCGATCGGCAGCTGGGTGGCGCCCACGCCGGATACGTCGATGCGCATCTGGGCGAGGGCCGGACCTCCGAGCAGGGACAGCGTGCCGGCAAGGAGGGGAAGGAGGCGAAGGAGGCGGAGGAGGCGCTTCATCGTGGCCGGATTATAAGTCGGGGTGAAACGGCGCGACCGCTTGACCGGGCCGGGCATCGGTCGGACGGCACCCGGTCGGGTGGCGCGGCGGGACGCCGTCGGGGGAAAGGGGGCTCATCGCTCGTCCCGCGGGCCGCTCGCGATCTCGACCTCGCCCTGGCAGCGGCCATCGGCCGGCTTCGGGAACGGATCGGTCGCCTGGATCCCGCGCTCGGCCGCCTGGTCCCAGGCCGGCACGCCGCTGGTGCGCCGAAGCCGGATCCCGGCCACGCTGCAGTCGGGCCGCAGCTGCACCAGGAACACCGCCTTCGGATTGCCGTCGAGATCGGGCGGGATCCGGAAGGTGGTGTTCGCGCGGATCGCGGCCGCGACCCGGGCACCGTAGCCTGCGTCGATGCGGCCTGCGGCAGCGCCTCGGACCACCTGGTCGCTCGGAATGCCCGAGGTGCCGGCCTGGGTCTGCAGACGGCGGATGTCCTCCGCGCGCCGCTGATCGGCCGCCTCGGCCTCCTTGCGTGCCTGCTCGGCGCGGCGCTTGTCGTCGGCGGCCTTCCGGTCGGCGTCCTTGCGGGCCTGCTCCTCTTTCTGGCGCTTCTCGTCGGCCGCCTTCTGCTCGGCGAGCTTCTGCTCGGCCGCACGGCGCTTGTCCTCGGCCCGCTTCTCCTCGGCCTTGCGCTCGGCGTCCTTGCGATCGGCCTCCTTCTTCTCAGCCGCCTTCTGCTCGGCGAGCACACGCTCGGCCTCCTTGCGCTCGGCCTCGCGCCGGGCCTGCTCGACCTTGATGTCGGGCTCGGCCTTCGGCGGCGGCGGCGGGGGCTCCGGTTTCGGCGGCGGCGGCGGCGGTTCGGGTTTCGGCGGCGGAGGCGGCTCGGGCTTCGGCACGGGTGGCGCCGGCGTCGCCCGGGGCGGCGGCGGCACCCACAGTTCCGCCTGGACCGGCTCGGGCTCGCGGTGCGTCCACTGCAGGCCGAACACGAGCAGCCCGATCAGGAGCGCGTGGATCGCGAGCGCCAGGCCGATCGCACGCAGCTTGCCGCCCGCCCGCGGCGGGCGCTTCGGCCGACCGGAGCGGGGCGGCGGCGCGGAGGCGTCCGAGGGCGCGGGGCCGAACGACGGCGCCGGGTCGGCGCGTGGATCCGCGCTCGGGCCGGGGCGCAATTCCGGGCGCGATGCCGGACGCGATTCCGGGCGCGATTCCGGGCGCGGAACGGAACGCGGTTCGGCACCGGGCGGCCGGGCGCCGGGGTGCTGAGGCGGCCACGACGGTGGCGGGGGCGGCGAGGGCGGGGCGCCCGCTGCCCGTGAGCCGCCCGCCCGCGGGTCGACGCCCGTGCCGGATCCTCCGGACGGACGCTGCCCGGGCGGCGGCGAGCCGCCCGCCGGAGGGCGCGGCGTGCTCACGAGTCCTTGCCCCGCACCATCAGTCCGACCCGACCGGCGCCTGCGGCACGCACCCGGTCCATCAGCTTCACCACATCGCCGTAGGGCACCTTCTGGTCGGCCGCGATCAGCACCGCCAGCGTGCCGGGCTCGCCGAAGCTGCGCAGCGTCGGCGCGATGTCGCGCTCGCCGACCGTACGGTCGAACTGCTGGGGCATGTTGCGCGTGACCATGCGCAGCTCGCCGCCGGCGCCCAGGCGGATCTCGACCAGCGCGTCGGGCGGCGTCGTGCTCTGTCCGGCGCCGGGCACGTCGATCTGACCCGGCGGCTGCAGCGGTGCGGTGACCATGAAGATCACCAGCAGCACCAGCATCACGTCGATGTACGGCACGACGTTGATCTCGGACACGAACCGGCGCCGGCCGCCGCGGCGGGACGAGGAGACGCTGGGCATCGCGGGGCTCCGGTGCTCAGCGCGCCTGGCGCTGCAGGATGTTGGAGAACTCCTCGACGAAGGTGTCGAAGCGGTTCGACAGCCGCTCGACGTCGTACGCGAAGCGGTTGTAGGCGACGAAGGCGGGGATCGCGGCGAACAGGCCGATGGCGGTCGCCACCAGCGCCTCCGCGATGCCGGGCGCCACCGCGGCCAGCGTCGCCTGCTTGACGTTGGCCAGCCCGCGGAACGAATTCATGATGCCCCACACCGTGCCGAACAGGCCGATGTACGGGCTCACCGAACCCGCCGACGCCAGGAACGCGAGGCTCGACTCGAGCGCGTCCATCTCGCGCTGGTAGGCCGCGCGCATCGCGCGGCGCGCCGCCTCGAGCATCGCGTTCGCGTCGCCCGGCTTCTGCTGGCGGGTCTTGAGGAACTCGCGCATGCCGGACTCGAAGATCCGCGCGAGCGGTCCGTGGTCCCCGGGCTGTTCGGCGGTGCGCGTGTAGAGCGCATGCAGGTCGCCGGGGCGCCAGAACTCGGACTCGAAGCGCTCGGTGGCGGCCCGGGCGGCTCGGATCTGGAAGCCCTTGCGGAAGATCACCGTCCAGGAGGCGATCGAGATCGCGAGCAGTCCGGCCATCACGAACTGCACGAGGACACTGGCGTTGAGCACCAGCGAGAGGATCGACATGTCGTTGTTGTTCATGGGGCTCCAAGCATATCGAGCAGCCGCTTCGGCATCGGCGCGGGTCGGCCGGTGTGCCGATCCATCACCGCGACGCGCACCGTCGCATCGGCGAGCAGGGATCCGTCGTCGGCGCCGCGCGTGCGCTGCGTGAGCCGCAGCGACGCGCGCCGGACCTCGAGCACCTCGAGGTCCACGTCGAGCAGGTCGTCGAGCCGTGCCGGACGCCGGTATCGGATGTCGACCTCGCTGACGACGAACTGCAGCCCCTGACCGGCCATCGCGTCGTGGCGCTCGCCGAGCGCGCGCAGCCAGTCGCTGCGGGCGCGCTCCATCCAGCGCAGGTACGTCGCGTGGTAGACGATCCCGCCCGCGTCGGTGTCCTCGTAGTACACGCGCACGCGGATCGAGAAGCTGCGGGCCTCGCTCATCGGGGCCGATTCTACCAAGGCCCGTGCCACCGTCCGTCAGGTCGCGCGGGGCACGAGCATCGCCCACACCCCGCCGAGCAGCAGCACCGCGATCGCGATCGCGGCCACGCCCCGCACCAGGCCCTGGCGCCGGAACTCGTCGGCATCGAACTTCTCGGCCATCACGAGGCCCATCAGATAGCCGCCCGCCAGGCCGCCGATGTGCGCGGCGTTGTCGATGAAGCCCGCCGTGAAGCCCAGGACCAGCGACAGGGCGACGAAGGTGAGCATCGACGATCGCATCGATTTCGCAAGCTCGGCCGGCAGCTTGCCGGCCTTGGTGGACAGCGCCGCGAGCAGGCAGCCCACCACGCCGAAGATCGCCCCGGAGGCGCCGACCGACACCCCCGTCCGGGCCGCGAAGAACAGGCTCGCCATCGAGCCGGCGAGGCCCGCGACCAGGTAGATGACCGCGAGCTGGGTGTTGCCGTAGAAGCGCTCGGCGAGCCGTCCGGTGTTCCACAGCGCCCACATGTTGAAGCCGAGGTGCACGATGCCGCCGTGCAGGAACATCGCCGACAGCAGGCGCCACGGCTGCTCGAGGGTCATCGGCAGGAAGTTGCCCCCCCACATGGCGAGCTCGCGGGCGCCCGGCGACATCGGCGACAGGCCGCTCACGATGTTCAGCAGCCAGACCGCGAGGTTGAGCGCGATGAGCGTCGGCGTGACCCAGGTCCGGGGCGTGGCCTCGTGGAGCCGCCAGACGAATTCGTTGTGATCGACCGGTGCGCTCATGCGGCACCGCCGTCGTCGCCGCCGAACAGGTCCGAGGCGGCCTGGCGGTCGGGCGCGGCGAGGCCGAAGTGCCGCCACGCGGCGGCCGAGGCGACGCGGCCGCGTGGCGTGCGCTGCAGGAAGCCCTGCTGGATCAGGTAGGGCTCGAGCACGTCCTCGATGGTGTCGCGCTCCTCGCCGATCGCAGCAGCGACGTTGTCCAGGCCCACCGGGCCGCCCGAGAACTTCTCGATGACCGCGAGCAGCAGCCGGCGGTCCATCGTGTCGAGACCGATGCGGTCGACGTCGAGCATGGTGAGCGCACGGTCGGCGACCTCGGCGGTGACCACGCCCTGCGCCTTGACCTCGGCGTAGTCGCGCACGCGCCGCAGCAGCCGGTTGGCGATCCGTGGGGTGCCGCGGGCGCGCCGCGCGATCTCGCGGGCGCCGCCCTCGTCGGTCGGCGCCTTGAGCAGGGCCGCCGAGCGCGTGACGATCCGCGTGAGGTCGTCGACGTCGTAGAACTCGAGCCGGGCCACGATGCCGAACCGGTCCCGCAGCGGATTGGTCAGCATGCCGGCCCGGGTGGTCGCACCGACCAGCGTGAACGGCTGCAGGTCGAGCTTGATCGAGCGCGCGGCCGGCCCCTCGCCGATCATGATGTCGATCTGGAAGTCCTCGAGGGCGGGGTACAGGATCTCCTCGACGACCGGGCTCAGCCGGTGGATCTCGTCGATGAAGAGCACATCGTTCTTCTCGAGGTTGGTCAGCAGGGCCGCGAGGTCGCCGGGCCGCTCCAGGACCGGCCCCGAGGTCTGGCGCAGGTTCACGCCCATCTCGGCGGCGACGATGTGCGCGAGCGTGGTCTTTCCGAGTCCGGGGGGGCCGAACAGCAGCAGGTGATCGAGCGCCTCGCCGCGATTGCGGGCCGCGCTCACGAAGATCTCGAGCTGTTCCCGGATGCGCGGCTGTCCGACGTAGTCGGCGAGCGCCTTCGGGCGCAGCGCGCGCTCGACCGCCTCTTCTGCCGGCGAGGCCGGGCCCGGCGCGATCAGGCGGTCGTGTTCGATCATCGCCGCATTCTATCGGACCGGCGGGCCCGACCCGCGCCGCTTCAGCGCTGCCCGGGCGACGCCTGCAGCGCGCCATCCGGGCCGATGGCGAGCCAGGGCAGCCCGGTGCGATCGAGGAGCGCCGGCGCGTCGGCCTCCAGCAGCATCGCGATCGTCGTGTAGCCGCCGGCCGCGACCGCGACCGGCGCGACCACCGTCACCGACCGCCAGTGGCGCACGGAGCGGCCGCTGCGCGGATCGAGCACATGGCAGTGGCGCACGCCGTCGCGCTCGAAGAAGCGCTCGTAGTCGCCGCTGGTGCAGACCGCTCCGTCGGACAGCTCGAAGGCGGCGACCGTGCCGGCGGCGTCGCGCGGGTCCTGGATCGCGATCGACCAGGGCGCGCCGTCGGGCTGGGGGCCGATCGCGCGGATGTCGCCGCCCAGGTCGACGAAGCCATGGCGGGCACCGGCCGTGCGCAGCGCCTCGGCGGCCCGGTCGGCGGCGTACTCCTTGCCGAAGCCGCCGAAATCGAGCTCCATGCCGGGCCGGGGCAGCCGCAGGGACGCGCCGTCGCGCATGACGTCCTGCCAGCCGATCAGCGGGCGCAGCGCATCGAGCGCGGCCTCGTCCGGCACGATGCCGAGGCGAAAGTCCCAGGCCCGGCGCAGCACGCCGGAGGTGGCGTCGAAGCGCCCGCCGCTCTCGCGCCACAGTGCATCGGCATAGCCGAGGAGCGCCTGCGTCTCCGCATCGACCGTCACCGGGGCGGCACCCGCGGCGCGGTTGATCGCGGCGACCACGCTGTCCTCGCGGTAGCGCGAGTACTTGGCCTCGATGCGGCGCACCTCGTCGATCGCGGCCTGCGCCCAGGCCCGGGCCCGCGCCTCGTCGGGCGCGGCCAGTCGGACCTCGCAGCGGCTCGCCATCGCGTCGAACCCGAAACCGAACGGTCGCAGCATCACCGATGCTCGCCGGATCAGAACAGGTGGGTCAATCCCACCTGCAGGATCGTGGCCCTGAGCGGGGCGAGACCGGCGGTTCCGGGGCCGCCGAGCCGCCATTCGCCACGCTGCTCGTAGTACTCGGCCTTGAAGTCGACCAGGTTCGAACGGTCGATGGCCTTGGCCACGCGGAACCCGATGGCCGCCGCGCCGAAGGCCGCCAGCCGCGCATCGGGCGAGCGCGGCGCGCCGAGGTCGGTCAGGTAGCCCTCCGGGAACGGCGCGCCGAGGGTCGGATCGTAGACCGGCGCATAGAAGAAGCTGGCCGCGCTCTGCGTGTAGTAGCGCAGGGACGGCGTGAGCGTCCAGCCGCCGGCCACCGGCTGCACCCATTCGCCGGTCAGCGTGTTCGAGCGCACGTCCCAGCTGTCCGCATAGGTGCGCCAGCCCAGGCGCATCGTCGCGCCCGGACCCTGGAAGTGATGGTTCCAGCGCAGCAGCACGGCGGTCTGCACCCGCTCCCGCGGTCGCGAGTCGATCGTCTTGTAGGGATCGGAGTAGTAGCCGCTGCCGCGGGCGTGGGTCACGTTGAGCTGCACGATGTCGACCGGGGTCAGCACCTGCGTCACGCCGAGCAGCACGTCCGTGGTCTTTCGGCGTTCGTCGACGACGATGCGATTGACCGGATCGATGCGGTCGTCCGCGCGCCCGAGACCGAAGCTCCAGGTGCGGTTGTTGTCCGCGCTGGAGACGCTGCCGCGCAAGGACAGTGCCCGCGACACGTAGTCGTTCTCGCTCGAGTAGGCGCCGCCGACCGACAGGGTCGCGCGGTCCCAGTGACGGGTGACGCGCAGGTCGCCGGCAGTGCGCTCGTCGCTCATCCGCGATGCGCTCGAGACCGAAGAATGCCAGCGCGGCGACGCGCCCGACACCGAGTCGTAGCTGGTGACGCCCTCGAAGGTCCAGCGACCCGCCACCGGCACGCGCAGACCGATCGAGGGCGTGTCCACGCGGATGCGCTTGAGACCGGGCTGCGAGTCCTGGTAGTGCAGCCAGCGCACGTCGAGCTGCGCGCGCTCGGGCGGCGCCTGCGCCGCGACCGGCGCGGACACGCCGGGCAGCGCCAGCGCGGCCGCCAGCAGCGCCGGCGCGAGGGGCGCGCCGCCGCGCGGGGCGGGCAGCGTCGCGCAGGCGGCGTCCGTGCCCGCTGCGTTCGATGCGTTCGATGCGTCAGAAGTGGTCACGGTCGTCGGCCTCAGTTGCAGCCGCAGCCGCCGCCGCCCACGCCGGTGCCGCCCGACGAGCCTTCCTTGCTCGGGTAGACCTGCTCGCTCATCCGGCTCTCGAGCGAGCCGGTGTCGAAGCGCATCTCGGGGCGTGCGAGCTCGCCCTTCTCCCAGGCCTCGACGACGACCGGACCGCTGCATCCCGCGCCGGCCAGGCATGCCGCGAGCAGCAGCAGCGCGTGTGCCCTCACGAAGCTTTCGCCATGCTGGCCCGCGCTGCGAGCGCGTCGCGCAGCGCGGCTTCGAGGGTCGGGCGATCGGCGTCGCGAAAGCCGGCGTGGACCGTGCGCACCCGGCCGTCGGCGCCGATCAGCACCGAGGTCGGCATCGCCCGGACCGCGTACCGACGGGCGCTGTCGCCGCTCGGATCGAAAGCGACGGTGAACGTCGCCCGGTGTTCGGCCAGGAACCGGCGGGCGGACTCCGCCTTCGCGTCGAGGTTGAGCGCGACCACCTGCAGGCCCTGCGACCCGTAGCGCTGCTGCATCGCCTCCATCCAGGGGAACGACTGCCGGCACGGACCGCACCACGATGCCCAGAAATCCAGCCACACGACCCGTCCGCGAAGCTCGGAGAGCGTGCCGGTGCCGCTGTCGGTGCGCAGGGCGAGGTCGGGCGCCTGCTCGCCCGTGGGCAGGGCGTCGGCCAGGATCGGGCGCAGCGCGATGCCGGCGACCGCGATCGCGCCCAGGCGCATCAGCGTGCGGCGGCCGCGCGCCCGTGCGGAGGGCGGCAGGGCGTGTTCGGGCAGCACGGGAGGCGGCAGTCGGCGGGACATGGCGGGCACCGTCGGAGGATCGGCCGATCATCGGCCGCACTCCCACGCGAGGCGCGCGACCCGCCGACGGGCGGTCGACGGCGGGGGATCGGCGCGCCGGCCGCCGCCGGAGCGCCCGTCCCGCGCGACCGCTCAGCTGCGGGCGAGGAGCTTGAGGGCCTGCCGGATGCCGTCGGAGACGCCGGTGTCGGGCGGCACCTGCTTGGCCGCCACCGTCGCCTCGCGCTCGGAGTAACCGAGCGACAGCAGCGCGCGCAGGATGTCGGCGGCGTGGTCCGGCACCGGCGGCTGGCCCGCGACCGCGGGCAGCTCGGGCCCCAGCTTGCCCTTGAGCTCGAGCAGCAGTCTCTCCGCGGTCTTCTTGCCGATGCCGGGCACCTTCACCAGCCGCCCGGCCTCCTGCAGCGTGACCGCCTGCGCGAGGTCCGCCACCGACATGCCCGAGAGGACCGCGAGCGCCGTGCGCGGGCCGACGCTCGAGATCTTGATGAGCGCGCGGAACGCCGTGCGTTCGCCCTCGGTGAGGAAGCCGTAGAGGAGCTGCGCGTCCTCCCGGACCACGAAGTGCGTGAGCAGCACGACGCGCTCGCCCGCCGGCGGCAGGTCGTACAGCGTGCTCATGGGCACGTCGACCTCGTAGCCGGTGCCCTGCACGTCGATCAGCACCTGGGGCGGCGACTTGGACAGCAGCACCCCGGAGAGGCGCCCGATCACGAGTGCACCAGCCTGCCGCGCCGCACGCGGGCGCCACGGCGCGCGAGCACGGACGGCGCCGCGTGGCTCGCCGCGCCGGCCACCAGTGTCTCGACAAGCGTCATGGATTGCGCCTGGCAGGCCGCGCAGGCCAGCGCGTCGGCGGCATCCTTCGACGGCGTGCCCGGCAGCCCGAGCAGCCGCACGACCATCGCCTGTACCTGCTGCTTGGTCGCGCGGCCGTAGCCGACGACCGCCTGCTTGATCTGCATCGGGGTGAATTCGGCGACCGCGAGGCCGGCGGTCGCGGCCGCGCAGATCGCGGCGCCCCGCGCCTGGCCGAGCAGCAGCGTGGTCTGCGGGTTCACGTTGACGAACACCCGCTCGATCGCGGCCGAGGCCGGCTGGTACTCGTCGATGACCTCGCGCAGCTGCGAGAAGATCGTGGCCAGCCGTGCGGGCAGCTCGCCGTCGGGCACGCGGATCACCCCGCTCGCCACGTAGACGAGGCGGCCGGCGGCGTGCCGTTCGACGATGCCGAAGCCGGTCAGCCGCAGGCCGGGGTCGATACCGAGGATCCGTTCCATCGGTCCGGATGATACGCGTCTGACCCGAGGGGCCGCGCCGCCCCCGGGAATCAGTGCCGGAAGTGGCGCACGCCCGAGAACACCATCGCGACGCCGCGCTCGTCGGCCGCCGCGATCACCTCCTCGTCGCGCACCGAGCCGCCGGGCTGGATCACCGCGACCGCGCCGGCATCGACCACCACGTCGAGGCCGTCGCGGAACGGGAAGAACGCGTCGGAGGCGACCACCGAGCCGGCGAGCGTGAGGTTCGCGTGCTCGGCCTTGATCGAGGCGATGCGCGCGGAATCGATGCGGCTCATCTGGCCGGCGCCGACGCCGAGCGTGCGGCCGTCGCCGCAGAACACGATCGCGTTGGACTTCACGAACTTCGCCACCCGCCAGGCGAACAGCAGGTCGCTCAGCTGCGCCGGGCTCGGCGCGCGCTTCGTGACGATCTTCAGATCCTCGGGCGCGAGGTTCCATTCGTCCGGCGTCTGCACCAGCAGGCCGCCGCCGACGCGCTTGAGGTCGACGTGGTTCGTCGAGCGGGCGATCGGGATCTCGAGGAGGCGCACGTTCTGCTTGGCCGCGAACACGCGGCGCGCCGCATCGTCGAATCCGGGCGCGATCAGGACCTCGACGAACTGCTTGGAGACCTGCTCGGCCGCGATGCCGTCGAGCGGCCGGTTGAACGCGATGATGCCGCCGAACGCCGAGGTGGGGTCCGTTGCGAACGCCTTCGCATAGGCGTCGCCGCAGTCGCGGCCGATCGCGACGCCGCAGGGGTTCGCGTGCTTGACGATCACGCAGGCGGCTTCCTCGAACGTCTTGACGCACTCCCAGGCCGCGTCGGAGTCGGCGATGTTGTTGTACGACAGCTCCTTGCCCTGGAGTTGCCGGTAGTGAGCGAGCGTGCCGGTCGCCGGCGCGACGTCCCGATAGAACGCCGCGCCCTGGTGCGGGTTCTCGCCGTAGCGCATCGGCTGCACGCGCTCGAACTGCATCGTCAGCGACTGCGGGAACGCGTCGCGCGTGCCGTCGGTGCGCACGCCCCCCAGCCAGTTGGCGATCGCCCCGTCGTACTGCGCGGTGTGCGCGAACACCTTGCGGGCGAGCTCGAAGCGGGTCGCGTCGGCGACCACGCCGTGCTCGCGGATCTCGCCGAGCACGCGCCGGTAGTCCTTCGGGTCGACAACGACGGCCACGCCGGAATGATTCTTCGCCGCGGCCCGCAGCATCGCCGGCCCGCCGATGTCGATGTTCTCGATCGCGTCCTCGAGCGTGCAGTCGAGCCGCGCGACGGTCTGCTGGAACGGATAGAGATTGACGACCAGCAGGTCGATGCGGCCGATGCCGTGCGCCTCGATCGCCGCCATGTGCTCGGGCGAATCCCGGCGGGCGAGCAGACCGCCGTGCACCTTCGGATGCAGCGTCT
The DNA here is from genome assembly GCA_003818495.1 of Burkholderiales bacterium. Classification (GTDB taxonomy): domain Bacteria; phylum Pseudomonadota; class Gammaproteobacteria; order Burkholderiales; family Burkholderiaceae_E; genus UBA4615. The sequence goes on from RPRK01000012.1 coordinate 33,618, forward strand.
TGACGCGCCCGTCGAGCATCTCCGGAAAGCCGGTGTAGTCCGAGACCTCGGTGACCGCGAGCCCCGCCTGCTGCAGCAGCTTCGCGGTGCCGCCGGTCGACAGCAGCTTCACGCCGAGCGCGGCGAGCTGCGAGGCGAGCTCGACGACGCCGTCCTTGTCCGAGACGCTGATCAGGGCGCGTTCGACGCGATGCATGGTGAGGCTCTCCGGGTGGGGCCGCTCAGAGCAGGCCGTAGTGCTGCAGCTTCTTGCGAAGCGTGTTGCGGTTGATGCCGAGCATCTCGCTCGCCCGCAGCTGGTTGCCGTGCGCCTGCTTCATCACGACCTCGAGCATCGGCCGCTCGACCGAGGCGAGCACCATGTCGTAGATCGCGCTCGGCCGTGCGCCCTCGAGGTCCCGGAAGTACTTCTCGAGACTGCGGGTCACCGCCTGGTCAATGGACTGCGATTCGGTCATCTGCATGGTCGAGATAGTCGTCGAGCAGGGCGAGCTGCACGTCGGGCCGCTCGGCGCGATTGATCGCGTCGCGCAGCCGGACCGCGTCGCCGCGGTCGTCGGTGCCTGCCTGCGTGGGGTCCGTGGCGTGGGCGCGGGCGGCGGCGAAGCGCCGGTCCTCGCACCAGCCGTCGATGTACCAGCCGATGTGCTTGCGCGCGATCCGCGGGCCCTGGAGCTCGCCGTAGAACGCGTAGTGGTCGATCAGGTGACCGCGCAGCACGCTGCGGATCTCGGCGAGGTCGGGCGGCGCGAGCAGCTCGCCCGTCCTCAGGAAATGGTCGATCTCGCGGAAGATCCAGGGCCGCCCCTGCGCGGCCCGTCCGATCATCACCGCGTCGGCGCCGGTGCGCGCGAGGACGAACGCCGCCTTCGCCGGCGAGTCGATGTCGCCGTTGGCCACCACCGGCACGTCCACCGCCTGCTTGACCTCGGCGATGGTGTCGTACTCCGCGTGTCCGCCGAACGCGCAGGCCCGGGTACGGCCGTGGACGGTGATCATCGCGGCTCCGGCCGATGTCAGCGCGCGGGCGAGCGCCACCGCATTGCGCCGGGCCGGCGAGGGGCCGGTGCGCAGCTTCACCGTGACCGGCACGTCGACCGCCGCCGCCACCGCCGCCACGATCGCGATGGCCAGCGGCTCGTCGGCCATCAGCGCCGAGCCGGCCGCCACGTCGCACACCTTCTTGGCCGGACAGCCCATGTTGATGTCGATCACCTGGGCGCCGCGGTCGACGTTGAAGCGGGCGGCCTCGGCCATCATCGCCGGGTCGGCGCCGGCGATCTGCACGGCCTTCGGGGTCGGCTCGCCCTGGTGGTCCAGACGCCGCGCCGTCTTCACCGATGCCCACAGCCGCGGGTTGGAGGCGGCCATCTCCGACACCGCGTAGCCGGCGCCGAGCGCGCGGCAGAGCTGTCGGAACGGCCGGTCCGTGACGCCGGCCATCGGCGCGACGAACACGTTGTTGGGCAACCGGTACGGGCCGAGGTGCATGGCGTGGACGGGGCGGGGAGCTGCGGGCCACGCGGGGCGAGCGTGTGGCAGGGCGGTGGCGGGCCAGGGGGGGAGCGGATTCTAGCGAAAATCCGCCTGCACAAGAAGCAGGCAGCGCGACCCCGTTCCGAAGCCGGTGAGGGTGAGCGGACGCTATCGTGCGGTGCCGCCGCAGGGCGCGCGTCCCGCCGCCCCCGCGCAGACGCTCCCGGCGCCGGCTCAGCGGTGGCCGAACATCAGGTGAAGCGCGAGCGGGCGACGCAGCGGCGCGATCGCGTCGAGCGCCGCGAGCACCGGTGACTGCAGCGGGCGGGCCAGCGGCCAGGTGAAGCTCGCCGCCATCAGGTCGGTCAGCGCGATCGTGACCGTCCGGTCCAGCCGCCGGCCCCGGGCCCAGCGCTCGAGCGCCTGCGGCAGGGGCACGCCACGCAGGTGCACCGGCGCGAGCGCATCGGCGAGCTCGAACGCATCGCGCAGGCCGAGGTTCAGCCCCTGTCCGGCGACCGGATGCAGCGATTGGGCGGCGTTGCCGATCCAGGCCTCGCCGGTCGCGGAGAGGGCGCGGCGGGCCCGGCGCGCGAGCGGCGCGACCGCGAGCGGCCCGTCGACCTGGAGCGGGCCCAGCGCGTCCCCGAAGCGCTGCTGCAGCGCCGCCGACAGCGCAGGGAGGTCCGTGTTCCGGCGTGCCTCGCAGCGTTCGGGCCGGTCGCACCACACCAGTGTCCAGCGGCCGGGTTCCGGCAGCGGCAGCAGTGCGAGCGGGCCGTCGGGGGTGAACCGCTCGAACGCGGTGCCGTGCAGCGTCGAGGGCGCCCGCGGCGCGCCGACCTCGCCGAGCAGCGCGCACTGGTCGAACTCGCGGGTATCGGCATCGTCGCCGGCGTCGCCCTCGGCATGCACGACCAGGGCGACCGGAGTGCCCGCGGCGGGCGGCGACGCCCAGCGATGGGCGCGTGCCGCGAGGCGCAGCGCGCGCGTGAGGGGGCCGTAGCGCATCACGTACCCGAGCGCCGGCATCCCCAGGTCGGTCGCGACGATGCGGGTGCGGCCGGCGTGCCCGCGCAGCGACACCTCGACCCGCTCGATGCGGCCGGCCGCAGGCATCGCGGCGATGCGCTCGAGCAGCTGGGTCGTGCCCTGGGAGATCGCCAGCGTGCGGGCCGCGAGCGCGGGCGGCACCGGTGCGTCCGCGTCGGGGGGCGGGTCGAGCGCGATCGTCGAGGCCGGCACGCCGCGCCGCACGAGGAAGAGCGCGAAGGCGAGCGCGACCGGTCCGGCGCCGACGACGTGCCAGCGCGGGTCGGGCGCATCGGTCGCATCGGTCGCAGCAGGCGAGCCGGCGTCCCGGTGGTCCGGGCCGTGCGCGTCGTGGGGAGCGTCCTCGACGGACGCGGTGCCGCCCGCGCTCATCGCGCCCGCATCAGCGCCTCGATGTCGGCGGCGGCCTTGGGCACGTCGCCGGTGATGATCTCGCAGCCGGTGGCCGTGACGACCGCGTCGTCCTCGATGCGGATGCCGATGTCGCGATAGGCCTCGGGCACGTCGTCGGCGGCGCGCACGTAGAGGCCGGGCTCGACGGTCAGCACCATGCCGGGCCGCAGCACGCGCCACGGCTTCTCGGCGCCGGCCGAACCGGTCTCGCCCGGCTCGCGGTACTCGCCGCAGTCGTGCACGTCCATCCCCAGCCAGTGGCCGGTGCGGTGCATGTAGAAGCGGCGGTAGTCGCCGCTCTCGATCACGCCGTCGAGCGTGCCCTTGAGGAGCCCCGCGTCGATCATGCCCTGCGCCAGCACCCGCACCGCCGCATCGTGCGGATCGGTGAAGCGCGCGCCCGGGCGGGTGGCGTCGATGGCCGCTGCCTGCGCGGCGAGCACGACGTCGTAGAGCTCGCGCTGCGGGCCGCTGAAGCGGCCGCTGACCGGCCAGGTGCGGGTGATGTCCGACGCATAGCCGTCGAGCTCGCAGCCGGCGTCGATCAGCAGCAGATCGCCGTCGCGCAGCACCGCGTCGTTCTCGCGGTAGTGCAGCACGCACGCATTGCGTCCGCCCGCCACGATCGACCCGTAGGCCGGGAACTGCGAGCCGTTGCGCCGGAACTCGTGCAGCAGTTCGGCCTCGATCTCGTACTCCCGCAGGCCCGGCGCGGTGGCGCGCATCGCGCGGACGTGGGCGTGGGCGGAGATGCGTGCGGCCCGGCGCATCGTGTCGAGCTCGCTGTCGTCCTTGACGAGACGCATCTCGTCGAGCAGCGCACGGACGTTCCAGGCCGCGGCCGGTGCGCCGACACCGGCCCGCGCCTGGGCGCGCACCGCCGACAGCCAGCGCTGGAGCTGGGCGTCCGCGCCGCTCGTCTCGGCCAGCGCGCAGAACACCGCCGGGGCGTCGGCGAGCAGGTCGGGCATCGCCTCGTCCAGGCTCGCGAAGGAGCGCGCCTCGTCGAAGCCGAAGCGCTCCGCGGCCGCGGCCGGACCGTGGCGGAAACCGTCCCAGATCTCGCGTTCCTCGTTCTTGTCGCGGCAGAAGAGGATCGAGCGCGGCGTCTCCCCCCGGGCATCGACGACCACCACCGCCTCGGGCTCGGGAAAGCCGCTGAGGTAGTAGAAGTAGCTGTCGGGGCGGTACGGGTAGTCGGTGTCGCGGTTGCGCGGCACCTCGGGTGCCGTCGCGATCACCGCGACGCCGCCGCCGCGGGCGCGCATCGATTCGGCCAGCCGCTGCCGGCGGGTCTTGAAGGGCGTGATGTCGGTCATCGGGATGCGTCCAGTGAGGCGTCGAGGTCGGCGAGGCGCTGCGGCGTGCCCACGTCGACCCATCGGCCGAGGTGGCGTTCGGCACCGGCACGGCGGGCCGCGGCCGCGCCGCGCAGCAGCGGGGCGAGCTTCGCAGGCGCACCGCGCACGATGCCCGCGAAGAGGGTGGGGCGGTAGAGACCGATGCCCGAGAAGGTGAATCGCTGCCCGCCCGGCACGGCGGGGGCCTCCAGCAGCCGACCGTCTGCGAGGGCGAAGTCGCCCCCGGGATGGTGGTCGGGATTGTCGACCAGCACGCACCAGGCGTCCCAGTCGCAGGCTTCGAGCTGGGCGGCGATCGCTGTCGCGCGCCGGGGATCCCAGTCGCACCAGACGTCGCCGTTGACGACGAGGAAGGGGGCGTCGCCGAGCAGCGGCAGGGCGTTCGCGATGCCGCCCGCGGTCTCGAGCGCCGTCGTCTCGGGCGAGTAGCGGATCGACAGGCCCCAGCGCGAGCCGTCGCCCAGGACCCGCTCGATCTCCTGGCCCAGCCAGGCGTGGTTGATCACCACGTCGTATACGCCGGCCGCGGCCAGGCGCTCGAGGTGCCAGGCGATCAGCGGGCGTCCGCCCACGGGCAGCAGGGGCTTGGGGCAGGTGTCGGTCAGGGGCCGCATCCGCTCGCCACGGCCCGCGGCCAGGATCATCGCGCGCATCGGACGGCCGATCTCAGAAGGTGTAGCCGACGCCCGGGGTGTCGCCCTCGATGCGATCGATCAGCCGGGCGAGCGGCCCGAGGCCGTTGTAGCGGGCGACGACGTCTCGGACGTAGCGCAGCACCAGCGGCAGGTCGGCGAGGTAGCGGTCCTTGCCGTCGCGGTGGCACAGGCGCGCGAAGATGCCGAGCACCTTCAGGTGCCGCTGCAGGCCCATCCATTCGAAATCGCGGTAGAAGTCGCCGAACTGCGCGGGCATCGGCAGTCCGGCCGCGCGGGCGCGCTCCCAGTAGCGGATCGCCCAGTCGAGGACCTGCTCCTCCTCCCAGCGCACGTAGGCATCGCGCAGCAGCGAGACCAGGTCGTAGGTGATCGGTCCGACGACGGCATCCTGGAAGTCGAGGATGCCGGGGTTGCGGGTGCCGGGCAGCAGCATGAGGTTGCGCGAATGGAAGTCGCGGTGCACGTGGACCCGCGGCTGCGCCAGCGTGACGGCGAGGATCGTCTCGAAGGCGTCGTCGAGCACGGCGCGATCGGCGGCGGTCAGGCTGATGCCCTTGTGCCGTTCGACGTACCACTCGGGGAAGAGCCGCAGCTCGCGCAGCAGCAGCTCCCGGTCGTACGGCGGGAAGTCCTCGGCGCTTCCCGCCGACTGCAGGGCGACCAGCGCACCGATCGCATCGGCGTACAGCGCCGGCGCGGTGGCGTCGTCGAGCACCGAGAGGTAGGTGGTCGAGCCGAAGTCCTCGAGCAGGAGGAAGCCCCGGTCGAGGTCGGCCTCGACCACGCGCGGCACGCTGACGCCGCTGCGGCCGAGCACCTCGGCCGCGTGCACGAACGGCCGGCAGTCCTCCATCGGCGGCGGGGCGTCCATCGCGACCAGGCTGCCGCCGAAGGCGGCGCCCGCGTCGACGCGGAAGTACCGGCGAAAGCTCGCGTCGTTGGAGGCCGGCCGCAGCGTGCCGGGTGCGAGGCCGTGCGAGGCCGGCAGCGCCTCGAGCCAGGCGCGGAGCAGTTCGAGTCGTGTGTCCATGCGTATCCGGGTGGCTCCCTATAATACGGGATCGAACCGCAGCGCCCCGGAGCGCCCCCGAAGCCGCCTCGAATGCGCCGCCCCCTTCGACCCCCGTCCGCCGCCGGTCCGCTCCTCCTCGCCGCGCTGCTCGCCGTGCCGGTGGGGGGTGCTCGTGCGCAGGGCGCGTCCGGTCCGCTCGAACCGGGGGGGGCCCGGCTGCGCCTCGAGACCGAGCTGCGCGAGTCGAACCTCGATGCCGACGCGCCCCGTCCGACCTTCGCGCGCGGCGATTCGGTCGACGGCCGCACGAACCGCGAGACGACGCTCGAGGGCAATGCCGAGGTGCGGCGCGGCGGCACGGTCATCCGCGGCGACCGGCTGACGATCTACGAGGCCGACGACGAGGTGGTCGCCGTGGGCAACGTCCGCATCGCCCGCGAAGGCACGGTCTTCACCGGCCCCGAGCTGATCCTCAGGCTCGACGCGAACGAAGGCTCCTTCGCCTCGCCCCGCTACTACGTGCCGGCCACCGGTGCCCGGGGCGAGGCCGAGCGGGCCGACTTCCTCGGCCGCGGCGAGGTCGAGATGACCAACGCCACGTACACCACCTGCAAGCCCGACGATCCGGACTGGTACCTGCGGGCGGAGTCGTTCACCCTCGACCGCAGTGCCGACGAGGGTTCGGCGCGCTGGGCCACGCTCTACTTCAAGGACGTGCCGATCTTCAAGGCGCCTGCGGTCGCGTTCCCGCTCGGCGACGAGCGGCGCAGCGGCTTCCTGCCGCCCACGCTGTCGATCTCCAGCACCTACGGTACGGAGGTCCGCGTGCCGTACTACTGGAACATCGCGCCCAATCGCGACTTCACGCTCTACACGAACGCGACCGCCCGCCGCGGCCTGCAGGTCGGCGGCCTGGCGCGCTACCTCGAGCCGCAGTCGAACGGCGCCACCCGGTTCGAGTACAACCCGAACGACATCGAGGCCGCGGCGTCGCGGTGGATGATCGACAGCACGCACACCGTCACCAACTGGAACGGCTTCTCCGGCGGCTGGGTGGTGCGTGGCGTCTCGGACGACAGCTACTACGTCGACTACTCGCGCACGATCGCGCAGAGCGCCGAGCGCAGCCTGCCGCGCAGCGTGTTCGTGACCCGCGCGTTCGGCGACACGGTGGTCACCGCCCGGGCGCTGGCCTACCAGAACATCCTCGAGGCGCGCAGCGCGCCGGCCTACGACCGGATGCCGCAGATCACCGCGCTCCATTCCAAGCGGGACCTCGCCGGCTTCGACTTCCTCGTCGCCGCCGATGCCAGCGATTTCCGCCGCGACCTGGCCAACAGCGCCCAGGGCGCGCGGATGATCGTCAATCCCTCGATCGCCTATCCGTTCGGCGGCCCGGCCTGGTTCCTCACGCCCAAGGCCTCGGTGCACGCGACCTCGTACCGGCTCGAGGTCAACCCGGTCGGGCCGGAGTCGATCGACCGCGTGGTGCCGACGTTCTCGCTGGATTCGGGGCTGGTGTTCGAGCGCACCACCACGCTCGGCAGCCGCGACATGATCCAGACGCTCGAGCCGCGCCTGCTGTACGTCTACACGCCGTATCGCGACCAGAGCCAGATCCCGGTGTTCGACTCGGCCGTGGCCAACCTGAGCTTCGCGACGCTGTTCAACGAGCAGCTCTTCGTCGGGGGCGACCGGATCGCCGACGCCAACCAGATCACCGCCGGCGCGGTCTCGCGCTTCATCGAGCCGTCGACCGGCATCGAGTCGCTGCGGCTGGGCGCGGCCCAGCGCGTCTACTTCAACGAGCAGCGGGTCACGCTGCCGGGCGTGCCGACGCGGACCTATTCGCGTTCCGACGTGCTGCTGGTCGCCTCGGGCAACCTCGGCGGCGGCCACAACATCGACGCCGGGGTGCAGGTGTCGGTGGCCGAGGGGGCCGTTCCGCGATTCGGCGTGTCGTGGCGCTTCTGGCCGGCCCACGACCGGCTGTTCAACGTGGCGCTGCGCTACCAGGAGCGCGACTACGCGCAGATCGACACCTCGTGGCGATGGCCGATCTCGCGCCGCTGGAACACGCTCGGTCGCGTGAACTATTCGGTCCTGCGCGAAGGGGTCGACCCGGCCACCGGGGTGCTCGGCCCCACGCGGCCGCAGCTGCTCGAAGGGGTGTTCGGACTCGAGTACGCGGCCGACTGCTGGATCACCCGCTTCGTCGCCCAGCGCTACGTGACCACCACCGCGCAGCGGACCAGCGCGTTCTTCGTGCAGCTCGAGCTCAACGGGCTCGCGAGGATCGGGCTGGACCCCTTCGATATACTGACGCGCAACATCCCCGGCTATCGGCCCCCCTCGACGCGGCCGGCCACGCCGTCCAGATTCTTCGGATACGAATGAACACTCGCCGTTCGCCCTCGTGGACGCTCGTGCTGCTGCTGCTGCTCGCAGCGCTGCCGTGCGCGCACGCGCAGCTGCGCCTGCCCGGCGCCGGCCCGTCGCCCCTGGCCGTCCCCGCGCCGCCGCCGCCCGCGGCCGCGCCCGCCGGCGGTGCGCGGGCCGGCGAGCCGCTGCTCGTCGACCGCGTGGTCGCCGTCGTCAACAACGAGGCGATCACGGCGCGCGAGCTCGAATCGCGCACCCGCTCGATCGAGCAGCGCCTGCGCAGCCAGAACGTGCAGCTGCCGCCGATGCAGGAGCTGCAGCGCCAGGTGCTCGAGCGGATGATCGTCGACCGTGCCGCCACCCAGGCGGCGCGCGAAGCGGGCATCCGGATCGACGACGCGGCGATCGACCGCGCGATCGCCCGGATCGCGCAGGAGTCCAAGCTGAGCGTCGCCCAGCTCCGCCAGCGCGTCGAGGCCGATGGCCAGCCCTTCGCCGCCTTCCGCCAGGAGGTGGCCTCCGAGATGACGATCGGCCGGATGCGCGAACGCGACATCGAGGGGCGGGTGCAGGTCTCCGAAGCCGAGGTGGACGCGCTGCTCGCCGAACAGGCCAGCGGCGGCGGCGCCGCGGCGGCCGAGTTCAACATCGCGCAGCTGCTCGTCCGCGTTCCCGAGAGCGCGTCGCCCGAGGTGGTCGAACGGGCCCGCCTGCGCGCCGAGGCGGCCGCCCGCGAGGCCCGCGGTGGCGTCGATTTCAGCCGACTGGTCGCGAACCTGTCCGACGGCACCGATGCGATCAGCGGCGGCGTGCTCGGCATGCGCACCGTCGACCGTCTGCCGCCGATGTTCGTGCAGGCGGTCGAGCCGCTGTCGCCCGGCGAGGTCGCGCCGGTGCTGCGCAGTCCCGCGGGCTTCCACGTCATCAAGCTGATCGACCGCCGCAACGGCGGGCTCGCCAAGCTCGCCGGCGCGCCGGTGCGCCAGACGCGCGCCCGGCACATCCTCGTGCGCGTCGACGAGCTGAACCCCGAGTCCGAGGTGATCCGCCGACTGACCGAGATCCGGCAACGGATCGAAGGCGGCTCGGTGAGCTTCGCCGACATGGCGCGTCAGTATTCGAAGGACGGCACCGCGTCCTCCGGCGGCGATCTCGGCTGGGTGTACCCGGGCGACACGGTGCCCGAATTCGAGCGCGCGATGGACGAACTCGCCCCGGGCAAGATCGCCGGGCCCGTCCAGTCCCCCTTCGGCTACCACCTGATCGAGGTGCTCGAGCGGCGCACCGACGGTGCCTCGCCCGATCGCGTGCGGGCCGCGGCCCGCAACGCCATCCGCGAGCGCAAGGCGGCCGAGGCCTACCGCGAGTGGCTGTCGCAGGTCCGTGACCGGGCGTACGTCGTCATGCGCCTCGAAGAGCGGTGAAGCACGCGCCGCGCAAGCGGTTCGGCCAGCACTTCCTGACCGATGGCTCGGTGCTGCAGCGGATCGCCGATGCGGTGTCGCCGCGTCCGGGCGAGCGCCTGGTCGAGATCGGGCCGGGGCTCGGCGCGCTCACCGCGGTGCTGCTGCAGCGGACCGACCGGCTCGAGGCGGTCGAGATCGACCGCGACCTGGTCGCCCGACTGCGCCAGCGCTGGCCGGAGCCGGCGCTCGTCGTGCACGAGGCCGATGCGCTCGCCTTCGATTTCTCGGCGCTCGCCGCGGAGGATCGCATCCGGCTGGTGGGCAACCTGCCCTACAACATCTCGAGCCCGCTGCTGATCGGGCTGCTCGAGCACCGCGAGCGGATCGTCGACGCCCACTTCATGCTGCAGAAGGAGGTGGTCGACCGGATCGTCGCGCCTCACGGCGTCGCCGACTACGGCCGCCTGGGCGTGATGCTGCAGGCCTTCCACCACGTCGAGCGGCTGTTCGGCGTCCCGCCCGAGGCCTTCGACCCGCCGCCGCGCGTCGATTCCTCCGTGGTGCGCATGCGCCCGAGGACCGAGCCCCTCGTGCGGGACCGTGCGACGCTCGAGCTGCTGCTGGCGGTCGCCTTCGGTCAGCGTCGGAAGATGCTGCGCGGCACCTTGCTGCCGTGGCTGCGCAGCCAGGGCGTCGACCCCGACCTGCCCGCCTTCGGGCTGACGCCCACGGCGCGTCCGGAGGAAGTGCCGGTGGTGCAGTGGGCCCGGATCGCCGATGCCCTCGTCGATGCCCGTGGCGCGGCACCGGCCGCGCCGGACTGACCGGCCGGCCGGCCGGTCTCAGCGCTGGATCAGCTCGATCTTGTAGCCGTCCGGGTCCTGGACGAACGCGATGACCGTCGTGCCGCCCTTGACCGGGCCGGCTTCGCGGGTGATGGTGCCGCCGGCCGCCCGGATCTTCTCGCACGAGGCGACGGCGTCCTCGACCTGCAGCGCGATGTGCCCGTACGCGGTGCCGATCTCGTACTGCGTGACGCCGTAGTTGTAGGTCAGCTCGATCTCCGCCTGTGCGGGATTCGACTCGTACCCGACGAAGGCCAGCGAGTACTTCTGGTCGGGCCGGTCGGTCTGGCGCAGCAGGCTCATGCCGAGCACGCGCGTGTAGAAGTCGATCGAACGCTGCAGGTCGCCGACCCTCAGCATGGTGTGCAGCAGTCTCATCGTCAGGCCTCGTTCAGCTCAGCGTCAGATCGTCGGGAAAGTCCTTGAGGCGGCTGCGCGCCGCCTCGAACTCCGGCAGCAGCATCTGGACCGTGGCCCAGAACCGCGGACCGTGGTTCATCTCCTTGAGGTGCGCCAGCTCGTGGGCGATCACGTAGTCGACGATCTCGATCGGGAAGTGCACCAGCCGCCAGTTCAGGCGGACCGAGCCGTCGGGTGCGCAGCTGCCCCAGCGCGTGCGCGCCGAGGACAGGCGCCAACGGCTCGGGGCGCGGCCCAGCCGCTCGGTGTAGATCGGCAGCCGCTGCGCGAACACGTCGCGCGCGCGCGCCTGCAGCCACGCCTGCACGGCGTCGCGGAGCTGGGCCTCGCCGGCGCCCGCGGGCAGCGCGACACGCAGCACGTCGCCCTCGAGCGCGACGGTCGGGGTGCCCGCATGCAGGCGCATCGTCAGGTCCCGGCCGAGGTAGGTGACCGTGCCGCCGTCCTCCCAACGGACCGCGAGCCGTTCGCGGCGCTGCGCGTGGTCGCGCCACTCGACCAGCTTGCGCAGGATCCAGCGTTCCTTGTCGGCCAGCGCGGCGTCGATCTCGGTGAGCGTGACCCAGCGCGGCGCGGTGACGCGCAGGCCGGTGTCGTCGACGTAGAAGCCGATCGTGCGGCGTCGCGAGCGACGCAGCTCGTACTCGACCGCGTGCTCGCCGAGCCGCGCGACCCGACGGCCCCGTGCCGGCGGCGCGGCCCGGGGCTCGGACGGTGGCGGCACGGTCCGCGCGACGGGGCCGCGCGGCGACACGTCGGGGCGCGGCGGGCGTGCGGGCGCACGCGGCGGCGCCGACGGCGGCGCGTCGAACAGCGGGAGCGTCAGTTGCAGCGCGGCATCGCCCGCTGCACGGACGAGTTCACGAAGTCGCTTCATGCAGGGCGGGCGGAGAAGAGGGGCTGCGGTAGGCGTGCGGGCTGATGCGGCGCATCTCGGCTTCGATCCAGCGCTCGGCTTCGTCGTTGACCTCGTCGGGCTCGCGCCCCGCGGTCGGGATCGGCGGACCCACCGAGACGACGACCCGTCCCGGGCGCTTGATGATCGGCTTCTTCGGCCAGCACTCGCCGGCGTTGACCGCGATCGGCACAACCGGCGCGCCGGTGCGCACCGCGAGGCGCGCGCCGCCGCTCTTGTACTTGCCCTGCGAGCCGACCCGGGTGCGCGTGCCCTCGGGGAACATGACGATCCAGCGCCCCTCGTCGAGCTTGCGCTGACCCTGACGCACGACGGATTCGAAGGCGTCGCGGCCCTGCCGCCGATCGATGTGGATCATCTTCAGCAGGCCGATGCCCCAGCCGAAGAACGGGATCCAGAGCAGTTCGCGCTTGAACACGAAGCACACCTCGCGCGGCAGCCAGGACACGTAGAAGAACGTCTCCCAGGTCGACTGGTGCTTCGAGAGGATGATCGCCGGGCCGTCGGGGAAGTTCTCGCGACCGCGCACCTCCCAGCCGATGCCGCAGATCACGCGGGCGGCCCAGAGCACCATCTTCGTCCAGCCGATGGTGAACTGGTAGCGCAGGTGCAGCGGCAGGGGGGCGATCAGCAGGCAGCACAGCCCCCATGGCACGACCGTGACGGCCTGGAACAGCAGGAAGAGGGCGGTGCGGACGGCGAGCATCTGCGGGCGACTCAGGGGGCGAGTTCGGCGGCGAGCGCCGAGAGGTCGGGGCGCACCACGGTGCCCGGCGGGAGTCCGTCTGCATCGAACGCCGCGCAGCCGTGTCCGCTCAGGACCAGCACCGGCCGGCAGCCCGCGGCGTGGCCGGCCTCGAGGTCGGCGCAGGTGTCGGCCACCAGCACGGTGTCGGCCGGGGTCGCCCCCATCCGTGCCAGCGCATCGCCGAGCGACGCGGCTGCGTGTTCGAGGCGCGCGGGCGCGTCGGCCGGCGGGACGAAGACCACCGCGTCGACATGACCGCCCGCGGCCTCGATCTCGTCGAGCAGGCGACCGTGCATCGCGTTGAGCCCGGCCATGTCGGTCGCCCCGCGCACGAGCGGGCCGCTGTCGGCCATCATCGCGACCCGCCAGCCGCCGTGCACGAGCCGCGCGATCGCGGCCGCGCTGCCCGGCTGCGACTGCCAGCCGTCGGTGCGCGCGGTGCGACCGTCGGGGTCGCGCGCGACCACGCCGTCACGATCGACGATGAGGAGTTTCACGTCGCGCAGTGTAGCCGTCACGAGGCGAGTTTCGACAGGTCCGCGACGCGATTCATGAGTCGATGCAGCCCTTCGAGCAGCGCGAGGCGGTTGCCCTTCAGTCGCGCGTCGTCGGCGTTGACCATCACGCCGTCGAAGAAGGCGTCCACGGGCGCGCGAAGTGCGGCCAGCGTGGTGAGCGCACCGGCGTAGTCGAGCGCCGCGAGCCGCTGCTCGGCACGCGGCGCGATCTCGGCGAGGGCAGCGTCCAGCGCCCGTTCCGCGGGCTCGACCAGCAGCGACCGGTCGATCGCCACCCCTGTCGCCGCGCCGTCGGCCTTGCGCAGGATGTTGCCGATGCGCTTGTTCGCCGCGGCGAGGCTCTGCGCCTCGGGCAGCGCGCGGAACGCCGCGATCGCTTCGAGACGCGGCAGCACGCGATCGAGGCGGTCGGCGTCGACCGCGAGCACCGCGTCGATGTCCGCCACCGGATGTCCGCGCTCGCGCAGCCAGCCGCGCAGCCGGTCGACGACGAAGGCGTGCAGCGCATCGGTGGCCGCCGTCACCGCGGGGACCGCCGAGAACTGCGCGAAGGCGAGCTCGAGCAGCCCGCGAAGCGTCGGTGCCTCGGCGCCGGCCGCACTCGGGCGCTCGATCAGCATGCGGACCACGCCGAGCGCATGCCGCCGCAGCGCGAAGGGATCACGGTCGCCGGTCGGGATGGAGCCGATGCCCCAGATCCCCGCGAGGGTCTCGAGCTTGTCCGCCAGCGCCACCGCCGTGCCGGTCACGGTCGCGGGCAGCGCGTCGCCGGCGAAGCGCGGCTGATAGTGTTCGGCGATCGCCTGCGCGATCTCGGCGGACTCGCCGTCGTGGAGCGCGTAGTGCCGCCCCATCGAGCCCTGCAGCTCGGGGAACTCGCCGACCATGCCGGTGAGCAGGTCGGCCTTGGCGAGCAGTGCGGCACGGTCCGCGGTCTCGGCGTCGCCGCCGAGCGCGGCGGCGAGGTGGCGGGCGAGGGCGCGCACGCGATCGGTCCGCTGCGCCTGCGTGCCGAGCTTGGCGTGGTAGACCACCGAGCCGAGCTGCGGCGTGCGGTCGACGAGACGGATCTTCTTGTCCTGCTCGAAGAAGAAGCGGGCGTCCGCGAGCCGCGGCCGCACGACGCGCTGGTTGCCGTCGACGATCAGCGACGGATCGGCGACCTCCATGTTCGAGACGATCAGGAACCGATGGTCGAGCCGGCCCTGCGCGTCGAACAGCGGGAAGTACTTCTGGTTGGTGCGCATCGTCAGGATGAGGCACTCCTGCGGCACCGCGAGGAACTCGCGCTCGAACGCCCCGACGTAGACGGCGGGCCATTCCACCAGCGCACAGACCTCGTCGAGCAGCGGCGCGACCTGCGACTCGTCGCCGAGCGAGACGCCGAGCGCGGCGGCCCGCTCGCGCAGTGCCGCGTCGATGCGTGCGCGCCGTTCGGTGAACGAGGCGACCACGTGGCCGCGGCCGGCCAGCAGCGACTCGTAGTCGTCGGCGTGCGGCAGCTCGATGTCCGCCTCGCCCTGGAAGCGGTGGCCGTGGGTCAGCCCGCCCGACTGCAGACCGAGCACCGAGGCCGGCACCACCTGCGAGCCGTGCAGCACCACCAGCCCGTGGGCGGGGCGCACGAAGCTGACGTTGGTCCGGCCGTCGGCGAGCTGGTACTGCATCACCTTGGGGATCGGCAGCTTCGCGAGCGCCTGCTCGATCAGCGGCTGGACCGCCTGCGCGAGGCTCGAACCCGACGCGGTGCTGCGGTGGAAGAAGCACTCCTGCTTGCCGTCGGAGGCACGCACCAGGTCCTCGACCCGCGCGCCCTGCTTGTCGGCCCACTTGCGCAGCGCGAGCGTGGGCGCTCCCGCCGCGTCGAGCGCGACCGCGACCGACGGGCCCTTGACCTCGACCGCCCGATCCTCGGCGCGGCCCCGCACGTCCGCGATGCGCACCGCGAGGCGGCGCGGCGTCGCGAACACGTCGAACGTGCCGCCGGCGGGTGCGAGGCCCTGCGCGCGCAGTCCGTCGACGAGGGTGGTGGCGAAGGAGTCGCCCAGGCGCGCGAGGGCCTTGGGCGGCAGCTCTTCGGTGAACAGTTCGATCAGCAGCGGCTGGTTCATCGCGGCGGCCTCAGACGACGCCGGCCGCACGGGCCCGCATCGGGAAACCGAGCCGCTCGCGCGAGGTGTAGTAGGCCTGCGCGACCGCACGCGCCAGTGCCCGCACCCGGC
>RPRK01000013.1 GCA_003818495.1 Burkholderiales bacterium
AGACGCTCTGCGGCCGCTCCAGCGGATTCTGCTTCAGGCACCAGTGCACGATGTCCACCAGCTGCTGCGAGTACAGCTTGAGCGCCTGCGCGAGCGCGGCGTCGACCTTGTCGTGCAGGCCGCGCTGGTCGGCCGGCTGCGGGGGCGCACCGATCATGCAGGCGTACATGGTCGCCCCCAGCCCGTAGATGTCGGTCCAGGGCCCGAGCTGCTGGTTGCGACGATAGAGCTCCGGGGCCGCGAACCCCGGCGTGTACATCGGGAACAGCTTCGGCGCGTCGATCGTCAGCGTCTGGCGGGCCGCGCCGAAGTCCAGCAGCATCGGCGAGCCGTCCTGCCGCAGGTACACGTTGGCGGGCTTGAGGTCGAGGTGCAGCAGCCGGTTGGCGTGTACCTCGCGCAGCCCGTTCATCACCTGCGAGAAGATCCGCCGGATGTGCCGCTCGGGCATGACCTCGCGACCGGGCTTGCCGCGGTAGCGCATGATCAGCTCCTGCAGGCTGCGGCCCCGTTCGTAGGCCATCACCATGTAGACGGTGTCGTTGGCGCGGAAGAAGTTCAGCACCCGCACGACGTTCGGATGCAGCACGCGCGCCAGTGCCCGCCCCTCCTCGAAGAAGCACTTCAGGCCGTTGCGGTAGGTGTTCTGGTTCTCGTTGGCGACCGACGGCACCAGCTCGCCCGGGCCGCGTCGCACCAGCGAGCTCGGGAGGTACTCCTTCAGCGCCACCGGCTGGCCGTCGGGGTCGTCGGCGAGATAGACGATGGAAAAACCGCCGCTCGCGATCTTCC
This sequence comes from Burkholderiales bacterium, assembly GCA_003818495.1. Classification (GTDB taxonomy): domain Bacteria; phylum Pseudomonadota; class Gammaproteobacteria; order Burkholderiales; family Burkholderiaceae_E; genus UBA4615. The sequence goes on from RPRK01000013.1 coordinate 793, forward strand.
TTACAATCCGGTAGCCGCCGACTTCGAGGCCTTCTGGAAGCGGGGCGTTGGTCTGATTGGCCATGAACCGAGGATTGTAATGAACTCGAAGGTCGCGGGTGTCCACAGCATGACCGGCTTCGGCACCGTCACGCGGGACCACGAGCTCGGGCGGCTGGGCATCGAGCTACGTTCGGTCAATTCCCGGTTCCTCGATATCGCCTTCCGTCTGCCCGACGAACTGCGGGCGCTCGAGCCTCCGCTTCGCGAAGCGATCCAGGCCCGCGTGACGCGCGGCAAGATCGACGTCCGCGCCTCGGTCCAGCACCGGGCCGCCCAGCGGCCCGAGGTGGTGCTGCGGCCCGGTGCGCTCGAAGCGCTCGGACTCGCGCAGCAGGCGGTGCTGGCACGCATGCCGGGAGCGGCCCCGCTGAGCGTCGCCGACTGCCTGCGGTTTCCCGGGGTGGTGGACGACCCGCAGCCGGATCCCGCGCAGTGGGTCGGCGCGTTCCGCCCGCTCTTCGGTGCGGCGATCGACGAGCTGCTCGCCAGCCGTGCCCGCGAGGGTGCGCGGCTGGGCGACGTGATCCGCGATCGGGCGGCCGCGATGACCGCGATCGTGGTCGCACTCAAGCCGCGGGCGCCCGAGATGGTGGCCGAGTTCGGAGCGCGGCTCACCGAGCGGCTGCGCGAGGCGGCCACCGGCGCGCTGGCCGGCACCGCGGTGCCGCTCGACGAGGCCATGGCCCGGATCCGGCAGGAGGTGTCGGTCTACGGCATGCGGGTGGACGTCGCCGAGGAACTGGCCCGGCTCGAGATCCACATCGCCGAACTCGCCCGGATCGTCGACGGCGGCGGCCAGGTCGGCAAGCGGCTCGACTTCCTGATGCAGGAGCTCAACCGCGAGGCGAACACGCTCGGCTCCAAGGCCGCGGGGCTCGAGGTCACGCAGGCGGCGGTCGAGCTCAAGCTGCTGATCGAGCAGGTGCGCGAGCAGGTGCAGAACCTCGAGTAGACGCGCGGCAGCGCACGACCGAGGGTGCGTCGCGCCGTGCCGGCCGCGGGCGCGGGCGCCGCGCGGCGGGTTCCGTGTTCGCCACCGTACGGAAGGCCATCGCGCCAGCGCCTAATGTCCGGAGGGTCCGCCGGATCCGACGGATCCGACGGGCCCGCGGGCGCCGGCGGCGCCACCACCCGAGGCACAGCGCGATGACCGATCCGAACCCCGATGCCGGGACCCAGGCGCCGATGCGCCGACGGGCGCTGACCTCTCGTCAGGAGCCTGCGATGGAACTCACCACCCGTCCCGCACGGATCGTCGACCCGATCTCGTATCGGGTCCGGCCCGGATGCCTGCAGACCATTCCCGTCGGCCCGTGCCTGCTCGAGCGCGTGGACGGACGTTCGATAGACATCGTCTGGGGCGAGGACGGACAGCGCTCCGCGATGCTGCCCGTCGAGGCGATCGAGGCGGCCCGCGCGGACGGCCATCTGGTCGTGCTCGACTAGACGGCCTGCAGTCCCTGGAGTCCGGTCTGCGCGGCCGCCCCGCCCCCGATGATCGCCCCCCGACGCGTGCTCGGGGACAGGCCCTTCCGCGTGGTCGTCGAGGATGCGGTCGGTGGCGGGCGGTATCGCCCGGGCTCAGCCCGTCGCCTTCCCGGTGGCCTTGCGCAGACGCGCGGTCGCGGTATCGAGGTCGGCCTCGAACTCGCGCCAGCGGACGGCGGTGGCCTGCTTCATCGCGGCGAGTCCCGCCTCGGCCGACTTCAGCTCCGACTGCAGCGAGGCGATGTCGAGGTCGATCGTCTGCCGGGCTTCGGCGGACGCGGCCCCCGCCTTCCGCTCGAGGCCCTCGAGCGCCGCCTTGCCCCGGGCGATGTCGTCGTCGGCAGCGGCCACGAAGGCGTCGCGCCGGCCGGTGTCCGTGGCATACACGAACTCGGGCAGCTGACGGATCGTGTCGCGCGTCGCGCCGGGCATCACCAGCTTGCCACCGGTGTCGCGCAGCTGCGCGACCGGGACGGCGACATCGTGCCGTCCGATGCCGACGAAGCCGCCGGCGCCGATGATCACGTAGGAGACGCTCCCGTCGGGTGCGACGATCAGGTCGTCGACCCGACCGACCTTGCGGCCGGCGTCGTCGTGGACGGTCTTGCCCATCAGCGTCCGCTTGACGCTCCAGCCCATCGCGATCCGCGTGGACGCGACGACGCGGGTGTCGACGGTGGTGCTGCCGCCGGCGACCTGCGCGCCGGCGGGGCCGGCCATGCAGAGCGCACCGGCAGCGGCCAGCGATGCGATCGCGACCGCACGGAGTCTGTTCATCTTCATCGATCGGTTCCTCGGGGTGGGTGCCGCCCGGCCGTGGACGGCGGACGTCGGACACGTGGGTTGTAGGGGCATCGCGCCGCACGGTCTGTACGACAGCGCACGCGACGCGGGCGACCGCGGTGTTCGCCGCATCGGCGGCGTCGGCCCGAGCGGACGGTCGGCGAAAAGTGCACCTGACCGATGCGGACGCCCGGCCATCGCCGCCCTTGCGCGCAAACCTGAGAGAATGACGCGCTGCTGCGACCCCCCCTCACCCCGACGATGCCAGCCACGGCCCTGCAGGGCAGCCTCCTGATCGTCGTCGCCCCATCGGGCGCCGGCAAGACCTCCCTCGTCCGACACCTGCTCGGTGCGCGGAACGGTCTGCGGCTCTCGGTGTCGTACACGACCCGCGCGCCCCGCCCCGGCGAGCGCGACGGCATCGACTACCGGTTCGTGTCGGCCGACGAGTTCGAGCAGCGGCGCGGCCGGGGCGAGTTCCTGGAGTGGGCGTTCGTGCACGGCAACCACTACGCCACCTCGCGCGACTGGATCGCCGAGCAGATGGCCGCCGGCGTCGACATCGTGCTGGAGATCGACTGGCAGGGCGCCGCCCAGGTCCGCCGGCTGTTCCCGGATGCGGTCTCGGTATTCATCGCGCCGCCGTCGCTCGAGGTGCTGCGCGAGCGGCTGACCTCGCGGGGCCAGGACGCGCCGGAGGTGATCGAGAAGCGCCTCCGGGCGGCTCGAAGCGAGCTCGAGCATGCGGGCGAGTGCCAATATGTTATTATCAATCAAGAGTTTGCGCTGGCATGCCAGGCGCTGGTCGGGATCGCCGACGCCGCCCGCTGCCGGTTCGGGCAGCAGCAGTGTCGCCACCCCGACCTGTTCGCCGAACTGGGCATGACGCGCGCGCCGGGCTGACCCCCGTCGCGCAGGCGCAACGACCGCTCACCTTCCAGGACACGCCATGGCCCGCATCACCGTCGAAGACTGCCTGAAGCAGATTCCCAACCGGTTCGAGCTCACCCTCGCCGCGACCTACCGGGCGCGCATGCTGGCCCAGGGGCACTCGCCGAAGGTCGACAGCAAGGACAAGCCGACGGTGACCGCGCTGCGCGAGATCGCCACTGGCAAGGTCGGCAAGGAAATGCTGCGACGCGTGCCCACCTGACACGCCCCGCCGCGCGCACGAACCGATGAAGCACGACGGTTCGATCGCCACCACCGGGCCGAGGGGTCGGTCCGCACGGTCCGCCCCCGCAGCCCCGTCAGACCCTGCATTACCGGCCGGTGAAGGCTTCGCGGCACCGGCCGACGAACGTCGGGTCGTCTCGCTCGCCCGTCTCACCGAACTCGCCTCGAGCTACCTCGGCGAGGACGACCTGCGTCGCGTCCGAGAGGCCTACCGGTTCTCGGACAGCTCGCACCTCGGACAGTTCCGCACCAGCGGCGAGCCGTACATCTCCCATCCGATCGCCGTCGCCGAGATCTGCGTCGGCTGGCGCCTCGACGCCGACGCGCTGATGGCGGCACTGCTGCACGACGTGATGGAGGACTCCGGCGTCACGAAGCAGCAGATGGTCGAGCGCTTCGGGACCCAGGTCGCGGAACTGGTCGACGGCCTGTCCAAGCTCGACAAGGTCGAGTTCGCCAGTCGCGAGCAGGCGCAGGCCGAGAGCTTCCGCAAGATGCTGCTCGCGATGGCCCGCGACGTGCGCGTCATCCTGATCAAGCTCGCCGACCGTCTGCACAACATGCGTACGCTGGGTGCGGTCGACCGCGGCAAGCAGCGGCGCATCGCCGCCGAGACGCTCGACATCTACGCCCCGATCGCCAACCGCCTCGGCCTCAACGAGCTCTACCGGGAGCTCCTCGACCTGTCGTTCCGCTTCACGCATCCGTTCCGCTACCGGACGCTGCAGAAGGCCGTCACCGCGGCTCGGGGCATGCGGCGCGAGGGCCTGGGCCGGATCATCGAATCGGTGCAGAAGGCGCTGCCGGCGATGGGTGTCCAGGCCGAGCTGCGCGCCCGCGAGAAGGCCCTGTGGGCCATCTACCGGAAGATGCACGACAAGCAGCTGTCGTTCTCGCAGGTGATGGACGTCTTCGGCATCCGGCTGGTGGTCGACAGCCTGCCGGCCTGCTACCTCGCGCTGGGCGCGCTCCACCAGACCTTCAAGCCGATCCCCGGCCGCTTCAAGGACTACATCGCGATCCCGAAGGTCAACGGCTACCAGTCGCTGCACACGACGGTGGTCGGCCCCTACGGCACACCGGTCGAGTTCCAGATCCGCACGAACGAGATGCATCGGCTCGCCGAGTCCGGCGTCGCCGCGCACTGGCTGTACAAGGCCGACCTGGAGTCGTTCACCGACCTCCAGAAGCGCACGCACCAGTGGCTGAAGTCGCTGCTCGACATCCAGCACCAGACCGGCGACTCGCTCGAGTTCATCGAGCACGTGAAGGTCGACCTGTTCCCCGACGCGGTCTACGTGTTCACGCCCAAGGGGCAGATCCGGGCGCTGCCGCGCGGCGCGACGACGATCGACTTCGCCTACAGCGTGCACACCGACGTCGGCAACCAGTGCGTTGCCGCCAAGGTCAACGGCTCGCCGGTGCCGCTGCGCACCGAACTGCAGAACGGCGACGTGATCGAGGTCGTGACCGATCCCGAGTCGCGCGCGAACCCGGCCTGGCTGGGCTTCGTCCGGACCGGCAAGGCCCGCTCCGAGATCCGCCACTTCCTGCGGACCATGAAGTTCGAGGAGTCGGTCGACCTCGGTCGACGGCTGCTCGAGCAGTCGCTCGCGGCGCTGCGGATCGACGCCGGCAGCCTCGAGCCCGCGCTGCTCGAGAAGCTGGCCCGGGACGCGGGCGCCAAGTCGCTCGACGAGCTCTATGCGGACGTCGGTCTCGGCCGCAGGCTCGCGCCGGTCGTCGCCCGTGCGATCGCCCTCGAGATGAGCGCGCGGCCGGCCGCGGCGGCCTTCGCGCCGCGCCCGCTGCCGATCGTGATCCACGGCACCGAGGGCATGGCCGTTCAGTGCTCGGCCTGCTGCCTGCCGCTGCCGGGCGACTCCGTGATCGGCCACATGCGAGGCGGGCACGGCCTGGTCGTGCACCGCAGCGAGTGCGAATCGGCGCGACGCGCGCGCCAGAAGGACGCCGAGCGGTGGCTCGACGTCGAGTGGGGCGAGGACATCCGGGGTCAGTTCCGCACGGTCGTGGAGGTGCAGATCCGCGACGACCGCGGGGCGCTCGGGCGCGTGGCGGCCGAGATCGCGGCCTCCGAGGCGAACATCGTCAACGTGACGATGGACGAGGAGCCCGACCGCGTCGCGACGATCCGCTTCACGCTGCAGGTCCGCGGCCGGCTGCACCTCGCGCAGGTGTTCCGCCAGGTCCGCAAGCAGGCCGACGTCACCAAGATCACGCGTCTGTAGCCGGGCGGCTCGTCTCGGGACGGCCCGTTCCGCGAGGCCGGGTGCCGGTCGCCGACGGCATGGCCGCGAGCCACGCCCTCGGCGCGCTGCGTAGACTGCACGCCTCGACCCTCCCTGCGCCTCGCGCCTCCCGCACCATGACCTCATCGATGAAGGCCGCCCTGCGCGGCGATTCCGGCCTCGTGTTCGCCGACGTGGCCCGCCCGGAGCCCGGGCCCGACGACGTGGTGGCGCGGGTCCGCGCCGTCGCGCTCAACCGGGCCGACCTCGGGGTGCTCGCCGGTCGCATGCACGGCAGCACCGGCGGCACGGGCACCGTGCTCGGGATGGAATGGGCAGGCGAGGTGGCGGCGGTGGGCAGCGCGGTCACCGGGCTGTCACCGGGCGACCGCGTGATGGGCTTCGGCGGCGGGGCGTTCGCCGAGTTCACGCGGGCCGACCGCGGGCGCGTGCTGCCGATCCCGGCCGGCATGGGCTTCGAGCAGGCCGCGGCGCTGCCGGTGGCGCTGATGACGATGCACGATGCGGTCGCGGTCAACGGGCGGCTGCGCGCCGGCGAATCCGTGCTGGTCCTCGGCGCATCGTCCGGGGTCGGCCTGATGGCGATGCGCATCGCGCGCCACCTGGGCGCAGCGCGGGTGATCGGGACCTCGACCGATCCGACGCGCCGTGCGGGGCTCGCGGCCTTCGGCGCGGACCTCGCGATCGACACCTCCGAGCCCGGATGGCCGGAACGCGTGCGCGAGGCGACCGGCGGGCGGGGCGTGGAGCTGATCATCGACCAGCTCGCGGGGCCGACGGTCGCCGGCAGCCTGACGGCTGCGGCAGTGCGGGGCCGCATCGTCAACGTCGGGCGGCTGGCCGGCCTGACCGGGGAGATCGACTTCGACCTGCATGCCCTCAAGCGCATCGAGTACATCGGCGTCACCTTCCGGACCCGCAGCGTCGACGAGGTGCGCGAGCTGGCCCGTCGGATGTGGGCCGACCTGGAACCCGCGGTCGCCGACGGCACGCTGTCGCTGCCGGTCTCCGAGGTGTTCCCCTTCGATCGGCTCGGCGACGCGTTCGCGACGATGGCCGCCAACCGGCACTTCGGGAAGCTGGTGGTGACGATCGGCTGACGGCCGCGGGCGGTTTCCCGGCTCAGCGCGACCGGCTCAGCGCGACCGGCTCAGCGCGGCCGAGGACTGGGCGCCTGTGCCGGCGCGGCCAGTACGTCGTACCAGAGCTGCGCCGCCCGCCGGCGACCGGCGTCGGTGAAATGGCAGGCGTCGCGGCGATCGTCGGGCGCGAGCAGCAGGTCGGTGTCGGGTCCAGGCAGGATCCGCGCTGCCGCCAGAGCCTCCTCGTATCGTGTCAGGGCACGACCGATCGCGCCTGTCCCCGCGCGCCTGCAGAAGGTCGAGCGGGCGACGTGCATCGGCGCCGTCACACCATGCCTGTCGAGGAGCCCGCGCAGCGCATGCAGCGCCCGCAGGTACTCGCGCGCACCGGTGCCGTCGCGCGCGTCGCTCTCGCCCTGCTGCCAGACGACGCGCTCGACCTTCAGCCCCGCCTCGCGCAGCCCGTGCAGATGTGCGACCAGCCGGTCGTGGACAGGATCGGGACCGATCCAGCGGGCGATCCCGGTCGCGCCGACGGCGAGCGGTGCCCAGACCAGTCGAGCCTGCGGGTCGGCTGCCGACGTCAGCTCCTGGACCGCGCTCCACAGGCTCGAGCCGCCCCCGGTGGTCCCCGGCAGCGGGTCGCTGGCGATCACGCAGCCGCCCTCGGCGAACACCCGCAGCGCCGGCCCGCCGACGGCCGGCGGCGGGATCGGAGCCGCATGGCTCGCTGCGTTCGACTGCCCGAGGACGAGGATGACCCGCGCAGGGACGCCGTCGTCGCACGGGACGCTCGTGTGGCGGGACGGATCGACGGCACGGATCGCCTCGTGCGGCTTCGGCGCGGCCGGCTTCAGCGCGGTGACGACGGTCATGCCGCCCGAGAGAGCGACCAGCACGGCGGCGCTGCCGACGGTCCAGCGGCGGCCGGTACCACCTGCCGGACGGACCGCAGCGCGCTGCCGCCAGAACGCCCGCAGGGCTGCCATCGCGGGCTCCTCGACGATGCGGTTCAGCGCGAAGGCTGCGACGAGCGCCAGTGCAAGGGCGACCGCGACCGATCCGAGCGACGACATCCCCGCCTTCTGCAGCGAAACGATCACCCACCAGCCCAGCGCCTGGTGAACCAGGTAAAGCGGATAGGACACGCGTCCGATCGCGACCAGCGGCCGGACGGCGAGCCACGGCAACCGTCCGCGTGCGGCGCCATGCACCAGCCCGCCGACGATGGCTGCGGTGGCCGCGCCGGACACGGGGCCGTTCGTGGTGATGGCGGCGATGGCGAGCGCCGCGAGCCCGAGCGTGGCACGCCCCGACAGGCCGCGCGCATGGTGCGCGTAGAGCGCCGTGCCGAGCGCGAACCAGGGCCCCCACTGCGTCATCGCCAGGGTCTCGAGCGCGGTCGGCCAGCGCAGTCCGGCGTGCTCCGACAGGTTGCTCGCGAGACTGATCGCACAGACGGCGGCGATGGCGAGTGCGGGCCGGCGCAGCGCACCGATCTGCCACAGCAGCAGCATCCACGCATAGAACATCAGCTCGACGCCGAGCGACCAGTACGCGCCGTCGATCGACGCCACGCCGAAGTGATCCTGCACCATCGTCAGGTTCACGACGATGTCGATCGCCGAGCGTTCGTACCCCGGCATCTGAACCGCGCGCAGCGTCAGCGCGGTCAGCAGGACCGCCACCCAGTAGGTGGGAAACAGGCGCGAGGCGCGTGCGAACACGAAGTCCGCCGGTGACCGGGCGCGATCGATCGTCATCAGGATCACGAAGCCGCTGATGACGAAGAACAGCTCGACGCCGAGATGCCCCCAGGGCAGCGCGAACGGCAGCGGCTGCGCATGCACCAACGCCTCGTCGTAGCGCGAGGTGACGTGGAAGCCGACGACGGACAGCGCGGCGATCGCGCGCAGGCCATCGAGCTGCGCGAGGCGCCCTGGATCGGTCATGGTGTGGAGCGTCTGGAACCCCCGAGGGGGCGGGCGGGCCGGGCGGTGTCCGAGGGCATCGCAGCCGGCCGGGCCCACCTGCGGGCACGGCGGCGCGGGACGCGCTCAACCGGCCGGATCGTATCGCACGTCGAGGATGTCGAGGCCGAGTCGCCCCGCCGGCGTCATCAGTGTGACGGTATCGCCCTCGCGGGCCTTGATCAGCGCCTTGGCGACCGGGGAGATCCAGCTGATGCGGCCGTGGAGCGGGTCGACCTCGTCGATGCCGACGATGGTCACCGTGCGCTCGACGCCGTCGGACTGCAGGTAGTGCACGGTCGCGCCGAAGAACACCTGGTCGTTGCCGGCCTGCTGCATCGGATCGACGACCTCGGCGCGGTCGAGGCGCCGGGTCAGGAAGCGGATGCGCCGGTCGATCTCGCGCAGGCGCTTCTTCCCGTACAGGTAGTCGCCGTTCTCGGAGCGGTCGCCGTTGGAGGCCGCCCAGGACACGATGCGAACGACCTCCGGCCGGTCGACGTCGAGCAGGTGCAGCAGCTCCGCCTTCATCCGCGCGTGCCCGCCGGGCGTGATGTAGTTCCGCGGCGGCGGGCCGGCGGGCTCGGGCGGCTCGAGCTCGTCGTCGTCGTCGGTGTCCTCCCGGACGAAGGCCTTGTTCATCGCGCGTGCAGCCGGTCGTGACGTGGTTCGCAGCGCGCGCGCATCAGCCGGCGGATGATCTTTTCATGAGCACCGAGACCGACGCCCGCCGCCGCTGCGAACGCCTCCTCGCCCTCCTTGCCGAGGCGATGGAGATGGAGCGCGCCGTGAACGAGCGCGCCACGCAGATCGATGCGAGCCCCCGCAGCCTCCTCCGACCCATCCTGGAGGAGGCGCTGGTCCGCCTCGAACCGCTGCTGCGCCCCGAACCCACGCTGCCCCTGAACCGCTGGATCAGCGAAATGACCGACCTGGAGCTGCAGCTCGACGCCGCGATCTCGCAGCGCGGCTGGCGCGTGCTGTCGCCGGACGGCGACGCCGCGTCCGCGCGGGCCGATCACGGCTGACCGGACGCAAGCGCTCGGGCCGAGCCCCCGCCCGACCGGACCGGCGGGCCGCCGTGCACGCGGCATCGCGCCTCAGCCCGCCACCGACATCTGCTCGATCAGCACCGAGCCGGTCCGGCGGGTGCCGCGAACGATCTCGTCGGCGCCGACCGCGACGATCGCGCGGAACATGTCCTTCAGATTCCCGGCGATGGTGATCTCCTCGACCGGGTACTGGATCTTCCCGCCCTCGACCCAGTAGCCGCTGGCGCCGCGCGAATAGTCGCCGGTGACGCCGTTGACGCCATGGCCCAGCAGCTCGGTCACGAACAGGCCCGTGCCGAGCTTTCGCAGCATCGCGCGCAGGTCGTCGCGGGGCCGGGTCTCGCGGCTGGACAGGCGCAGGAAGTGGGCGCCGCCGGCATTGCCGGTGGTCCGCATCCCGAGCTTGCGCGCCGAGTAGCTCGACAGGAACCAGCCACCGAGCACGCCGCCGTCGACGACGCGGCGCGGCGCCGTCGCGACCCCCTCGTCGTCGAACGCGGTGCTGCCGAACTCGCCCTTGCGGTGCGGATCCTCGTCGAGGTCGAGGTGGGGGGCGAACACCTGCGTGCCGAGCGCATCGACCAGGAAGCTGGCCTTGCGGTAGAGCGCGCCGCCGCTGGCGGCCTGCACGAAGTGGCCGATCAGTCCGGCCGCCAGCGGCGACTCGAACAGCACCGGAACCTTGCGCGTGCCCAGCTTGCGGGCGCCCAGGCGCGACAACGCACGCTCGGCGGCATACCGGCCGACCGCCTTGGGATCGGCCAGGCCGGCGGGGTGGCGCGCGGCGGAGTACCAGTCGTCCCGCTGCATCGCACGTCCGCGGCGGGCGATCGGGGCGCACGCGATGGAGTGCCGGCTGTACGGGTACCCGCCGATGAAGCCGAGGCTGTTCGCCGACACGAAATGGCCGTGGCTGAGCGAGACGCTCGCGCCTTCGGAATTGACGATCGCCCGGTCGGTCGCGAACGCCGCGCCCTCCATCTCGCAGGCGATCTCGATCGCCTCGGGCGCCTCGATCGTCCAGGGATGGAAGAGGTCGAGGTCCTTCTGGTCGCGGACGATGGTGTCGGGATCGGGCAGGCCGGCGAACGGGTCCTCCCCGGTGAACCGGGCGATCTCGAAGGCCGCGCGCACGGTCTCGTCGATCGCGCGCGCCCCGAAGTCGCTGGTGCTGGCGTGGCCGCGCCGCGCGCCGATGTGCACGGTCACGCCGAGGCCCTTGTCGCGCGTCTGCTCGATGGTCTCGACCTTGCCCTTGCGGACGTTGACCGACAGGCCCGAGCTCTCGGAGACGTCGGTGGTGGCCGCGGTGGCGCCGAGCCGGGCGGCCTGGTCGAGCACCGAACGGGCGAGTTCCTCGAAGCGTGCGCGGCTGTGGTCGAACATCGGGCGGACCGGGGTCGTATGGGGTCGGGCTATCATAGCAAGGCCCCATGAAAGCTCCGCCCGCCCCCCCTCCCGCTCCGCCCGCGCCGCCGCCGGTGATCCACGGCCGCGACGAGGACGATCCGTACACCGGCCCGAGCAAGTCGCAGCGCAAGCGCGAGATGCACCTGCTGCAGGACCTCGGCGAGCGCCTCGTCGAGCTCCCGCCGTCGCAGCTCGAACGTCTCGAGCTGCCGCCGGACCTCGTCGACGCGATCGTCCTCGCCCGCAAGATCACCGCCCGCGAGGGTCGGCGTCGCCAGCTCCAGTACGTCGGCAAGCTGATGCGCCACACCGATGCCGACGCGATCCTCGCGAAGCTCGACCTCGACGATGCGGGCCACCGCCTCGAGACGGCGGTGATGCACGCGGCCGAGCGCTGGCGCGACGCCCTCCTCGAGTCGCCCGAGCGCGTCGCCGAGTTCGTCGAGCGGTATCCGGCGGCGGCGCGCACGCTGCACCCGCTGGTGCGATCGGCGCGGGCCGAGCATGCGAAGCAGCAGCGGGGCCGGCATTACCGCGACCTGTACCGCGAGCTGCGCGACGTGCTGCTCGCCGACGCCGCGCCGCCCGCGGCCGACTCCGAACCGCCCGCCACCGATGCCTGATCTGCCCGTCGCCGCCACCGAGTCGAAACCGCTGCGCATCGGACTCGTGTCCGTCTCGGACCGGGCCTCGGGCGGCGTCTACGCGGATGCCGGCATCCCCGCGCTGCAGGGCTGGCTGGGGCGCGCCCTCGCCTCGCCCTGGGCGGCCGAGACGCGGCTGATCCCCGACGAGCAGGCGGTGATCGAGCGCACGCTCGTCGAACTGGTCGACGTCGCCGGCTGCCATCTGGTGCTCACCACCGGCGGCACCGGCCCGGCCCGGCGCGACGTCACGCCCGAGGCGACGCTCGCGGTCGGCGACAAGGAGATGCCGGGCTTCGGCGAGCGGATGCGCGGGATCAGCCTGCACTTCGTGCCGACGGCCATCCTCTCGCGCCAGGTCGCCGTGATCCGCGGCGGCGCGCTGATCGTCAACCTGCCGGGCCAGCCGAAGTCGATCCAGGAGACGCTCGAGGGACTGCGCGACGCCGAGGGCCGCTCGACGGTGCCGGGCATCTTCGCGGCGATCCCCTACTGTCTCGACCTGATCGGCGCCCCGTTCGTCGACACGCACGAGGCGGTCTGCAAGGCGTTCAGGCCGAAGTCCGCGCCCCGACCGGCCGCCGACTGACCGGCCCCGCCCACCGCCCGGGGCGGGTCAGTCCGGCGTCAGCGCCGGACCAGCGTGCAGCGCACCAGCGACGAACCGAACTCCCGCACCGCGGGGTGCTTGAGCCACGCCATGCCGCGGATCGGCACGGTGTCCATCTCGGCGATGCGCATCGGGCTCGCGGCCACGACCCGCTCGAAGCCGGCGATCGTGATCTGGTTCAGGCCACCGGCCACTTCGGAGAAGCGGGTCGCGCCGTCCTTCTTGAAGTCCGCCCGCCAGCGAATCTGGGCCTGCTCGGTGAACAGCAGGTGCGACCACGGGAACACCGAGAACAGGTGCCCGCCGTGCGGATGCAGCCAGGTGGGTCCGAACGACGCGAGCACACGGCCGTCCGGTCCGAGCAGCCCGGCCATGATCTCGATGATCGCGCCCGGATCCTCGAAGTGCTCGAAGGCGTCCTTCGACAGGACGATGTCGGCGCGCGCGTCGGTGCGCTTGGCGAAGGTGCAGCGGTCGGCGACGCCCTCGCGCTCGGCGAGCGCCCGCGCACGTTCCAGCGCGCTGTCCTGGATGTCGATGCCGATCACGTGCGCCGCGCCGCGCAGCGCGCAGACCACGGCCTGCTCGCCGCCGCCGCAGCCGAAGTCGACGACCGTCAGGCCGCGCAGCCGCTCGAAGATGTCGGGCCCGAAGCACTCGACCATGCGTGCGTCGCCGAGCGGTCCGGGCGCGTGCGGGACCGAGCGTCCGACATCACCGCCGACCGCCCGCAACATCCGGTAGCCGATTTCGCCGCCGAGAATGCCCATCAGATGCTCCGTGTTTCAAGGCGCGCCTCTCGCGCCGCATACCAGGCCATGGTGATGTCGAGACCGGCGGCGACGTCGTGCGTCGGTGCGTAGCCGAGCAGCGTGCGCGCCTTGGAGATGTCGGCGAGCGAGTGCCGCACGTCGCCGTTGCGAAAGGCCCTGTGCTCGAGGGCCGGGGAGATCGGACGACCGAGCACGCGCTCCAGGGCCGCCCGCATCGCCTCGGCCATCTCGACCAGCGTGGTCCGGGCGCCGACCGCGACGTTGAAGACCTGATGGCCGTCGGGCAGGGGCGCGCCGAGCGCGGCGCGCAGGTTGGCCTGCACGACGTTGGTCACGTAGCAGAAGTCGCGCGAGGTGCTGCCGTCGCCGTTGACCCAGAGCGTTTCGCCGCGAAGCAGCGCGCTCGCCCAGCGCGGCACGACCGCGGCATAGGCGCCTTCGGGGTCCTGGCGCGGCCCGAAGACGTTGAAGTAGCGCAGTCCGGCGATCTGCATCCCGTAGGTGCGCGCGTACGTGCCGGCGAGGAGCTCGTCGATCGCCTTGCTGGCGGCGTAGGGCGACAGCAGGTTGCCGGTCACCGCCTCGACCTTCGGCAGCGCCGGATGGTCCCCGTACACCGAACTGGACGACGCGTAGACCAGGCGCCGCACGCCGGCCTCGCGGGCCGCGGTGAGGAGCTGCGCGAAGCCGGTCGCGTTGGCGCGGAAGGTCCGCATCGGCTGCTCGATCGAGCGCGGCACCGAGCCGAGGGCCGCCTGGTGCAGCACGTGATCCACGCCGCGCAGCGCCTGCGCGCACGCCAGCGGGTCGCAGACGTCGCCCTCGATCAGCTCGAAGCCGGCCCAGGCCGCCTCGCCCACCGTGGCGCGCACGTCCTCGAGGTTGTGGCGCGCGCCGGTGGAGAAGTCGTCGAGACCGACCACCCGCTGGCCGTGGCGCAGCAGCGCCTCGACCAGATGCGAGCCGATGAAGCCGGCCGCGCCGGTCACCAGCCAGCGGGCCGGCGGCCGGCCGTCCAGCAGCCCGGCCAGTCCCGCGTCGGTGCTCAGAGCCGCCATACCGAGTAGCCGAGCTTCTCGAGCGCGGCGCGGTCGTAGACGCTCTTGATGTCGGCGAAGACCCCGCCCCGGGTCAGGCGCTCGGTGAGGGCATCGAGCGGCATCGATCGGTACGCCTCGTGCGACACGGCCGCGATCACGGCCTTGGCCGGCGGCAGGTCCTCCCAGCGCGTGAGCGCGATGCCGTACTCGTGCACGGCCTCGGAGGATTCGGCGATCGGGTCGTGCACGTGCACCTTCATGCCGTACGACTGCAGCTCCCGGACGATGTCCACGACCTTCGAGTTGCGCAGGTCGGGCACGTCCTCCTTGAAGGTCAGGCCGAGCACGATCGCGACCTGGTTCGAGACCGGCTGCGCCTCCTGGATGAGGCGCTTGACCACCTGCTCGGCGACGAACTTGCCCATCCCGTCGTTGATGCGACGGCCGGCCAGGATCACCTGCGGGTGGTAGCCGAGCATCTCGGCCTTGCGGGTGAGGTAGTACGGATCGACGCCGATGCAGTGGCCGCCGACCAGTCCGGGCCGAAAGGGCAGGAAGTTCCACTTCGTGCCGGCGGCCTTCAGCACCTCGGCGGTGTCGATCCCGACGCGCTTGAAGATGATGGCGAGCTCGTTCATCAGCGCGATGTTCAGGTCGCGCTGGGTGTTCTCGATGACCTTCGCCGCCTCGGCGACCTTGATGCTGCTCGCGCGGTGCACGCCGGCGGTCACGACCGCCTCGTAGAGTGCCGCGACGCGATCGAGCGTGCGCTCGCAGTCGCCGGCGACGACCTTCACGATGCGGGTCAGGGTGTGCTCGCGGTCGCCCGGGTTGATCCGCTCGGGCGAATAGCCGATGAAGAAGTCCTTCATCCAGCGGCCGCCCCCGGCCTCCTCGAGGACCGGCACGCAGACCTCCTCGGTGGCGCCCGGGTACACGGTCGATTCGTAGATCACGACCGCGCCGGGCTTGAGGTTGGCGCCGACGAAACGGCTGGCCGAGATCAGCGGTCCGAAGTCGGGCTGGTGCGCGTCGTCGACCGGCGTGGGCACGGCCACGACGATGCAGTCCGCCTCGCGCAGCGCGCTCGGGTCGGTCGTGACGGTCAGGCGCCGGGCGGCGGCGAACTGCGCGTCCGTCACCTCGCCGGTCGTGTCGACCCCGGCGGCGATGCGCTTGACCTTCTCGGCCGACAGGTCGAAGCCGATGGTGTCGAAGACGCGGCCGAATTCGACGGCCAGCGGCAGGCCGACATAGCCCAGGCCGATCACGGCGACAGTGGTCATGGTTCCGAACGCTCAAGAAGTGGCACCGGCGCAGGATACGGGCGCCGCCGAAGCCGGTCAGCGCGGGACGCCTGCCGGCACCCGCGTGCGTTGCGGCCCCCGACGAACGGCACATCGGAGCCCGGACGGGCCGGTCGCGCGGAGCTTCTCACGGACCGGGCTCAGCGCCGGCGGCATTCGATCACACCTTCGACGTCGCGGACCGCGACCAGCGTGCGTTCGAGCAGGGGGATCGCGGGCACCTCGACGGTGAACTGCATCTGCGCCACGCCGGCGCGGCTGAGCGTCTGAACGGCCACGACGTTCAGCCGGTCGCGGGCGAAGACGTCGGACACGTCGCGCAGCAGGCCCTGGCGATCGCGGGCGCGCAGCACCACGTCGACCGGATAGGCCGAGCGTGCGGCCGACCCCTTGGACGACTCGCCGCGCTTGTCCCAGTCGCCCCAGGACGTCTCGAGCACCCGCTCGGGCGCGCGCCGGGCCATGTCGGCGAAGCTGCGGCAGCCTCGCCGGTGCACCGACACGCCCTGGCCGCGGGTGACGAATCCGACGATGGCGTCCGGCGGCGCCGGCCGGCAGCATCGGGCGAGCTGGGTCATCAGGAAGTCGACGCCGACCACGAGGACGCCGCTGCCGGCCCCCGAGTCGCCGCGCGGGGCGCGCCCGCCGCGCAGCCCGCCGCCGTCGGCCTGCAGCGCGGCCGCCGCGTCGGCGGCCGCGGCACGGCTGCCGTCGGACGGACCGCGCGCGGAGTCGGCGCCGGCACGGATCGCCTCCTCGAGCATCCGCGGTCCGACCTCGTCGCGCCCGACCGCGACGAACAGGTCATCGGGTCGGGGGAAGCCCAGCCTGCGGGCGAGCTCCTCGTGGGCGAGCGCGGTTCGCCCCTCGCGCTGGAGCATCTTCTCGACCTTCTCGCGCCCCGCGGACACGTCGTGATCGAGCTCGAGCGCGTTGAACCACTGGCGGACCTTGGCGCGGGCGCGCGGGCTGCGCACGTAGCCGAGCTGGGCATTGAGCCAGTCGCGCGACGGGCCTTCCGACCCGCTGCCGGCGCGGACCGCGACGATCTCGACCGTCTGACCGTTGCGCAGCACGGTGTTGAGCGGAACCATGACGCCGTCGACGCGCGCTCCCCGGCAGCGGTGGCCGAGCAGCGTGTGCACGTGATACGCGAAGTCGACCGGCGTCGAGCCGGCAGGCAGCTCCACCACCCTCGCCTGCGGCGTCAGCAGGTAGATCCGGTCGGCGTCCTCGCCGGCGCCGGTGGCGATGCGTCCGCCGAGCGTCGCGCCGACCTCCTGCTGCCACATCAGCAGCTGGCGCATCCACTCCACGCGCTCGTCCTGGGCTCCGGCGGGCCGGGCGGCGTCGGCCGTCCGCCCCTTCGGGCGCCGGACCGCGGCGGGCGCGGGACTGCCGGCCAGCCCGACCGAGGACTCCTTGTAGCGCCAGTGCGAGGCGATGCCGAACTCGGCGTGCCGGTGCATCTCGCGGGTGCGGATCTGCACCTCCAGCGGCCGTCCGTCCTCGGCGATGACGACGGTGTGCAGCGACTGGTAGCCGTTCGCCTTCGGCCGCGAGATGTAGTCGTCGAACTCGCGCGGGATCGGCGGCCAGATCTGGTGGACGATGCCGAGCACCGTGTAGCAGTCCTTGACGTCGTCGACCAGGACCCGGAACGCCCGCAGGTCCTGGACCTCGGAGAACGACACGCCCTTGGTCCGCATCTTGTTGTAGATGCTGTGGATGTGCTTGGGGCGCCCGGTCACCTCGGCGGCGATGCCCTGGGCGAGCAGTTCCTCGCGCAGACGGCCGACCGCGCCGCGCACGAACCCCTCGCGCTCGACGCGGCGCTCCTCGAGCTGGCGCGCGATGCTCTTGTAGAGGTCCGGCTCGAGGAAACGGAACGCCAGGTCCTCGAGCTCCCACTTGAGCTGGCCCAGACCCAGGCGGTTGGCGAGCGGCGCGAGCACCTCGAGCGTCTCGTGGGCGATGCCGGCCTCGGGCGCGCGCCGGACCTCGGCGTACCAGCGCAGCGACTGCAGGCGCGAGGCGAGCCGCAGCAGCACGACCCGGATGTCGCTCGCCATCGCCAGCGTCATCCGGCGCAGCGTCTCGAGCTGCCCGCCGGTGCTCGACGCGTTGGCCCGCAGCGTCAGGTCCTTCAGGCGCAGCAGCTGGCGCATGCCGGCGACCAGCGTGCCGACCTCGTCGCCCCAGCGCTCGGCGATCTCGTCGAGCGGCACGGCGTCGCCGACGCCGAACAGCACCGCCGCGAGCCGGGTGGGCTCGTCGACGTTCAGCGCCTCGAGGATGGCGAGCGTTCCGCGGGCATGCGCGACGATCGGCTCGCCACTGCCGCCCTGGGCGTCGCCCAGCCGCTGCGCCGTCAGTTCGAGCGCCTGCGCGACGGCCCCGCCGGCTCCCGGGGAGCCGGCGCCGGGCCGGTCCTGATCGGCGGCATCGTGGGCGGAGGTGGGGGTAGCCATGGCGGCGACTCGGGCCCTCTGGGGGCCGGCGCGGGTTCGTTGGCATTATAGGGGGACGGGTCGCGCGCTCCCGCGCCCGCCCGGCCTCCCTTCCGACCGGCTTCCCGCGATGATCTGGCCTCTCGGCCCCCGCCGCCTCCTCCCGATCGACGCGCACGCCTGGCGGGTCCTGCAGGCCTCCCTGCCGTACCTGCGCGGACTCGACGACGCCCAGGCCGAGCGGATGCGCTCGCTGATCGCCGCCTTCCTGTCGAGCAAGACCTTCACGGGCACCCACGGCCTGGAGCCCGACGACGCGATGCGGATGACGATCGCCGCCCAGGCCTGCCTGCCGGTGCTCCACATCGGCCTCGAACCCTACGACGACTTCGTCGAGATCGTGGTCTACCCGTCGGCGTTCGCGGTCCGCCGCAAGGTGACGGACGACGACGGGCTGGTCCACGAGTTCGACGACGTGCTGGCCGGCGAGGCCATGGACGGCGGCCCGGTGGTGCTGTCCTGGGACGACGTCGCGGGGCCGGATCGCGCCCCCGCGGCCAACGTCGTGATCCACGAGTTCGCCCACAAGCTCGACCTGGCCGATGGCGATGCGGACGGCTGCCCGCCGATGCCTCGGGCCGCCCGGGCCCGCTGGCTCGAGGCGCTCCATGCGGCGTACGACGACTTCGTCGATGCCCTCGAGGCGCTCGAGGCCGGTCTGCCGGGTGACGTCGACCCGGAAAGCGAGGCGGCCGACGCCTGGTATGCGGCGCTGCCGCTCGACCCCTATGCCGCGACCGACGAGGCCGAGTTCTTCGCGGTGGCGGCCGAGGCGTTCTTCGTCGAGCCCCGGGCGCTCGCAGGCGCCTACCCGGCCCTGTACGCGTGCTTCGTCGAGTACTTCCGGTTCGATCCGGGGGCGGCGGCCGGTCCCGCGGACTGACGCGGGGCCGCCACGGATCGGGCCGGCGGGCCGGTGGTGACGGCCGGTCGTGCAGTAGTTCCTTCGGCCGGGACGGATCCCCAGGCGAGCATCGCCCCGCCATGATCCGTTTCTTCAATCACTACCTGTCGGTCCGACTCCTGCTGCTCACCGGCCTGGAGGCGGTCTTCCTGTTCCAGTCCGTGGTGTTCGGATTCGAGCTGCGCATGGCCGAGCCGATCGGTCAGTCGCCGCTGCTCGAGGCCGCGGCCTTCACCTTCGTGATGCTCATGGCGATGTCGGCGCTGGGGCTCTACCAGACGCACGCCGAGCCGTTCCGCACCACCGTGCACCGCGTGCTGATCGCCTACGGCCTGTCGCTGCTGGTGATCACCTCGGTGTTCTACGCGGTTCCCAGCACCTACATCGGCCGCGGCGTGCTCGCCTGGAGCACCCTGCTCGCGCTGTGCAGCGTGCTGCTGATCCGGATCGTCTTCTTCCGCCTCACCGACGTCGGGCTGCCCAAGCGGCGCGTGATGGTGCTGGGCAACGGCGCGGAGGCCGAGGAAGTCATCGAGCACCTGCACACCTCGGCGATGCGGCATTCGGTCCAGTACGCCGGCCTCTATCCGGTGATGGCCGATCGCGACGCCGAGGGCCGCGAGCGGCCGCTGAACCACGACGCGCTGGTCCGCACGGTCGGCGAGCTCAAGGTCTCGGAGGTGGTGGTCGCGGTCCGCGAGCGCCGCGGCGGCGTGCTGCCGCTGCGCCAGCTCCTGGACTGCAAGCTGCGCGGGGTGCGGGTCATGGACCTGCAGTCGTTCTACGAGCGCGAACACGGCGTGCTGCGGATCGACAACATGCGCGCGAGCTGGATGATCTTCGGCGACGGCTTCGACCAGGGGCTCGCCCGCGACGTGGTCAAGCGGCTGTTCGACCTGATGGCGAGCCTCGTGCTGCTGCTCGTCACGCTGCCGGTCATCGTGCTGGCGATGCTCGCGGTCGCGCTCGAGAGCCGCGGCGGCGTCTTCTACCGGCAGGAGCGGGTCGGCGAGGCCGGGCGCACCTTCCGCATCGTCAAGCTGCGCACGATGCGCACCGATGCCGAGGCCGACGGCACGCCCCGCTGGGCCAACGTCAACGACTCGCGCATCACCCGGGTGGGGGCCTTCCTGCGCAAGACGCGCATCGACGAGCTGCCGCAGCTCTGGAACGTGTTCGCCGGCCACATGAGCTTCGTCGGACCGCGGCCGGAGCGGCCGTTCTTCGTCGAGCAGCTGACCGAGCGGATCCCGTTCTACCAGGTGCGGCATTCGGTCAAGCCGGGCATCACCGGCTGGTCGCAAGTCCGGCATCCATACGGCGCCTCGATCGAGGACGGCCTGCTGAAGCTGCAGTACGACCTCTATTACGTGAAGAACCACTCGCTGTTCCTGGACCTGCTGATCCTCGTCGAAACCCTGCAGGTCGTGGTGCTGGGCAAGGGAGCACGCTGATCGCACCGCCGCAGGTGGGCCTGGCCGGGTATGCGCTCGCCGCAGCCGCATGGCTCGGACTGGCGGCGCTGCTCGGCGCGCGGGGCGCCGGCCATGGGGCCGGGCGCTGGCTGCTCGCGGCGGCAGGCGTCGAGGCGGCCTGGGGCCTCGCGATGGCCGCCTCGCTCGGCGACGGCGGCGCCTTGGCGACCGGTGCCGCGGGCATCGCCGAGGCGCTGCGCCCGCTGGTCTGGACACTGATGCTGCTCACACTGATGCGCGAAGGGGTGTCGGCGGTGCGGCCCGGCCCGCCGGCCGCCGTCGAGGCGTCCGGCTCGACGCCGCGCCTGCGCGGCCGCTTTCCCTACGCGGCGCCCGCCCTGGCCATCGCGCTGGCGCTCGCCTCGGTCGCCTCCTCGGTCACGCTCGGGGCCGACGGCGCGCGACCCGGCGTCGCGCACCTGCTGGCGGCGATCTTCGCGCTCGTCTGCGTCGAGCAGGTCTACCTCAACACCGATGCGGCCCATCGCTGGGCGATCAATCCGCTGTGCCTGGCGCTGGCCGCCTCGTTCGTCTTCGACATCGTGCTGATCGCGGACGCGCTGCGCACGGGCTCGACGGACGCCGGCTGGTGGGCCGCCCGCGGGTTCGCGCACGCGCTGCTCGTGCCGCTGGTGGCGATCGCGGCGGCCCGCAACCGCGAGTGGCAGCTCCGGATCAAGCTCTCGCGTGACCTGGTGTTCCACTCCGCGACGCTGATCGGCTCGGTGGGATTCGTGCTGGTGTTCGCCGCGCTCGGCTGGGCCGCGCGCGTCGCGGGCCCGGACTGGGCAGGCATCGTGCAGGCACTGCTGCCCTTCTGCGCGGCCGTCGCCGCCGCCGCGATGCTGTGTTCGGACACGCTGCGCGCGCGGCTGCGCGTCTGGGTCGCCAAGCACTTCTTCTCGTACCGGTACGACTACCGCGACGAGTGGCTCCGGCTCAACCGGATCGTCACGGCACCGGATGCCGGCGACGCCGACGGCCTCGGCGATCGTGCGCTGCGCGCGCTGCGCGACCTCGTCGACAGTCCCGGCGGCACGCTCTGGGTGCAGGCGGCCCACGGCGACTTCGTCTGCGACGCCCGACAGGGCGACTCGCGGGCCGGCCCGCTCGGCCCCGACGAGCCGCTCCTCGCCTGGCTCAGCCGCCGTGCCTGGATCGTGGAGGTCGACGAATGGCGCCGCGCGGCGGAGCGCTACGACGGCCTGGTGCTGCCGGCAGCGATCGCCGACGATCCGAGCGCCTGGCTGGTCGTGCCGCTGCTCGGGCAGGACACGCTGGTCGGTGTCGCCGTGCTCGCGCGGCCGCGCGCGCACGCGGCGGTCGACTGGGAGGTGCGGGACGTGCTCAAGGCGGCCGGCCGCCAGATCGCCGGCTACCTCGCACTGCGCGAGGCCGGGGAGCGGCTGGCGCAGGCGGGACGTTTCGAGTCGTTCAACCGCATGTCCGCCTTCGTCGTGCACGACCTGAAGAACCTCGTCGCGCAGCTCTCTCTGCTGCTGCGCAACGCCTCGAGACACCAGTCCGATCCCGCCTTCCAGAGCGACATGCTCGCCACGGTGGAGAACGTGGTGGATCGCATGCAGGGCCTGACCCGCCAGCTCGGCGGCAATTCGCGCAGCCAGCCGCGTCGGACGGAGGTCTCGCTCGTCGCGACCCTGGAGGCGGCCGTCCACGCGCGCCGCGGCCAGCGTCCGACGCCGGCGCTGGCGCCCCTCGACGCCGGTCTGCACGGACGCAGCGTGCTCGGCGATCCGGAGCGGCTCGAGCGCGTCTTCGGGCACCTGCTGCAGAACGCGGTCGAGGCGACCCCCAGCGACGGCGATGTCGTCGTGCGGGCCTGGGTCGAGGGCGAAGAGGCCCTCGTCGAGGTCCGCGACACCGGGCACGGGATGAGCGAGTCCTTCGTCGAGACCCGGCTGTTCCGCCCGTTCGCGTCCACCAAGGGGCACGGCCTGGGGCTCGGCAGCTTCGAGTGCCGCGAGTACCTTCGGGAGATCGGCGGTCGGGTCGATGTCCGCACCGCCCCCGACGCGGGCACCACGGTGACCGTCCGGATACCGCTCGTCGCCGTGCGCAGCGCGGCGTCGCTGGAGCACTGATGGACGCCGAACGCCCGGTCCTGCTCGTCATCGAGGACGACCCCGGCCTGCGCAAGCAGATGCGCTGGAGCTTCGACGCCTACGAGGTGGTGCTCGCGGATGACCGCGACAGCGCGATCGCGGCCCTGCGCCGCGTCGAGCCCGCGGTGGTCACGCTCGACCTCGGGCTGCCGCCCCACCCGGACACGCCCGAGGAAGGATTCCGCCTGCTCGGCGAGATCCTGACGCTCGCGCCCGCGACCAAGGTGATCGCGCTGACCGGCCAGGACGAACGGGCCAACGCCGTCCGTGCGATCGCGATGGGCGCCTACGACTTCTTCGAGAAGCCCTTCGACGCCGAGACCCTCGGTCTCACGATCTCGCGGGCCGTCCGCCTCGCCGCCCTCGAGGACGAGCACCGCAGGCTGATCGAGACCCGCGGCGGCGAGTCGGTCGCCGGGCTGCTGACGCGCGATCCGGGCATGACGAAACTGTGCCGACAGATCGAGAAGCTCGCGCCGACCCAGGCCAGCGTCGCACTGATCGGCGAATCGGGGACCGGCAAGGAACTGCTCGCGCGCGCGCTCCACGAGGGCTCGGCGCGGCGCGGCGGACGCTTCGTCGCGATCAACTGCGCGGCCATCCCCGATGCCCTGCTCGAATCCGAGCTGTTCGGCCACGAACGGGGCGCGTTCACCGGAGCGGTCAAGTCGACGCCCGGCAAGGTCGAGCTCGCCGATGGCGGCACGCTGTTCCTCGACGAGATCGGCGACCTGCCGATGCCGCTGCAGGCCAAGCTGCTGCGCTTCCTGCAGGAACGCGTGATCGAGCGCATCGGTGGCCGCACGGAGATCCCGGTCGACGTGCGGGTGGTGTGCGCGACGCACCGCAACCTGCGCGAGCGCATCGCCGAGGGCACGTTCCGCGAGGACCTGTTCTACCGGCTCACGGAGATCGTGCTGACGATCCCGCCGCTGCGCGAGCGCGGCGGGGACGCCGCGCTGCTCGCGCATGCCTTCGTCCAGCGCTTCGGCAAGGCCAACGGGCGTGAACGCATGGTGCTGCGCGAGGACGCGCTCGACGCGATCGCCGCGCACCGCTGGCCGGGCAACGTGCGCGAGCTGGAGAACGCCATCAAGCGGGCGGTGATCATGGCGCAGGAGCGCGCGATCACCGCCGACGACCTGGGGCTGGCGCCCGCCGAGGACGCGCCGCTGCTCAACCTGAGGCACCTGCGCGACGAGGTCGAGCGGCGTGCGGTGCTCAACGCCATGGCGCGCTGCGACGGCAACATCGTGCGTGCCTCCGAGCTGCTCGGGGTGAGCCGTCCGACGCTCTACGACCTGCTGCGGCGCTTCGGGCTGCGCTGACGCGAGCGAACACCGGCATGACCGCCCGCATCCGCACCCCGCAGCGCTCCGGCACCCGGCTCGCGGCCGCCGCGGGCCTCGCTGTCGCGCTGCTCGCCGGCTGCGGCGACTCGCCGGATCGGCTGATGCAGAAGGCGGGCGCCGCCCGCGAGGCGCGCGACCTCGAGGCCTCGGAACGCCACCTGAAGGCGGCGCTGCGCAAGCGGCCCGACTCGGTCGATGCCCGGCTGATGCTCGCCGCCGTGCACGCCTCGCGCCACGACGCCCCGTCGGCCGCCAAGGAATGGCAGCGGGCACTCGAGCTCGGAGCGCGTCCCGAACAGGCCCTGCCCGGGCTGGTCGCCGCCCTGGTGACGGCGGGCGACGCGAGCGGCGCGCTCGCGGCCGCCCAAGGCGCCCGCATCGAGGCGATCGCGCCGCGGGCCGCGCTCGCCTACTGGAGCGGCCGCGCTCACGAGGCGCTCGGGCGCAGGCCCGAAGCCGAGCGGCTCTGGCAGACCACCCTGCAGATCGATCCGCAGCACGTTCCGGCGCGCGTCGCCCTGCTGCGCCTGCAGGCCGAGCGCGGGGACGCCCAGGGCACCGGGGCCGCGCTCGACGCGATCCTGGCACGGCAGCCCTCGCAACCCGACGCCTGGATGCTCAAGGCGGACCTCGCGCTCGCTCGCGGCGACGCGCCGGGCGCGCGGCAGGCGCTCGCGCGGGCGGTCGACGGCGATGTCGAAGCACCGCTGCCGCGCACGCGGCTGGTCTCGCTGCTGATCGACCTCGGCGCCTATGGCGAGGCAGGCGACCAGCTGACGGTGCTCGAGCGGCTCGCGCCCGGCCTGCCCGCGACCCGCCACCTGCGGGCGCTGATCGACCTGAACGAGGGGCGTCTGGTGGCGGCCCGGGACGGCGCGCAGCGCATCCTGTCCACGAACCCGGACTTCCTGCCGGCAGTGGCGCTCGCGGCGACCGTCTCGCTGCGCGAGGGCGCGCTCGAGCAGGCCGAGCGCTATGCGCTGCAGCTGCTCGATGCGGCGCCCGGCTCGGTCCAGGGAGCCCGCCTGCTCGCCTCCGCGCAGCTTCGCCGCGACGAGCCGAGCCGGGCGCGCGCCACCGCCGATGCGGCGTACGCGCGCGGGCTGCGCGATGCGCCGCTGCTGGGGATCGCGGGCGAGGCCGCGCTGCGCACGGGGGATCTGGCCGCGGCCACCGGCTATTTCGAGAAGGCGAGCCGGATCGACCCCGACGATCCGTCGCGTCTGACCGGACTCGGTCTGGCCCGGCTGAGCGCGGGCCAGCAGGCCGCGGGCTTCGAGGCCCTCGAGCAGGCCGCAGAACGCGACCTGCGCTCCACGCGGGCCGACCTGGCACTGGTGACTGCCCGAATGCGGGCCGGCCAGTTCGATCGCGCCCTGGTCGCGGTCGAGCGGATGATCCGCAAGGATCCGCGCGCGCCGCTGGCGCACAACCTTCACGGCACCGTGCTGCTCGGCCGCGGCGACGTCGGCGGCGCACGCGCGGCGTTCGACCAGGCGCTCGCCATCGATCCCGCCTTCTTCGCGGCGGCCGCCAACCTGGCGCAGCTCGACCTGCGCGCGGGGCAGCCCGATCAGGCCCGTGGACGCTTCGAGGCGGTGCTCGCGAAGGATCCGCGCAACGTCGCCGCGCTCGGCGCGCTGGCCCGGCTGGCGACCCAGGCCGGGCGCCACGACGAGGCGTCGGGCCTGCTGCGACGCGCCCACGACGCCGACCCGACCGCGCTCGAGCCCGCCCTCGCGCTGGCCACCGACCGGTTGCGTGCGGACCGCCCGGCGCAGGCCCTGGTTCCGCTGCAGGCCGCCGCCACGCGCCACGGCGCCGAACCCCGACTGCTCGAACTGCTGTCCGATGCGCTGCTGAGGACCGATCAGGCGCAGCAGGCACTCGATGTGCTCGAACGCCGCGTTCGACTCGACCCCCGCTCGGCGGCGCTGCAGGTTCAGCTCGGCGCCGTCCGCGCGGTCGCGGGCGATGTCGAGGGCGCGATCGCCGCGCTGCGCATCGCGGGCGAGCTCGACGCCGACGCCGCGACGCGGCTCACCGGTCGCGTCGTGACCACCCTCGGCACGACGCGACGTGCCGAAGTGGTGAGGATGGCGCAGATGCTGCGCAAGCAGGCGCCCGCTAATCCGGTCGGCCCGGCGCTCGAAGCCGACCTCGCCGCCGCCGAGCGACGGTGGCCCGATGCAGCGGCCGCCTGGCGCGACGCGGTCTCGCTCCGCAGGACCGCCTGGCTCACCGCGCGCCTGCACGGTGCGCTGCGCGACGCCGGCCGGTCCGACGAGGCCGCGGCAGTGCTGCGCGAGGGGCTGCAGGCGATGCCCCGCGACACCGAGCTGGCGACCTACGCGGCCTCGGCGGCGACCACCGCGCGCTGAGGGGGTCGCTCCCCGCGCACAGCGGTCGGCGCCATCGCGATGGGCCGGATGCCCGCGCCGATTGGGCGAGCACTCCGACGAATCGTTCCTTCTCGCCGACGGACGGTCCCCCTACAATCGCGGCACCCTGGCTGAAGCGTTTCCCGGAACGATGGTCCTCGACCTCCCCGGCACGCGGCGGGCACGCGTGCGCGTGCCGCGCGTGCTCCGCATCCTCGTCGCATCACCGCTGTGCCTGGCGCTCGCGGCCGGCAACGCGTGGGCCGCCGGCGAGGACCTCTCGTCCGCACGGGTGCCGGACGCCGCGTCCCCGCCCGCGGCGGGCCGGCCGATCGCCTCGCTGCCGGCCGCGCCGGACCGCTCCCCGCTCTCGGATGCCGCGCGCCTCACCGAGCTCGGCAAGTATTTCGAGCAGTCCGAGCCGCCCTCGCAGGACCTGCTCAAGGCCCGCGACCTGTACTGCCGCGCCGCCCTGCTCGGCCACGCCGTGGCGGTGCAGCGCCTCGGATGGCTCTACTTCAAGGGCCGCGGCGTGACCGCCGACGAAGCCGTCGCCGCCACCCTGTTCAAGTGGGCCGCCGCCATGGGCGATGCCGGGTCGACCGGGGCGGCACGAGCGCTCAGCACCGCCGGCGAGGTGCCCGCTCCCTGCCTGGCCCGCGTGGGCGTGACCTCGCTCGAGGCGCTTCGCGCCCGCCAGCGCGTCGCGGCGCCGCCGGCCGGCCCGCTTCCGTCGGCCGTCGTCGAGCAGCCCGCGCAGTTCCGCACCACGCCGGCCCCGGTCGAGCGGCGCCGGGTCGTCGAGATGGTGGTGCAGCAGGCGCGCGCCTATCGGCTCGATCCGCGCCTGGTGCTCGCGATCGTGCGCGCCGAATCGAACTTCGACGTCGCCGCGCTGTCGCCGAAGAACGCGCAGGGACTGATGCAGCTGATCCCCGACACCGCCCGTCGCTTCTCGGTCGAGAACCCGCTCGACCCCATGGAGAACATCAAGGGCGGCATGGCCTACGTGCGCTGGCTCCTCGCCTACTACCGCGGCGACGTGACGCTGACGCTCGCGGCCTACAACGCGGGAGAAGGCGCGGTCGACCGCTTTCGCGGTGTGCCGCCCTACGCGGAAACACTGTCTTACGTTCAGCGGATCCGCGCGTTCTATCCGTTCGATCGTCATCCGTATGATCTGCGTGCGCTCGCATCGGGCGAGCGATCGTGGATCGTCAGCGACGTGGCGGCGACGAGTGGTACGGGCGCCACGCCGATCGCCGTGCCGCGGTGAACTAGTACCGCGCTCATCGGACCCAACCGTCCGACAATCCTCGACGAGCGGGCACCCCCCGCCGATTGGCGTACTTTGATCTGGCGAATCGGCCGGTTCGAGGGCGCTGCTCGCCCGCAACGTTGGGAGTTTCAGGATGTCGCTGCGTCAAATCAGCCTCGCGCTCGTCGCGTCCGTGGCCCTGCTGTCGGGCTGCGCGTCGGGTAGCCTGCCGCCGGCCCCCCAGAAGGCGGCCAGTGCCGGCTACCGGTACCAGATCGGCCCGGGCGATCAGCTCGAGATCAGCGTCTGGCGCAACCCGGAGCTGTCCGCGAAGGTCCCGGTCCGTCCGGACGGCAAGATCACCACGCCGCTGATCGAGGACCTGCAGGCGGTCGGGAAGAACCCGGCCGATCTCGCCCGCGAGATCGAGGCGCGGCTCGCCAAGTACATCCGCGACCCGTCGGTGACGGTGCTCGTGACCAGCTTCGTGGGCAACGCGACCGAGCAGATCCGCGTCGTCGGTCAGGCCGCGCGTCCGGCCGCCCTGCCCTACCGGCAGAACATGACGCTGCTCGACGTGATGATCACCGTCGGCGGCATCACCGAGTTCGCCGCCGGCAACCGCGCGGTGCTGATCCGTCAGGCCGAGAACAACAAGCAGTACTCGGTGCGGCTGAAGGACCTCCTCAAGGGCGGGGACGTCAGCGCCAACGTCGAGGTGGTGCCGGGCGACGTGATCATGATTCCCGAAGGCATGTTCTGAGGCGGATGCGAACACGATGCTCCAGGTCCTGTCCTCTGTCTCCTCGCTCCTGCCCGGCCTCTGGCGGTACCGCTGGCAGGGCCTCGCCGCGACCGTCGCCACCGGCGTGGTCGGCGCCGCGATCGTCACGCTGATGCCCAACCGCTACGAGGCGTCGGCGCGTGTCTACGTCGACACGCAGTCGATCCTCAAGCCGCTCATGCAGGGTCTCGCCGTGCAGCCCAACCTGGACCAGCAGGTCCAGATGATGGCCCGCACGCTGATCAACCGGCCGAACGTCGAGCGGGTCGTGCGGATGGCCGACCTCGACCTGCGCGCGAAATCGCCGCAGGAGCGCGAGCGGATCGTCGACATGCTCGTCAAGGAGATCCAGGTCAAGCCCGCGGGCGGCCAGAACCTGTACTCGATCTCGTACAAGGGCGACACCACCGACTCCGCACAGAAGGTCGTCCAGTCGCTGCTGTCGATCTTCGTGGAGTCGAATCTGGGCGACAAGCGACGCGATGCCGAGCAGGCCAAGCGCTTCATCGACGAGCAGTTGGCGATCTACGAGAAGAAGCTGCTCGAGGCCGAGGCGGCGCTCAAGGAATTCAAGGTCCGCAACATCGCGGTGATGCCGAACCTGGCCCAGGACTACGTGGCCCGCAGCGGCGACCTCCAGAAGGAAGGCGACAGCGCCCGACTGGAGATGCGTCAGCTCGAGAACTCGCGGGAGGCGCTGCGCCGTCAGCTCGCCGAGGAGCAACCGTCGTTCGTCGGCAGCGACGGCACCAGCGGCGGCGTGCGCGTCCCGACGGAGACCGAGCAGCGGCTCGAGGCGGCGCGCAAGCGACTCGACGACCTCGTCGTGCGCTACACCGACGTGCATCCGGACGTGGTCCATGCCCGCACGACCGTCGCCGAGCTGCAGGGGCAGCGCGACGTCGAACGCAAGCGCGAGGCCGAGACCGGGCAGCGCGCGAACGGCGCCAGCGTGCTGATCCCGAACAAGGTCTACCAGGACCTGAAGGTCGCGCTGGCCGACGTCGAATCGAAGCTCGCCTCGGCGCGCGCCCGCGTGGCCGAGTCGGAGCGTCGCCTGGTGGTGGCCCGCGAAGCGGCCCAGACCGTGCCGAAGGTCGAGGCCGAGTACCTCCAGCTGACCCGCGACTACGAGGTCAACAAGAAGAGCTACGAGCAGCTGCTCACCCGCCGCGAATCCGCGCAGATCTCGGGGAGCATGGATGCCTCGGGCGCGAGCGAGCTGCGCGTGGTCGATCCGCCGCGGGTCAGCCCGATGCCGAGCAGCCCGAACAAGCCGATCCTGCTGGTCGCCGTGCTGCTGGTGTCGCTGGCCGCGGGCCTGGCGACCGCGGTGCTGCGCGCGCAGGCCACCGCCGCCTTCTTCGACGTGCGTTCGCTGCGCACGCGACTCGGTGCTCCGGTGCTGGGCGCGGTCTCGATGGTGCTCGACGGCGAGGCGATGAAGCGCCGCCGCGACGACGTGATCGCGTTCTCCGCCTCGGTGGGCGCCTACACCCTGCTGCTCGTCGGGCTGGCCGCCTGGCTGATGATTCGCAGTCTGGCCGGCTGAACCCGAAGGACCCCGCCCCATGAGCATGATCGAACGTGCGGTCTCCCGCCTCGGCGACGACGTCACCCCCGTGCGCAGCTCGGTGACCGACCTGTCCGACTACGCCGATCGACCGGCCTCGCGATCGCGCCGGCCGGCCCCGGTCGTCGCGCCGCCCGACGAACCCGTGGCCTTCGACGATCCGCCGCCGCGGCGCTCGAGGGATCCGGAGATCGCGCGCCCGGCGCCCGCGTCGCGTCCCGCGCCGGTGCTGCGGCCCGCCGTGGCACCCGTGGCCGAGACGCTCGCGCCGGCGCCCCTCGCCGCGGCGCCCCGTGCCGCAGCGCCCGTCACCCAGCCCGGCCCGCGTGCGCCGCGCGCCGAAGCCGCACCGAGGACGCCGCGCGCCGCCGGCGCCGCGCCCCGGGTACGGCTCGACGTCAAGGCGCTCGCCGCCCGCGGGTACGTGACCCCGGACAGCCCGGCGACGCGCCTGTCGAACGAGTTCCGCGTGATCAAGCGACCGCTGATCGCCAATGCCTCGGGCCGCGGCCGCACCCAGGTCCCGAACGGCCATCGCGTGATGGTGACCAGCGCGAATCCGGACGAGGGCAAGAGCTTCTGCGCGGTGAACCTCGCGCTGAGCATCGCCGCCGAGCGTGACCTGCAGGTGCTGCTGATCGACGCCGACGTCGCCCGCCCCTCGCTGCAGCGCGAGCTGCGCCTGCAGTCGGGCCCCGGCCTCATGGACCTGCTGCTCGACCCGACGCTGCCGCTCGAGGCGACGGTGCGGGAGACCGACATCGACAAGCTCGCGGTGATGACGGCGGGCACGCTGTCGGACAACGCCAACGAGCTGCTGGCGAGCGACGCGATGGGCAGCCTGCTCGACCTGATCAGCGAACGCTATCCCGACCGCATCGTGATCTTCGACGCGCCGCCGCTGCTGCCCACCACCGAGGCCCGGGTGCTCGCCGGCCTGATGGGCCAGATCGCGCTGGTGGTGGAGGCCGGAGTCACCCCGCAGGGGGCCGTCGAGGAGGCGCTCTCCACGATCGAGGCCTGCCCGGTGATCGGAGTGATCCTCAACAAGGCGGACGAGCGTCGCGCGGGCGGCTACGGCTACGGCTACGGATACGGACATGGCAGCAACTGAACGCTCCTTCCCCGGCCTGGCGCTGCCGGCCGCCGCGCTGGCCGCCGCACTCGCCGCGGCCTGGGTGCCTGCGGGCGCCCAGATGAGCGCGCCGCTGTCGGGCACCGGCGGCTCCGGCTGGGACGGTGCGCGCAACCAGCGCACCAGCGGCGTCGCCACCGACGGCCTGACCCCGATCGGCACCGGCGTCGCGCCGGCCGAGGGCGCCCCGGCCGCCACATCCACCCAGCGCCGCACCTCGATCACGCCCGGACTCTGGACGCAGTTCACCTTCAGCGACAACATCGACCTGCGGCCCCGCGGCCAGGCCACCAACGGGACGATGTTCGAGGTCTCGCCGTTCGTCCAGGCCGAGCTCAACTCGCCGCGCGCCGTCGGCTCCGTGTTCTATGCGGCACGCGGGCTCGTGTACGGCGGCAACACCAGTCGCGACAACGAGCTCCGGCACGACCTGCGCACCAACGCGGACTTCCGCATCACCGACCAGGCACTGCGGCTCAACGCGCAGGCCTATGTCTTCGACGTGAACCGCAGTCCGTTCAGCGCCTCCTCCTTCGATCCGGGCGCACGATCGACCTCGCGCACGACCTATCAGCGCTACGACCTCTCCCCGTACGTCGTCGGACGCGCCGGCAACAACGACTACGAGCTCCGATACCGCGTCAGCTACGTCGATCCGGGCGAAGGCTTCGTCAGCAACATCGGCAACGGCGTGAGCTTCAACGCCGGCACGTCGCCGGGTGCATCGCGCATCGGCTGGCTCGCCCGCGGCGACTCGGCCCGCTATGCGTACGACAACGGCTTCGACTACACCAACAGCCTGGTCGAGGTCCTGGGCACCTGGACCCCGACGCCGCTGGTGCGGTTCGGCGCCGGCGTGAACTATGCGGCCAGCAGCGTGCTGGCCGACTCGGAGGGGCGTCGCAGCGGCGTCGGACCGAGCGCCGCCGTGGACTGGCGGCCGGACCCGCGCACGCAGCTCGCCGCCCGCTGGACGAGCACGTACTACTCCAACATCCTGTCGGCCGGCGCTGCCCACCAGGCCGGGCGTGTGCGCCTGGGGCTGAGCTACGACCGCGGCATCCGGGACGGCAACCAGGCCGGACTGCTGTACTTCGACCCGACGCGCCTCTTCGCGACCCCGTCGACCAGTGCGGCCGCGGTGGCCGCCAATGCCGCCTCGAACCCGCAGACCGATTCGCTCGCCACCGGCGGACCGACGGCGCGCGACCCGGCGACGACGGTCGGCACGCCGCTGGCCAGCGGCTCCACGCAGAGTCCGATCGTGCAGGCGGAATCGCTGATCGCCTCGCTGCAGCTCGCCGCGACCCGCAGCAGCGTGCTGCTGACCGCCTACCTGACGAACCAGCGCCCGGCGCTGCGTGTCCCGGGCTTCGATTCGGAGACCGACCTCGACACCTGGGGCGTTCAGGGCCGCTACGACTACCGGCTCGACGCGCGCACGACCGCGATCGTCACCGCCGCCTACCAGCAGTCGAGCTCGGACGTGACCGCGACCGAGGCCCGGCTGACCGGCGTGACGCTCGGACTGCGGTATCAGCTCACCCGGCAGGCCGCGGTGCTCGGCAGCCTGCGCAACACGCGCCAGCGCGCGATCACCGGCAATGCGACGTCGTACGACGAGAACGCGGTCTCGGTGGCCGGCGAGTACAGGTTCTGACGTGACCGCGACGCCGACGCGCGCGCCGCGGGTCGCGGCCCGCGGGCGGGCGCCGTGCCGCGGCCCGCGCCCGGCCTGAGCCGCGATGCTCGCCGGGCTCCTCCGCCATTCCCTGAACTACGGTGCGGCGAGCGTGCTGGTCACGGTCGCCGGCCTCGTCACGTTCCCGATCGTCACCCGCTCGCTCAGCGTCGCGGAATACGGTCAGCTGACCCTGGTCGGGACACTGCTGACCCTGTGGGTCGGACTGTCCAAGCTCGGCGTGCAGCACGCGAGCCTGCGCTCGTATGCGGAAATGGTGGCCGGCCGGCTCGGCGTGGACGCGATCACCTGGCGCTCCACGGTGCTGTTCGGGATGCTCGGCAGCGGGCTCGTGGCCGCGCTGCTCGCCGCGGGACTCATCTCCGCGCTGCCGGAGAGCTGGCTGGCCGACCTGCCCCACGGCCTGCTGCTGGCGCTGGTGGCCGGACTCGTCGTCGTGCGCACCGTCGAGAGCGCACTGGTCAATCCGCTGCGCGCCCAGGAGCGCAGCGGCGTGGTGTCGATCTTCAACGTCGCGCGCCGCTACCTCGCGCTGCTGCTCACCGTGGGCGTGCTGCTCGGCGTGTCGGCGAGCGTGGTCGGCTTCTTCGGTGCGACGCTCGCCGCGGAGGGGCTCGCGATCGTCGCGCTCGCCGCATGGATGCACCGCCGGATGCCGTTCTCGCCGCGCGCCGTGTCCCCGGACCTGCTGCGCTCGATGGTCGTCTTCGGGCTGCCGCTCGTGGGCTACGAGGCGGCGAACGTGCTGCTCGTCCTGGGCGACCGCTACCTGATCCAGCACCTGCTCGGCAGCGAACCGCTGGGGCTGTACGGCGCGGTCTGGAACCTGTGCGACTACGGCCGGGTCGCGGTCCTGCTGTCGCTCACCCAGACCATCGTGCCGGCCTACACGCGGACCTGGGAGGAGTCGGGCGCGGCCGCCACCGAAGCCCTGCTCGCGCGCTTCACCGGGCTGTACGCGATGCTCGCGTTCCCGCTGGTGGCAGGCACCGCCGCGATCGCGCCGATCGGACTGCCGCTGCTCGCCTCGGAGCGCTACGCGGCCGGTGCGGACATCGCCGGCTGGGTGCTCGCCGGCATGGCGATCGAGAGCTGGATCGTCGTCGCGAGCGCCGGGATCATGCTGCGCAAGCGCACCCGAGCGCTGATGGTCGCGGTGGCGATCGCCGGCGTGCTGAACCTCGGGCTCGTGGCACTGCTGCTGCCGGCACTCGGCATCCTCGGTGCGGCCGTCGGCTCGGTGGTGTCGATGGGCGTGCTCGCGGTGGTCGTGATGCGGCTCGGCACCTCGACGCTGCGCGTGACGCTGCCCTGGCGCGCGCTCGCGGTCCATGCCGCCGGTGCCACGCTGATGTACGCCACGATCGTACGGCTCGACGCCGGCGGTGCCGTGGCCACGCTGATCCTGCAGATCGGGGTGGGCGCCGCGGTCTACGGGGCGTTCGAGCTGGTCTTCGACCCGCGGGCCCGTGAACTGGCGCTGGCCGGGATCGCCCGCGCGAGGGTGTCGCTGCGATGACCGTTCGTGCCTCGCCTTCCGCGCCGCCGCGAGCGCGCGCCTTCGCCGGACCGGTCGCCGTGCTGATGTATCACGCGATCGAGCCTGCGGGCGCGGACAGCGACGCGGATGCGCACTACACCGTCTCGCCCACCGCCTTCGAGGCGCAGCTCGACGCCTTCGCCGCGCTCGGCCGTGCGCCGCGCAGCGTGCGCGACCTGCTCGCCGAGGCCGCCGAGGGCGGCCCGCGCGGCCCGGCGGTCGCGATCACCTTCGACGACGGCCACGCGAGCAACGCCGCCGCCGCCGAACGCCTGATCGCCCGCGGTGCGGGTGCGGACTTCTTCGTCAACCCGGCGCTGGTCGGGCACCGCCATCGGCTCTCCTGGGCGGAGCTGCGGGCGATGTCTGCGGCCGGGCTGTCGATCCAGTCGCACGGGCACACGCACGACTATCTCGACGGGATGACCGAGGACGGCGTCGCCGACACCCTGGGCCGCTCGAAGGCCGCGATCGAGGATGCGCTCGGCGCACCGGTGACGCTGTTCGCGCCGCCCGGAGGCCGGATGCACCCGGCGCTGGACCGTCTCGCCGAGGCCGCCGGCTACCGTGCCCTGTGCACGTCGCGCTCGGGCACCTGGACACCCGGACGGGGCGACGCGGCCATCCCGCGACTGGCGGTCCTGGCCTCCAGCGACCTGGAGCGCGTGCGCCGCTGGGCGCAGGCCGACCCGCTGCTGATCGCGCGTGCCCGCCTGCGCGGCGGCGCGCTGGACGCGATGAAGCGCCTGCTGGGCAACGGCACCTACGAACGGCTGCGCACCGCCGCGCTCGGGAGACGGGCATGACGACGCTCGCCGCCTGGGTCTTCGCCGTCAGCGCCGCCTGGGTCGTCTGGACCTTCGTCGGCTACCCGGCCGCGCTGTGGGTCTGGTCGCGTGCCCGCGGACCCGGCCGACGCGTGGCGCAGGCCGCGATCGAGCCCGAAGTCGTGATCGTGGTCGTCGTGCACAACGAGTCGGCGGGCATCCGCGCCAAGCTCGAGTCGTGCGCCGCGCAGCGCTACCCGGCCGAGCGGCTGCGGATCCTGGTCGTCTCCGACGGCTCGACCGACGCCACCGCGGACGCGGTCGCCGCGTTCGGCGATCCGCGCGTCCGCTGGCTCCATTTCGGACAGCGCCGAGGCAAGGCCGCCTGCGTCAACGATGCCCTGGCCGCCAGCGGCGAGCCGATCGTCGTGCTGACCGACGCGCGGCAGGCGCTGCATCCGGACGCCGTGCGCCACCTGGTCTCCAACTTCGCGGATCCGGCGGTCGGCGCGGCCAGCGGCGAGCTGATGTTCGTGCTCGACGGCGCGAGCGGCTTCGGTCAGGGCGTCGACGCCTACTGGCGCTACGAGAAGGCGATCCGCAAGATGGAAGGCGCGATCGGATCCGTGGTCGGCGTCACCGGTGCGCTCTACGCGCTGCGCCGCGAGGCCTGGACGCCGATTCCCGAGGACACCGTGCTGGACGACGTGCTGATCCCGATGAATGCGGTTCGCGCGGGCTGGCGGGTCGTGTTCGAGGACCGCGCGATCGCCTACGACCGGCCCGCGAACGAACCGGCCCGCGAGCGGGTCCGAAAGATCCGGACGCTGGCCGGCAACTTCGGGCTGGTCGCCGCGCACCCGTGGCTGCTCGATCCGCGCCGCAATCCCGTCTTCGTGCAATACCTGTCGCACAAGATCAGCCGTCTGGTCGCGCCGCTGGCACTGGCCGGGACGCTCGTCTCCAGCGCGGTGCTCGCGCCCGTGCACCCGCTGTTCGGAGCGGCGCTGATCGCGCAGCTCGCGCTGTATGCGACGCCCCTGCTCGGCCGTGCGTGGCCGGCGGCGGCCCGGGCGCTGCCGGTGCGCATCGGCACCGCGTTCGTCGCGCTCAACTGGTTCGTGGTGCTCGGGTTCCGCGAGTGGCTGCGCAACCGTCAGGTGCACGTATGGCGCTGAGCGCACAGCGGGCCGAACGGCGCCTGCGGGTGCTGCACCTGCGTTCGAGCGCCGGCCTCTACGGCGCCGAGCAGGTGCTGCTGACGCTGCTGCCCGAGCTGCCGGCGCTGGGCGTCGACGTGGTGCTGGGCTGTCTGCGCAATCCGTACCAGCCGTCGCTGGCGCTGCACGAGCGGGCGCTCGCGCTCGGCGTCGACAGTCGCCTCGTGCCGTGCCGGGGCCGCTTCGATCCGGGCACGGTGGGCGCGATCCGCGAGCTGGCCGATGCGCTCGAGGTCGATGCGATCCACGTCCACGACTACAAGAGCGTGTTCCACGCACGGCTGGCCAACCGCCCCCGGCGTCCGCTGGTGGCGACGCTGCACGGCCATTTCGCGGACACCCCGTCGGTCCGGTTCTACAACTGGATCGAACTGGCGCTGGTGCGCGGTGCCGACCGGGTGTGCATCGTCTCGGACGCGATGCGCGAGGGCCTGCTCCGGCGACGGATCGACCCGGCGCGCACGGTCACCGTGCCGAACGGCGTGGACACGGTCCGATATCGGCCCGGCGATGCCGCCGCCGCCCGAGCCGCGCTGGGCCTGCCGGCCGATGCGCGCGTCTTCGGCACGGCGATGCGGCTGGCCGCGCCCAAGTTCCCGATCGGCCTGGTCGAGGCCTTCGCCGCCGCGCGGGCACGGCTCGGCCCCGCCACCCTGATGGTGATCGCCGGCGACGGTCCGATGCGCGCCGAGCTCGAGTCGCGGATCGCCGCACTCGACCTGGGCGACTCGGTCCGGCTGCTCGGCGTGCGCGACGATCTCGAGCGCGTCTATCCGGCCCTCGACGCCTTCGTGCTGCCCTCGCTGTCCGAGGGACTGCCGATGGCGCTGCTCGAGGCGATGGCCTGCGGGGTGCCGCCGATCGCGACCGCGGTCGGGCGGGTGCCCGAGGTGATCGCGGGGGTGGCGCAAGCGCCGCTGCCGCCGGGCGACGTCGGCGCCTTCGCCGAGGCGCTCGTCGCGTTCGCACCGCGGCCGGGTGCCGCGGACGCGCTGCGATCGCGGGTGCTGGAGCGCTACGGGGCCGGCGGGCTCGCGCGCGCCTATGCCGACGTCTATCGCGGCCTGCGGGGGCCCGCCTCGGTGCCCGCCCGTCCTCTGGCGAGCCCCGGCGCATGAAGATCCTCGCCGTCACCACCAAGAGCCCGTACCCGCTGAACGAAGGCAGGGCGCTGCGCACCTACAACCTGCTGCGCCAGCTGGCCCTGCATCACGAGGTCCATCTGGTGTCCTTCGTGCAGACGCAGGAGGATGTCGACGGACTCGGTGCGATGCGCGCGTTCTGCGCCACCGTCGAGGCCGAACCGCTGTACCTCGACCATCCGCGCCTGCGGCTCGCGGCCGACGCCTGCCTGGAGCCCTTCGGGGCGGTGCCGCTGCAGGTCATCAAGTACCGGACCGCGGGCATGCGCCGGCGGCTCGCCCGGCTGCTCGAGCGGCACACCTTCGACGCGGTGCACCTGGACATGCTGCACCTCGCCGAGTACCTGCCGATGTTCCCGCACGCCACGCGCGTGCTCACCGAGCACAACGTCGAGTCGGCGCTGCTGGCGCGTCGCGCCGACACCGAGACCCGTCCGCTGCAGCGCGCCTATCTCCGGTACCAGACCGGCAAGCTCGCCCGTTACGAGGCCCGCGCCTGCGCCGCCGCCGACGAGGTGGTCGCGGTCTCGGAGCCCGACGCCGCGCTGCTGCGCGCGATGGACCCGGCGATCCGCGTCACCACGGTCCCCAACGGGGTGGACACCGGGTACTTCCGCGCCGACCCCGATGTCGTTCCGGAGCCCGGCCGGATGGCCTTCGTCGGCGGCTTCACCTGGTTCCCGAACCTCGATGCGATCCGCTGGTTCGTCGACACCACGCTGCCGCGGATCGCCGAGGCCGTGCCGCAGGCACGCCTGACCGTGGTCGGTCGCCAGCCGGACACCGCGGCGACCCGGGCGATCGCCGCCGACCCGAGGGTCGAGCTCACCGGCGGGGTCGACGACATCCGGCCGATCGTCTCGCGCGCCTCGGTCTTCGTCGTGCCCCTGCGCATCGGCGGCGGCACCCGGCTGAAGATCCTGGACGCCCTGTCGATGGGCCGCGCCGTCGTCTCGACGCGCATCGGCTGCGAAGGGCTGGATGTCGAGCCCGGCCGGTCGATCCTGATCGCCGACGACCCCGAATCGCTCGCCCGCGAGACCGCCCGCGTGCTCGCCGATCCCGAACTGGCCGCCCGGCTGGGCGCCGAGGGCCGCGCCCTCGTCGAGCGCCGCTACGACTGGCGGGTCATCGCCCGCGACCTCGACCGCGTCTACCGCGCCCCGCCGCGCTCGGGCGCCGATGCGCCGCGCGCCGCCGCGGCGCCCCTCCGCTGAAGGACCGACCCATGACCCGCGTGAACGCCTCCCGCCCGCGACGTCCCGCCCGCACGCCCCGGGCCGGCCTGCCCGCCTTGCCCGCCCTGTTCGCGCGCTTCGCCGCGGCGGCCACGCTCGCGCTCGGCGTCGGCTGCTCGGTCGCGCAGCCCGGCCCCGCCCAGCCCGGTGCCGCCGGCGTCGGCACCACCTGGTACGTGCGCGCCGACGGCGGCTCGCCCAGCCGCTGCGACGGCCGCACCGACGCGCCGGCCGCGGGCGCGTCGGGCCGCGCCTGCGCCTGGTCGCATCCGTTCCATGCGCTGCCTCCCGGCGGGCCGGCGCGGATCGCCGGCGGCGACCGGCTGGTGATCGGCGACGGCGAGTACATGATGGGCGTGGGCGCACCGGGCGCGGTCGGGTGCGCGCCGGAGTACGCGTGGGACTGCTACATGCCGCCGGTGCCGTCGGGGCCCGACCGCACCCGCCCGACCCGCATCCTCGGCGCCGCCCATGCGAGCGGCTGCACCACACGGCCCCAGCTCTGGGGCACCGAGCGGGCCCGAACCGTCATCAACCTGACCGGCTCGAGCAACGTCGAGATCGCCTGCCTCGAGATCACCGACCGCTCCGAGTGCGTCGAATTCCACTCCGGGTCGATCCGCTGCCAGCGCGACCGCCCGCCGTTCGGCCCCTGGGCCGCCAACGGCCTGATCGCCAGCGACTCGCGCAACGTGCGGCTCGCCGACCTCGACATCCACGGAATGGCCAGCGGCGGCGTGCGCGCCGGGCGCCTCACCGATTGGGAAGTCGTCGGCGTACGGATCGCGGCCAACGGCTGGGTCGGCTGGGACGGCGACATCGGCGAGGGCGGCAGTTCCAACGCGGGCACGATGCGCTTCTCGCGCTGGGTGGTCGAGTGGAACGGCTGCGGCGAGACCTGGCCGGGGCGTCAGCCGACCGGCTGCTGGGGCCAGTCCGCGGGCGGCTACGGCGACGGGGTCGGCACGGCCAAGACCGGCGGCCACTGGATCATCGAGGACTCGGTCTTTCGCCACAACACCTCGGATGGCCTCGACCTGCTCTACCTGGTCGGCGACGGCCGGCTGACGCTCGACCGCGTGCTCGCCGAGGGCAACGCCGGCAACCAGCTCAAGGCCCGCGGCCCGACGACCATCCGCAACGCGATCGTGGCCGGGCACTGCGCGTTCTTTCGCGGCAAGCCCTTCACGCACAACGTCGACGACTGCCGGGCGATGGGCGACGCGGTCTCGTTGACGGTCGACCCCGGGCAGGTCGCCACGCTCACCAGCAGCACGATCTACGGCGAGGGCAACTGCCTGGTGGTGGCCGGCGGCGCCCCGTCGAGCCGCGTCGTCGCGCGCAACAGCATCCTGGCGGGAGGTCCGTTCGCGCTGCGTCCGTCGGACACCAGCTGCTGGTACTACGCCGAAGGCGGCATCGTGCTGCAGACCGACTACCTGCTGGTCAACAGCCGCCGCGGTCCGGCCTGCCCGGGCGGCACGAGCCGCTGCGGCGTCGATCCGATGCTCCAGAGCACCCAGGCCGGCGCCTTCGACGCGCGGCTGCGCCCCGGCAGCCCGGCGCGCGACAGCGGCGCGCCGGTGGGCGGCCCGGTGTCCGCGGTCGATGCCTTCGGCGCGCCCCGCCCCGCCGGCGCGGGCACCGATCGCGGCGCCGTCGAGATGCAGGCCCGTTGAGGACCCCCATGATGCGCACCCAACCCGTCCACGAGGACGCCGCGTCCACCGCGACCGGCGCGTCCGGCGCGGCGACATCGCCCGCTGCGCCGCCCGAGCCGCCCGAGCGTTTCTGGTCCGAGCTGCGCGAGGACCTCGGTCGCTACCTGCCGCCCGGGCCGGGCCCGCACGGCGTGCGCGCCACGCTCGACGCGATGACCGAGTACGGCTTCATCGCGACCGCGATCTACCGGTACGGCCGGCTGTGCGGGCGCATCCGCCCGCGCTGGCTGTCGCTGCCGCCGAAGCTCGTCTATCACGTGCTGCGGATCTTCAGCGAACTCGGCCTCGGCATCTACATGACCTCGACGTCGCGGATCGGGCCGGGCCTGCACATCGGCCACTACGGCGGGATCTACCTGAGCTGCACCATCGGACGGCGCTGCTCGATCGCGCAGGGCGTCACCGTGGGCTACAAGGGCGCGGGCCGCTCGACGTTCCCGCCGCGGGTCGGCGACGACGTCTACATCGGCACCGGCGCGGTGGTCGTCGGCGACATCAGCGTCGGGAACGGGTCGGTGATCGGCGCCAACACCACCGTGGTGAAGGACGTCCCGCCGCGACACCGGGTGGTGAGCGCCGCGGTCCGCATGTCGCCGCTGGAGCCGTTGGACGCCCCGTCGCCCGCGCCCTCCCCGGGCGGCCCCGCCCCCGGCCCGTGATCTTCTTCGCCGGCATCGCCGATGCGATCGCGCCCAACGCGGCGCATGCGGCGCTCGCGGCGGCGCTCGCCTGCGGGCTGGCATGGCGTGCGGGCGCCCCGACGTGGCTGCGGCGCGGGCGGATCGTCCTGGCCGTCCTGACGGCCTGGGTGTGGCTCGCCGCATCGCCCCAGTTCGTCAACCGAGCGCTGATCGCGACCGAGGGGCCGCGCGATGCCGCCGCGTGCCGGGTCGAGGCGGGTCCGACGCCACCGCTCTTCGTCGTGCTGGGCTCCGGAGAGCTCTGGAACCCGGACGGCACGCCGCGGGCGCGCCTGGACTTCGAGGGCTGGAAGCGGGTGCGGCACGCGGTGGCGATGTGGCGCGTCCATGGCGGCACGCTGGTGCTCGCGGGCGGACCCGGCACGGGCGCGACCGACTCGCTCGCCGGCACGATGGCCGCGTTCGCGCTCGAGCTCGGCGTCCCGGCCGACGCGCTGCGGCTGGCAGGCGGCTCGCAGAACACGCGCGACGACATCGCCGCCGCCGCCGGGGCGATCCGGGCGCACCCCGGTCCGGCGCTGCTGGTGACCGGCGCGCTGCACATGAACCGCGCCCGCGCGGTCGCGGCGAAGCAGGGGCTGGCGGTGACGCCCTGCCCCTCCGACTGGATGCAGATCCCCGGACTCGGCGTCAACCTCCCGACGCTGCTGCCGCACTCCGCGAGCACCGGCCGGACCTATCCGCTGCTGCGCGAATGGCTGGCGACCCTCGCCTACCGGCTGCGCGGCTGGACCTGAGTCGGTCCCCGGGTCAGTCCCGCAATGCGCCCTCGAGCACCGCGGGCGCCTCGAGCAGCGAACGGTAGAGCTCGTCGTAGCGGGCGGCCATCGCCGGGATCGAATGCTCGCGCTCGATGCGCGCGCGGGCGCGCCGGCCGGCCGACTGCCGCCAGGCCGGGTCGCCGCACGCGGCGAGCGCCCTGGCCAGCCCGGCGGGGTCGCGGGCGGGCACCAGGAAGCCTTCCGCCCCCTCCGCGACCAGCTGCGGATTGCCGCCGACGCGCGTCGCGACGACCGGCAGCCCGCAGGCCTGCGCCTCGAGGATCGCGTTCGACATGCCCTCGGAGTCGGACGCCAGCACGAACACGTCCGCGGCGGACAGCAGGCCGCCCACGTCGTCGCGCACGCCGAGAAAGCGCACCGCGTCGCCGAGGCCCAGCGCCGTCGCCTGCGCGGCCAGGGCATCGGCGAGCGGACCGTCGCCGGCGAGCAGCAGCCGGGCGTTCGGCTGTGCCGCGTGCAGCGTCGCGAAGCCCGCGATCAGGTCCTCGTGACGCTTGATCGGACTCAGGCTCGCGACGCACAGCACGACGAAGGCATCGGGCGACAGTCCTTCGCGGGCCCGTGCCGCGTCGCGGGTGGCCGCGTCCGGCACCCGGAATCGGGCGGTGTCGACCCCGTTGGGGATCTCCACCAGCCGCTCCGGCGCGGCAGCCTCGTCGGTCACGAGACCGTCGAGGATCGCGCGCGAGGGCGCCACGATCCGATCGTAGCGGCCATTGAGTCGGCGGAACGCCTGCCGCAGGCGATCGGTCTTCTGGAAGCCCATGTCGCGCCGGCTCGAGATCCGGACCGGGCCGCCGACGAGGCGCGGCAGCAGTGCGTTCATCAGGTCCGCCTTCTCGTGCTGCGACTGGATGACGTCGTAGCCGCCCGCGGCGACGCGTGCGCACAGGCGCGCGAACGCGGCCAGGCCCTGGGGACCGTAGATGGCCCCGACCGGCCAGTGCACGAGCCGCACGTGCGGCGCGTCGAGCGAGGCCACCACACGCCGCTCGGGAGCGGGTTCGGGAATCAGCTGGAGCACGTCGA
The DNA here is from genome assembly GCA_003818495.1 of Burkholderiales bacterium. Classification (GTDB taxonomy): domain Bacteria; phylum Pseudomonadota; class Gammaproteobacteria; order Burkholderiales; family Burkholderiaceae_E; genus UBA4615. The sequence goes on from RPRK01000013.1 coordinate 43,777, forward strand.
TCGCCCAGCGGTCGGGCGGCAGCTGGCAGACCAGGTTGCGGGTGAACCGCTCGCTGCCGCCCGGGGCGAGCACGGCGGTGTCGGTCAGCAGCAGCAGTCGCATCGGACGCGTCATCTCGAGGTCGCCTCGCCGGGCGCGATCAGGCGGCCGTTGCGATCGCGCCGGGCACGCGGCGGCCGGCCGTCGCGTCCGACGGCACCGGATGGCGGACCGGAACGCGTGCGCGCGGCCCCGGCGGCGCCAGGCACGGGGTCCGTGCTCTCGGGCGCCTCGGCCTGCAGCAGGCGCATCCGCTCGATCGCGCCCAGCAGCAGGAAGAAGGTCGAGCCGAGCGCGAGCTGGGAGAACCGGTCGCCGAACGCATTGGTCACCATGACCGCGATGATGCACCCCATCCCGCCATAGCCCAGCCCGGCGGCGAACGGCGTGCGGGCGTCGCGCTGCAGCCGCCAGGCCGAATGCAGGAAGGCCAGCAGCATGCCGAACAGCAGCAGCAGGCCGACCACCCCCTGCTCGGCCGCGACCTTCAGGTAGAAGTTGTGCGGATCGGTCAGGGTCTCGCCGGCGCGCGCGGTCATGAAGCCGTTCAGACCGATGCCGAAGATCGGTGACTGCAGGAACAGCGTCCGCGCATGCTCCCAGACCTCGACGCGACCGGCGGCCGACGCCTCGAGCTCGCCGTCCTCGCCTTCGGTCATCGTGATCCGGTCGACGACCGAGTCGGGGAGCACGACCTGCCACAGCACCGCCAGCACCGCCACCAGGCCGAGCAGCCAGCGGTGTCGCATCACGCCGAACACGCACAGCGCCGCCAGCACGGCGAGGTAGGCGCCGCGGGAATACGAGAACAGCAGCGGATAGAGACTGCCGGCGAACGCGCCGAGGTACACCCAGCGTCGCACCGGATGCTTGTCGAGCAGGCCGAGGCCGAGCGCGAACACCCCGATGTGCGCGACGAAGGCCCCGAAGTGGTTGGCATTCATCCCGACCACCCAGAACGGGCCGTTCGCCCGACTGCCGTAGGAGAAGGCCGAACCGGCGACGAAGCCGGTCAGCTCGCGCTGGACCATGAACAGCAGCGCCCCGACGGACAGGTTCACGAGCCAGCGCACGTGCTGCTCGGTCCGGACGGCGTTGAACGCCGCGACGTAGACCAGCAGCATCAGGACGTAGTTCTTCCAGTCCGCGAGGTACGGATTGCTGCGGGTGAACGGCGAATCGAGACCGAAACGCAGCGTGGTGTTCCAGAGCGCCGCATAGGTGTAGACCGAGATCGCGACGATCCAGCCGAGATGCGGCGTGCGCTGGAAGCCGCCCTTGTTGACCACCACGCCGAGCATCGCCGAGGCGATCAGCAGGTCCATCGTGTCCTTGCCGAACACGAAGTCGTGCGTGGGGTACCAGAGCGTCGGCAGCGGCGCGAGCACCGCGTAGAGCATGACCGGCAGCTCGGCCCGCCACAGGATGCCCAGCAGCACGGTCGACAGCATCGTCAGCCAGATGGCCAGCGGCAGGATGAAGACCTTCAGCGCGCCGATCATCGCGCGGCCTCCGGCGGGGACGACGCGGCCCCGGTGAAGCCGCCGAGGAAGGCCTGCACGGCACGCGCGCGCGCCGCGAGCGCGGCCCGGTCGCGGGCCGGATCGTCGCTGGCGGGCACCGCGAGCCATGCGAGGGCGGCATGGTCGCCCCGCCCGGAGAGCGTGCCGCGCAGCGTCGCGAGCTTCGCGCCCAGCGGTGACGCCACCGGCACGCCGTCGGCGACGAACCACCACCAGCTTCGGACCGGTCGACCGGCGGCCTGGAGCATCGTCTCGCGGACATCGAGCCGCGGCCGGCCCTCGGAGGCCGGCAGGTGGACCGCGGTCTCGGCCAGCGCGACGATGCCTGCACGCTCCGGCACGAGGCGGTTGCCGTGCGAGACCATCTCGTTGCCGCCGGACTGGTCGGCCCAGTAGGCGATCGAGAACTCGACGCCGTCGTCGAAGCGGCCGCGCAGCGATTCGCGACTGCCGCCGTAGGCCGGCACCGCAGCCGCCGCGACCGGCTCGAACGTGCCCAGCGCCCCCGCAGCCGCCCGCGCGAAGCCTTCGCGTGGTGCGCCATCGCGCACACCCTCGGAGAGGTGGCGCGCCGTGCCTGCGGCGAGCGTCATCACGAGCGCGGCGGCCAGCACCGGCCCGGCTGTTGTCCGGCGCCCCGGCGCCGCACGCCTGCCGGACCGGTGAGCGGATCGATCGGCGGACCGGTCGACCGGTTCCGCGCCCGCCGGCAGCGTCCCCGTCGCTGCCGGCGAAGCGGCCGGCGCGTCGGCGAACCGCCTGGCAAGGCCGAACGCACCGAGCATGACCGCACCGAACAGCCCCCATCCCAGCAGCAGGTGCTCGTCCCCGGTGCCCCAGCGCATCTGCGTCAGGTGGCCGGCATACACGGTCAGGAACGCCCGCAGCCAGTTGGCCGCCAGGGCGAGCCCGAGCAGGGTGGCGACGAACATCGCCCGCCGGGCGAGCGAGGCGAGATACAGGTGGCCGAACAGCACGGCGAGCATCAGCGCGACGATCACGTAGTGCAGCCCGCTGCAGGCCTCGACGACCGACCAGCGTCCGGTCGGCAGCTCGAGCAGGGTGCCCTGCTGCACGACGGGCACGCCGATCAGACGCAGCGCCGCGACGGTGGCGTCCGCGGTCCATGCGGTGAGGGTCGGGACCAGGCCGTCACCGGCCGGAACCATGAAGACCAGGAATCCGAGCGGAAAGGCGAGCGCGCGGGTGATCGCCGGGCCGTGTCGCCACCCGACGAGCGCGGGCAGCATCGCCACCGCTGCCAGATCGCAGACGAGTTCGAGGCCCGCGAGCCGTCCGAGCAGCCACGTGGCGCAGGCCGCGACGAACGCGGCGGCCCCCCGCGCGTCGGCACCGTCGGGCAGCGCCGCGATGTCGGCACGCATCCGCCAGGCGAGCGCCGCCGAGATCGGGCCGATCGCGAAGCCGTGCGCGTAGGCGGGCGACAGCGTCCACTGTCGGGCCATGGACGCCCAGGTGTCGGCGAACGCCAGCATCGCCGCGGCCAGCGCGAGCGCGGTGCCGCCCAGACGCCGCCACGGCAGTCGGGCCGGGGTCCGGATGAAGGTCGCTTGAAGGGCCATGTTCCCGAACCGTACGCGCTCGCCCGGAAGGGTGCGCCCTGCCGGACCCGAGCGGCCGGACGGCGGCGATCGGCGGCCCGGACCGGTCGGCTCGGCGCCACGGTCGGCGCCCGGCTGACGCGGCCCCCGAGGCCCCAAGGCCCCCGAGGCCCCCGAGGCCCCGGATGCCCCGGATGCCCCGGATTCCCCGGATCCCCCGGATGCCCCGGTCAGCGCGCCGGCGCGGGCGCCCGCAGCACAGTGACGCCGGCCGCCTCGCAGACCAGCTCGAAGCCGGCCGGCACCCGGCCCGCAACCAGGGCCTCGTGGAACGGACTGCCGACGAAGGCCGGAGCCCGGCGCGGCAGCATCTCGCGCAGCACGATGACCTCGCGCGCACCGAACGAGGCCATCAGCGCCGCGACCGCCTCGGGTGTCCAGGTGCGGCGGGTGTAGAAGCGCGAGGTCGTGCCGATCACGTGGGCGCCGGTCTCGAGGTGGACGAAGTGCTCCTCCGTCGACAGGATCGGCGTGCCGGCGACACGCTGGCGCTCGATCCGGTCGCGCACGGACCCGTCGCCGCACCGCAGGTCGAGCGCGCGGCCGATCTCGACGCGCGTCTTCGCGAGCGGTGTCGTGATGCCGTGCTCGCGCACCGCGAGGCCGATCGCGAGCAGCGTCACCGCCGCGAGCGCCGCGCCCTGCAACCGGGCGAGGGCCGTGCCGCGCCCGCCGCCGGCGGCGGCGGACACGAGCGCGACGATGCTCAGCGGCACCAGCGGCAGCAGATAGCGCCACGAAGCGAACCACTCTGCGACGGTCGCGGTGTTCCAGAGCAGGAATGCACCCTGCGCGGCAACGCCGGCCATGCATGCGAGGACCACCCGGGCGGCGCCCCGTCGCGCACCCCCGTCCGGATCGCGTCCCGGATCCGGTGCGACGGCGATCCGGAGGGCCCAGAGCGTCGCAGCGAGCAGCGAGGCGATCATCGCGACGACCACCGCGCCACCGGCCCACGGCACCGACGGCAGCGCCATGGCCATCCGCATCGCCTCGCGCGTCGCCGCGAGCGCGCCGATCCATCCGGGCGCATCCGGATGCTCGAACTGCCCGCCGGTCAGCCGCCCCGAGAGCAGCCGATTGCGCGCCAGCAGCGCGACCGTCGCCAGGGCCGGCAGCAGCGCGAACGCGGTCACCCGCTCCAGCATGCGCACGAAGCCGTCGCGCCGGAATGCGAGCGCGACGACCATCGCCAGGGCGGCCACCTGGACCGCGCCGATGTACCGGACCATGACGGCGGCCGCGCCAGCCACGCCGGCCGCCAGCAGCCAGGGCACCGGACGGCGCGCCTCCATCGCGCGGACGACACCCAGCGTCGCGAGCAGGCAGCAGGCGACGTAGGCGGCCTCCGTGCTGCCGCCGCGGACGAGCTCCCAGATGCGCGGATGCGCGAGCCAGGCGAGCGCGGCCGCCGCCGCGACCGTCGCCGGACAGCCGGCCGCCCGCAGCAGCCTGCGCAGGGTCTCCACCGATACCAGCAGCGCCAGCAGCGCGGCCACCATCGGCGCGATCGCGGGCGCGACGCCCGCAGCGATGGCTGCCCCCAACGCGACCGCGCCGCCGGGCGGGAAGATCGTCTGCGGCACCGGCAGCGTCGGCGCCGCCGCGTGCTGGAGCTCGTAGTACGGAATCGGGGACGCGTAGCCGGTACCGGCCGCCAGACTGCGGGCGGCGCCGATGGCCTGGATCGAATCATGATCGGGCGCGCTTCTCGCAAACGCCGCGGCCAGCGTCGCCGCCACCACCACCAGCAGCCCGACATAGACGAACCAGGTCACGAGCGCGAGCCGTTCCGGCCCGTCCCGTCCGGGGTCGAACGCCCCCCCTGCCCTGCCCAGCCTGTTCGCGCCGTTCGCCACCGTGCCGCCTGTTCCTTCGGACCGATCCGTCCGTGTCCCGCATGCCGCCCGACTGCGGATCGCCAACGGCGACCTCGGGCACGCCGGGTCCGGTCGACGCTATCGGAGGGTCCGTGCGAGCGCGCCCGGGGGCCGACGAACCGTCAACGGGGATCGACC
>RPRK01000014.1 GCA_003818495.1 Burkholderiales bacterium
CCGGCGCCGAGACCCGCGGCAACTCGGCGGTCGACATCGCGCTGTGGGACCTGTTCGGCAAGACCACCGGCCTGCCGGTCGCCGACGCGCTCGGCGGCCGCTCGCGCGACTCGATCCGCGTCTACAACACCTGCGCGGGCTACAAGTACATCCGCGACGCGCGCTCGCAGGCGGTGGCCAACTGGCACGTCGGCGAGACCGGCGGACCGTACGAGGACCTCGAGGGCTTCCTGTACCGGGCCGACGAGGTGGCGGTCTCGCTCCTCGAGCAGGGCATCACCGGCATGAAGATCTGGCCCTTCGACATCGCCGCCGAGCGCACCCACGGCTGGGACATCTCGCCGAAGGAGCTCGACGTCGCGCTCGAGCCGTTCAGGAAGATCCGCAAGGCGGTCGGCTCGAAGATGGACATCATGGTCGAGTTCCACTCGCTGTGGAGCCTGCCGATGGCCTGCAAGCTGGCGCGGCGCCTGGAGGAGTTCGACACCTACTGGCACGAGGACCCGTTCCGCCTCGACAACGTCGGCGACCTGAAGGAGTACGCGCGCCACAGCAAGGCCTGGGTCTGCGCGAGCGAGACGCTGTCGTACACGCACGCCTTCCGCGAGTACCTCGAGACCGGTTCGGCCGGGGTCGCGATGCTCGACCTGTCGTGGTGCGGCGGCCTGAGCGAGGCGCGCAAGATCGCCGCGCTCGCCGAGTCGCACCACGTGCCGGTGGCACCGCACGACTGCACCGGGCCGGTGGTCTACGCGGCCTCCTGCCACTTCTCGATGTTCGCGCGGAACACGCTGATCCAGGAGAGCGTGCGCGCGTTCTACACCGGCTGGTACACCGAGCTGGTGACCGCGCTGCCGACCGTGAAGGACGGGGTGGTGACGGTCGACTTCACGCAGCCGGGGCTCGGACTGGAACTGCTGCCGGGGCTGGACACCCGCGCCGACGCGGTGGTGCGGTTCAGCCGCGGCTGAGGCGCGCGTCCGGTTCCGCGTCTTCGAGCGCCGGAAAGACGAAGCCCCCGCCGGCTCGCGCCGGACGGGGGCTTCGGCCCGGCCGGCGCACGGGGCGCCGGCCGGATCGCTCGCGCGATTACTTCTTGGCGGCCGGCTTGGCGGCCGGAGCCGCCTTCGCCGCGGCGGGCGCCGCTGCGGCAGCCGGCTCCTCGGCCGCATCGCCGCCGCCCTTGACGGTGGCGACGACCAGCACCGGGTTCTCCTTGGCCTGGACCGCGGTCACGCCCTCGGGCATCGTGACGTCGGACAGGTGCAGCGGATGGCCGGCGGTCAGGTTCGCGAGGTCGACCGAGATGAACTCGGGCAGGTTGCCCGGCAGGCAGGTCACGTCGATCTCGGTCAGCACGTGGCTGACGATCGCGGCGGAGACCTTCACGGCCGGCGACGACTCCTGGTTCATGAAGTGCAGCGGCACCTTCATGTGGATCTTCTGGTCGGCGGCGACGCGCTGGAAGTCGATGTGCATGACCTGCGGCTTGTAGGCGTGCCATTGCACGTCGCGCAGCAGGACCTGCTCGGACTTGCCGTCGATCTCCATCTCGAGGATCGACGCGTGGAACGCCTCGACCCGCAGCGAGTGGTACAGCGGGTTGTGATCGATCTCGATCGTGGTCGGGGTGGCGGTGCCACCGTAGACGATCCCGGGCACCTTGCCCGTGCGGCGCAGTCGGCGGCTCGCACCCGATCCTTGCGCACTACGTGTCGTTGCGACGACTTTCATCGCGGACTCCTTCTGAAGTCCCGGGCTCCGCGACCAGAGCACCGGGCTGTTGACCCCCGCCGGAAGACGGGGGACCGGGGTCGCCCGCCTCGCGGCGGGGGACGTGATCGCCCGCCTCGCGGCGGACGGGTCGGCGGACCGGCGCTCGCGCGCCCGTCCGCCGGGATTCAGGTCATTCGTCGCTGAACAGCGACGACACCGAGTCGGCGCGGTTGATGCGCATGATGGTCTCGGCCAGCAGCGTCGCGCAGCTCAGCACGCGGATCTTGCCGCAGGACAGGCCAGCCTCGGACAGCGGGATGGTGTCCGTCACCACCAGCTCGTCGAGCGAGGACTGCGCGATGCGCTCGACCGCGTTGCCCGACAGCACGGCGTGCGTGCAGTACGCCAGCACGCGCACGGCACCGTGCTCCTTGAGCGCGTCGGCGGCCTTCGTCAGCGTGCCCGCGGTGTCGACCATGTCGTCCATGATCACGCAGGTTCGGCCGTTGACCTCGCCGATGATGTTCATCACCTCGGAGACGTTCGCCTTCGGACGGCGCTTGTCGATGATGGCCAGATCGGTGTCGAGGCGCTTGGCGAGCGCACGCGCACGCACCACGCCGCCGACGTCCGGCGACACCACGATGCACTGGGCCAGGTTCTGGGTGGCCACGTCGGCCAGCAGCACCGGCGCCGCGTAGATGTTGTCGACCGGGATGTCGAAGAAGCCCTGGATCTGGTCGGCGTGCAGGTCCATCGTCAGCACGCGGTCGACGCCGGCGACCTCGAGCATGTTGGCGACGACCTTGGCGCTGATCGCCACGCGCGAGGAGCGCACGCGGCGGTCCTGGCGGGCGTAGCCGAAGTACGGCAGCGCTGCGGTGATGCGGCCGGCGGACGCGCGCTTGAGCGCATCGACCATCACCAGCAGTTCCATCAGGTTGTCGTTGGTCGGCGCGCAGGTGGACTGCAGCACGAAGACGTCCTTGCCGCGGACGTTCTCCAGGATCTCGACCATCACCTCGCCGTCGGAGAAGCGCCCGACGGTGGCCTTGCCCAGGCCGATGCCCAGATGCCCGGCCACCGCGGCGGCGAGCTTGGGGATCGCGTTCCCGGTGAAGACCATCAGGCCTTCGGGCCGGAGCAGATCGGTGGCGCTACGCACGGGCCGGTTCATCGTCGCGGTACGGAAAGGGTGGGCTGGGGAGGAAGGATTCGAACCTTCGCATGCCGGAATCAAAATCCGGTGCCTTAACCAACTTGGCGACTCCCCAACGGATGACGCGACAGCCCGCGGCAGACGCGGACCGTCCCGACTTCACTGCGCAGCACCTCCCCCGCCAGCCGCCCGGCGAGGGCTTCGGTGGGGGTGGGACAGAACACGCACGCACCTGACCCGGACATCCGGGCCCGTGCGGGATCCAGCCCCGCCGCGAGGGCCGCACCCTTGAGCGACGACAAGGCTGCCGCCACTTCCGGGTACCGCCTCAGGACCACCGGCTGCAGGTCGTTGCCGCCCTGCCAGACCCGGTCATCCCGCGAAAGACCCGCGATTCTGAGGGGTTCGGTCTGACGTGTCAATTCGGGTGCGGCGAACACGCCCGCGGTCGGCACCATCACCGGCGGCGCGACGATGACGAACCAGGACGGGGGCAGCTCGAGCGGTTCCAGGCGCTCTCCGATGCCGCGGGCGTACGCGGTCCGGCCGAAGAGGAAGAACGGCACGTCGGCACCCAGCCGCAGCCCGAGCGCCGCCAGCCGTTCGGCCGGCCAGTCCAGTCCCCACAGGCGGTCGAGCGCCATCAGCACGGTCGCCGCATCGGAACTCCCCCCGCCCAGGCCGCCGCCCATCGGGATGGTCTTGTCGAGCGCGAGGTCGACGCCGAGCGAGGTGCCGCTCTCGGCCTGCAGCAGCCGGGCAGCCCGCACGATGAGGTCGGCTTCCGGCGGCACGCCGGGCAGCGCGCCCTCCCGGCGGATCAGGCCGTCGTCGCGCACCCGGAGGTCGACGCGGTCGCACAGGTCGACCAGCTGGAAGACCGTCTCGAGCTCGTGGTAGCCGTCGGCACGCCGGCCGGTCACGTGCAGGAAGAGGTTCAGCTTCGCCGGGGCCGGCGCCTGGAGGATCTCTCGGAGCATCGCGGGGTGGAGAAAGCGGTCGGTTGAAGGGGGCTGGGGAGGGCGATCGGGCGTCGACGTCGCGGTTCAGCGATCGAGCACCAGCACCACGCGCAGCTGGGTGTCGCCGTGCGGGCGGCGCAGCGCCCACCGGCGCGGTTCGCGCTCGATGCGCCAGCCGCTGTCCTCGGCCATCGTGACCCGGCCCTGCGGATCGCGGGCCACCACGGTCTCGAACCGGTCGTCGAGCCAGTCGGGCAGCCGCTCGATCGGCAGCGGCCAGCCCAGGGCCCGCTCGAGCAGCGCGTCGAGCGAGGGCGCCCGCACCGTGCGGCCGTCCGACAGCGTCAGGGCGGAGCGGCCGTCCGGCTCGCGGCGTCCGGTGGCGACGGTCTGGCCGAAGGGCGACACCAGCTCGAGGTCGAGCGCCCGGGCGCCGGGGGTGCCGCGGGCGGCGAGCGCGAAGCGACCGGCCACGGTGTCCTGGTTGCCACCCGGGACGGCGGCATCGATCACGACCGAGAAGCGGCCGGCCCATTCGCGCACGGGGGCCTCGAGCCGGGCCTCCGGTGGCGCGGGCGGGGCGACCGCGCAGCCGGAGAGGACGAGCGACGCGCTGCCGAGCCACAGCGCCACGGCGAGCCGGCGGGTCGCTCGGATCGTGACGCCCTCGACGCCTCCGGGGCGGATGCGGCGCTCAGAGCGCCACATTCAGCCTGGCCAGCGTCTCGCGGAGGATGGAGTTGTCGGGCTCGCGCACGCGCGCCTCGCGCCAGAGCGCGCGGGCCTCGTCGGTGTTCCCCGTCGCCCACAGCACCTCGCCGAGGTGCGCCGCGATCTCGACCTCGGGCCGCAGCGCATAGGCCTTGCGCAGGTACTCGAGCGCACGCGGATAGTCCTTCTGCCGGAACAGCACCCAGCCCATGCTGTCGAGGATGTGCGGGTCGTCGGGCGTCAGCGCGAGCGCCCGTTCGATCAGCGTGCGTGCCTCGTCCAGGCGCATGTTTCGATCGGCGAAGGTGTAGCCGAGCGCGTTGTAGGCGTGCGCATGGTCGGGCCGCAGCTCGATCAGGCGGCGCAGCGACTGCTCCATCACCGGCAGGCGGTCGATGCGCTCGGCGGCCATCGCGTGGTCGTAGAGCAGGTCGGGGTTCTCGGGCATGCGCTCGAGTCCGGCCGCCAGCACGTCGAAGGCGTCCTGGTTGCGGCGGGCCTCGCGGAGCACCTGCGACTCGGCGGCGATCAGCTGGACCCGTTCGCGCTGGCTGCCGGCGGTCGCATCGCGCAGCACCTCGCGCGCGGCTTCGACCTGACCCTGCTTGCCCATCAGCAGCGCGCGCCGCACTGTCGCCGGCACGTACTCCTCGCCGCGCGGCACGCGCTCGAGCCAGTCGATCGCCTCCTGCGGCCGACCGCCCTCCTCGGCGATCTGCGCGAGGAAGAGCAGCGCCGGAGACGTGTCGCGCGGCACCGAGCGGGGCAGCTCGACGTAGCGCTTGAGGTAGCGGGTGGCTTCCTCGGGCTGCTTGCCCTGGTAGGCGAGCTGCGCGAGCGAGAACAGCACGGGGGGGCTGTCCGGGCGCTGGGCGAGGGTGCGCTCGAGCTGCGCGCGGGCCTCGTCGGTGCGTCCGTCGGCGAGCAGCAGGCGCGCATAGGTGTAGCGCCCCTCGAGCGACATCGGCTGGCGCTGCAGGTGGCGCTCGAGGATGCCGAGCGCCTCGGCCTTGCCGTCGGGCAGCTTGTGGATATGGCGGGCCGCGCCGATCACCGCGTCCTCGTCGTCGGGTGCGAGACGCAGGGCTTCGCGCGCTTCGGCCGCGGCGGCCGGGAAGTCCTCGGCGGCCGAGGCGAACTGCGAGCGCACGAGCCGCGCCGCGGCCACGTTCAGGTCGGGGGCGCTCAGGCGCTGGATCATCTGCCAGGCCGCGGCACGGTCCTGCACCCGCTGCAGCGAGCGCTGCAGCTGCGCGTAGGCGGCCGGCAGCGTGCCTTCGGTGCGGGCCCGCGCGAGCCGCTCGGCGAGCGTCGGCTCGACGTCCTTGAGCCGGCCGGAGCCCAGCCAGAGGGTCTCGAGCATCTGCGCGGCCGCGCGCGAGTCGGGGGCGAGCTCGCGCCAGAGCTGCGCGGACTGCACGGCCTCGTCGAGCGCGCGGGCGCCGATCGCGACCTCTGCCGCACGGCGTGCGATGCGCGCGTCGCGCGTGGTGCGCGCGACCGCCATGTACGTGGTCCACGCCGAGCCGACTTCGCCGCGCTGCGCGGCGAGGTCCGCGGCCAGCAGCTGGAAGAGGATCTGCGGGGAGAGGTCGACGTCCGGCGGCGTGCCTTCGGGATCGACCGCGGCCACGGCCAGGGCCGGACGTGCCGGGGCACCGGGACGGCCGGACGGGGCGGAGGGGGAGGGCGGGGCGGACGGGCGGGACTCCGCCGTCGCCGGGGGCGACGCGACGGGACCTTGCGTCGCGCACCCGGACGCGGCGGCCGCGACCACGGCCGCGGCCAGCGCGATGACTGCTTTCATGAGCCGATCTTAGGCTGCTTTACACTGCCGGGCAACCGAGCGCCGGACCCCTTCGGAGGGCTCGGCATGACAAACCTCACACCCTGCCGATGCCCGAGCTGCCCGAGGTCGAAGTGGTCCGAACCGGGCTGGCGGCGACCGCGGTCGGCCGGACGGTCACGGCAGTCGCGCAGCGCGCGCCCGCGCTGCGCTGGCCGATCCCCGCGGGCCTCGACGCCCGGCTCGCCGGACGGACGCTGAACGCCGTCGAACGGCGTGGCAAGTACCTGCTCCTGGCGTTCGATCACGGCTGGCTGATCGTGCACCTGGGCATGTCGGGAACGATCGCCTGGGCGCGTGCCGACCTGCCGCTGCGCGCCCACGACCATCTCGACCTGGTGTTCGGCGACGGCCTGCTGCGGCTCAACGACCCGCGCCGGTTCGGCGCCGTGCTGTGGCACGACGCGGCCGACGGCCCGCCGCTGGGGCATCCGCTGCTCGCCTCGCTCGGCGTCGAGCCGTTCTCGGAGGCCTTCGACGGCGCGCTGCTGCACGCGGGCACCCGCGGGCGACGCGTCGCGATCAAGCAGCTCCTGCTGTCGGGCACGCTGGTCGTCGGCGTGGGCAACATCTATGCGTCCGAGAGCCTGTTCCGTGCGGGGATCCGGCCTTCGACCCCGGCGCGCATGCTCACGCGGCCGCGCTGCGACCGGCTGGCCGACGCGATCCGCAGCACGCTGTCGGCGGCGATCGCCGCCGGCGGCAGCACGCTGCGCGACTTCGTCTCGAGCGAGGGCGCGAGCGGCTATTTCCAGCTCGAGTGCTTCGTCTACGACCGCGCGGGCCAGCCGTGCCGCGTCTGCGGCCAGGCGGTGCGCACGCGGCGCGACCAGCAGCGCGCGACCTACTGGTGCGTCGGCTGCCAGCGCTGAAGGCCCGCGTCGACCGGGTCTTCGCCGATCCGGCCTTCGCCGGCTCGTTTGCCGGCTCCTTCGCCTGCTAAGTCCCGGCGCCGGTCCGTGCGGTCGCCGTCCGTCGGCCGGGGGAAGCGGCCCGCCGGGGCGCATCGTGCCTCCGGAGCCCTGTGCTAACCTCGTCGGGATGTCCAACCCCGACGCTCCGGGTCGGCCCGACCCGGCGGACAGCACCTCTTCACACCCCATCCGATGAGCGGCTTCAACGAGAGAATCCGCGAATACGGCGCGTGGCGCGGCGAGCTCGCCGGGGCGGTCGGTCGCTACGGACACTGGCTCGCCGACGCGGGCCTCGCGGATGCCTCGCTGCAGGCCCGGCTGGCCCGCCTGCTCGATCGGGTGCGCGACGACCGCATGTCGGTCGCGTTCGTCGCGGAGTTCTCGCGCGGCAAGTCCGAACTGATCAACGCGCTCTTCTTCTCCGACTACGGCCAGCGCGTGCTGCCGTCGTCGGCGGGCCGCACCACGATGTGTCCGACCGAGCTGCTGTGGGATCCGTCGCAGCCGCCCGGCATCCGGCTGCTGCCCATCGAGACCCGCCTTCGCGACGTGTCGGTCGCGGACCTGCGCAATGCGCCCGAGGCCTGGCGCACCGTCGCCATCGACCCGACGAACGTCGAGAGCCTGAAGCTCGCGTTCGAGTGCGTGCGCGAGACCAAGCGGGTGCCGGCCGAGGACGCGATGCTGATGGGGCTGTTCGATGCCGAGGACACGTCCTCGCCGATCGCGCCCGACGATGCGGACATGATCGAGGTGTCCTGCTGGCGCCATGCGCTGGTCAACTTCCCGCACCCGCTGCTCGAGACCGGTCTCGTCGTCATCGACACGCCGGGCCTCAACGCGATCGGCGCCGAGCCCGAGCTGACGCTGAACCTGATCCCGAGCGCGCACGCGGTGCTGTTCGTGCTGGCGGCGGACACCGGCGTCACGCGCACCGACATCGACGTCTGGCGCGAGCGCATCAACCCGGCGCATCGTGCGGGCCGCTTCGTCGTGCTCAACAAGATCGACGGCCTCTGGGACGAGCTCAAGTCGCCGGCCGAGATCGAGCGCGAGATCGAGGGTCAGGTCACCTCGGTGTCGCGCACGCTGCAGTTGCCGCCGCAGCGGATCTTCCCAGTGTCCGCCCAGAAGGGGCTGGTCGCGAAGATCAACGGCGACGCGGGCCTGCTGGCGCGCAGCCGGCTGCCCGAGCTGGAGCGCGCGCTCTCGCGCGAGCTGGTGCCCCAGCAGCAGTCGATCGTGCGGGAGCTGGTGAGGCGCGAGTTCGACGAGGCCCACGGCGTCGTCGACGGCCTGCTGGCCTCGCGGCGGCGCAACCTCGTCGAGCAGGTGCACGAGCTCGACGGACTCCGGGGCAAGAACCGCGGCGCGATCGAGCAGATGGCGCGCCGGATCCGGAGCGAGCGCGGCGAGTTCGAGCGCAGTCTGCGCAAGCTGCAGGCGCTGCGTTCGGTGTTCGGCCGCCACCAGCAGGCGATCTACACCACTGTCGGCATCGACCGTCTCAAGCGCCACGTGCGCGGCGCGCGCCAGCAGATGCGCGAGAGCAAGCTCTCGCTCGGCCTGCGCGAGGGCATGACCCAGCTGCTGGAGGCCGTGCGCGACGACTTCGTCAAGCTCGATGGGCACGTCGACGAGGTGTCGGCACTGATGAGCGCGATGTACGGCAGCTTCAACCGCGAGCACGGACTGACGCTCGGTGCGCCGATGCCGTTCACGACGCGCCCCTTCGTCGCCGACCTCGAGCGCATCGAGGCGCTGTACGACCGGCACTTCGGCGCGCTCAGTCTGGTCACCACCGAGAAATGGGCGCTGACGCGCCGCTTCTTCGAGTCGGTGGCCGTGCGGATCCGCGACGTCTACGAGAAGGCGGGGCGCGAGCTCGAGAGCTGGCTGCGCGCGGTGATCGCACCGATCGAAAGCCAGGTGCGCGAGCATCAGCAGCAGCTCCGGCGCCGGCTCGATTCGGTGCAGCGCGTGATGCAGGCGAGCGAGCAGCTCGAGACGCGGATCGCCGAGCTCGAGGAGCATCGCGTCCAGGTCGAGCAGCAGCACGCCTCGCTGCAGGCGCTGGCGCGCGAGGTCGCGGGTGTGCTCGAGCGTCGCGAGACGCCGAGCGACGAGGCGGCGGTCGCGGCTTGAGCCCGGGTGCGGCCGCGCCCGGCGGATTCGCCGACGCGCTGATCGACTGGCAGCGGCGCGCCGGCCGCCACGACCTGCCCTGGCAGCGTACCCGGGACCCGTACCGCATCTGGGTCTCCGAGATCATGCTGCAGCAGACGCAGGTCTCGACCGTGCTCGGCTACTACGAGCGCTTCCTCGCGCGCTTCCCGGACGTCGCCGTGCTCGCGGCCGCGCCCCTCGACGAGGTGCTGAGCCACTGGAGCGGGCTCGGCTACTACTCCCGCGCGCGCAACCTGCACGCCTGCGCGCGTGCCGTGGTCGAGCGCCACGACGGCGCGTTCCCGGCCGACCCGGCGGCACTCGAGGCGCTGCCCGGCATCGGCCGCTCCACCGCCGCGGCGATCGCCGCCTTCGCCTGGGGCGTGTCCGCGCCGATCCTCGACGGCAACGTCAAGCGCGTGCTGTGCCGGGTCTTCGCCGTCGAGGGCTTTCCCGGCGAACGCGCGGTCGAGCAGCGGCTGTGGGCGCTGGCGGCCCGCGAACTGCCGCAGGCCGGCGAAGGCCGGATGGAGACCTACACGCAGGCGCTGATGGATCTCGGCGCGACGCTGTGCGTGCGGACGCGGCCGCGCTGCGAGGCCTGTCCGGTCGCGGCCCGCTGCGAGGCCCGCGCCCAGGCGCGGGTCGATGCTCTGCCGACCCCGCGACCCGCCCGCGTCACGGAGACCCGCGCCGCCGACTGGCTGCTGCTGCGGGCCGGCGATGCCGTGCTGCTCGAGCGACGGTCCTCGAGCGGACTGTGGGGCGGCCTGTGGAGTCTCCCCGAACTGAGTCCACCGCGTCGCGCGGTGCCCGGCGATCCGCCGGTGCCCCGGGTCGACGCGGGCGCCGTCGCGGCCTGGGTGACCGATCGCGTCGCCGCCGTCCCCGAGGCGCCGGTCGCGCTCGCGGACGTGCGCCATGCGTTCACCCACTTCCGGCTGCGTGCACGGGTCTGGCAGGCGGTGCTGCCGGCGGACACGCCGGCTCCGGCGCCCGACGGACACCTCTGGCTGGCACTGTCGGAGGCCGAGGGCGCGCCGCTGCCGCGACCGGTGAAGACGCTCCTCACCGGTCTGACGCAGCGCCTGATCTGACTCGGCGTCTGCCCTGTAGCGAAGCGGTCGCGGCAGCGTGCGGTCCGGGCCACCGGCCCTCGGTCTGTCCTGGACAGTGCCGGCGGCCGGTCGGCCGCTCGCACCCGGGCGCCGGCCGTCCGTACAGGGTGGGTTTGCCGTCGGGCCGTGGGGGGAGGAGGGTCCGTCCATCCCTTTCTGCCCCCCACCGGACCGCCATGAAGACCCGTACCCTGCTGCTCGCCACCGCCGGCATCGCCGTCACCACCGCCGCCGCCGCCGGTGCCGTCACCGCGATGCGCGCCTCGGCCATCGCCGATCAGGTGAGCGCGCTCGGCGTGCAGATGCAGGACGGCGAGGTGCGCGTCTCCGGTCTGCAGCACGAGCGGGGCCTGCTGCAGTCGAAGGGACGCTTCGAGATCGCGGTGCAGCCGGGCTGCGATGCCGCCGACGGCGAGTCCAAGCCCACGAAGGCGCTGGTCGAGTACGAACTGTCGCACCTCGGCCTGCCGACCGCACCGGTGCGCTTCACGATGACGGCGCGCCCGAGCGGCGAGCTGGGCGATCTGCTCAAGGAAAGCCTGGCCGAGCGTCCGCTGCTGACCGCCCGGGGCACGGCGGGCCGCGACGGCGCGATCGATGCGGCGCTGGCTACGCCCGAGCTGTCGCTGCGTGACGGCACCACCTCGATGAAGGTGGCGGCGTCCAGCGGGCGGGTGGTGATGGCGGGCACCGCGTTCAAGTTCGACTGGTCGACCGAGCGCGCGACGGTGCGCGACGGCGAGGGCGCCTACGAGGTGCGCGGCGTGCGTGTCGGCGTCGATCTCGCCGACCTGCGGCTGGGCACCGGCACCTCGAAGATGGAGATCGAGCACGTCGACACCCCGGCTGTGCAGATGGAAGGCCTGGCGCTGGTGTCCGAGGCCTCTGTGCGCGGCGAGATGCTCGATGCGCGCTTCGCGCCGACGGTGCGCAAGGTCACCGTCGACAACGAGAGCCTGACCGACCTCGCGCTCGACCTGTCGGCCAAGGGCGTGCACGCGAAGAGCTGGGAGACGCTGGTCCGGATCGGCACCGAGAGCTGCGGCTTCCAGGGCATGACCCGCGCCGAGACCGCCGAGGCGCGCGACGCGGCGCGCACGCTGCTGGTCCGCGGCCTGTCGGTCGCCGTCTCGCGGCTCGCGGCGACCGGTCCCGAGGGCGCGGTCAAGGGCGAGCTCGAACTGGGGCTCGAGGCCTCGGGCGAGCGGGGCACGTCGCTGCCCCCGGTGCTGGCGAAGCAGGCGTTCGCACGTGGCCGGATCGAGCTGACCGGCCGGCTGCTCGACGATGCGCAGCGCGAGCAGCTGCTGTCGAGCGGCCTCGCGACCGAGCGCAACAAGGCCATCGTCGCGTCCTTCGACTACACCCGGGGCGCACTGTCGCTCAACGGCTCGCCCGACCGCAGCGGCATCGCCGACGCGGTGCAGAGCGCGCTCGCAGGCGTCGACACCATGCTGGCCGAGACGCTGGCCGGTCCGGTCGGCGGCTCGCGTGCGCCGCAGGCGGCGGCCGTCGCGCCCGCCGCGCCGACCGACCGCGCGCCGGTCAAGGTCGGCCTGCCGTACTGATCCGCAGGGCCCGGGGTCGCGTTCAGCGACCGCCGCGTGCGTCGATGAAGGTGGCGGTCACGTAGGGCGAAGCGTCGCCATCGGCGAGCCACACGATGCTGCGTGCGACCTCGTCGGCCGTCCCCACGCGGCCCATCGGCACCGAGCGGGCGATCTCGTCGAGCTGCCCGGGCGGGCGGGCGGCGTGGATCTCGGTGTCGATCACCCCGGGCCGCACGCAGTTCACGCGGATGCCCTCGCCCGCGACTTCCTTGGCGAGGCCGATGGTCATGGTGTCGAGTGCGCCCTTGGTCGCGGCGTAGTGCACCCAGACGCCTGGTGTGCCCATCTGCGAGGCGCCCGAGCCGACGTTGACGATCGCGCCGCCGCGCCCGCCGTGACGGGTGGACATCCTGCGGATCGCTTCGCGCGCGCAGAGGAAGGGGGCCCGGACGTTGGTGCGCAGCACCTCGTCGAGCCGCGCGGGGTCGAGCTCGTCGACACGCGCGACGCCGCCGGTGATGCCCGCGTTGTTGACCAGCGCCGTCAGCGGGCCGAGCGCGTCGGCCGACTCGAACAGTCGCGCCACCGCGGTCTCGTCGCCGACATCGGCGCGCAGCGCGATCGCGCGGCCGCCGGCCGTGGCCACGTCGGCGAGCACCGCCTCGGCGTCGGCCGACCGGTCGCGGTAGACGATGGCGACCGCCCAGCCCATGCGGGCCGCGAGCCGCGCCGTGGCCGCGCCAATGCCTCGGCCGCCGCCGGTGACGATCATCGTGCCGCGCTCTTTCATCGGAAGGCTCCTGGGGGTCCGGTTCAGATCACCTGATGCTGCTGCAGCCACCGGTGCACCAGGGACAGCCGAGCGAGCGGGTCTTCGAGCGCCATCAGCTTGTGACGCGCGGGGTTGGGGATCGGCAGGAACTCGGCCAGCCGGTTGGCGATCCACGCGGCCGAATCGAAGTCGCACGGCTCGGCGATCATCCGCTTGTCGGCGTCGGGCTCGCGGGTGCGCAGCTCGTCGACGATGCGGTGCATGAGCATCGTGCACTCGGCCATCTCGTCGGGCACCTCGAGCCGCGGATCCTCGGGCAGCTCGTCGACGCTCGCGCGGATCAGGCCGTTGCCGCCGACACGGCGGTCGACGATGCGGAAGCGGGCGCCGCCGATCGTGCGCAGCTGCAGCACGCCGAGCTGCTCCATGTCCCAGCCGCGGATGTGGGCGAGCGTGCCGATCGGCTCGTGCTCGGCCGGCTCGCCGACCTCGCCGCCCTTGGTGATCAGGCAGATGCCGAACGGCAGTTCGCGCTGCATGCAGTCGCGCACCATGTCCATGTAGCGCGCCTCGAAGATCCGCAGCGGCAGCACGCCGCCCGGGAACAGCACGGTGCCGAGCGGAAACAGCGGCACGTCGGCGAACATGTGCTGCATGGGACCTCAGGCGGCGAGCTGGCGGGCGGCGAGGGCGCGGTGGCGCACCAGCACGCGCTCGCCGGGACGGAAGCGCTGCGCGAGCTGCTCGACGACGTAGACCGAACGGTGCTGGCCGCCGGTGCAGCCGATCGCCACCGTGAGGTAGCTGCGGTTCTCCTGCACGTAGGACGGCAGCCACGTGGTCAGGAAGTGGCCGATGTGGTCGATCATCCGCCGCACCGCGGGCACCTCGCGCAGGAACTGCGCGACCGGCTCGTCGAGCCCCGACATCGGCCTGAGCTGCGGGGTGTAGTAGGGGTTGGGCAGGCAGCGCACGTCGAAGACCAGGTCGGCGTCGAGGGGCACGCCGTACTTGAAGGCGAACGATTCGAACAGCAGCACGATCGACGCCCGCTCGAGCCCGACCACGTCGCGGACCCACTGGCGCAGCACGTTCGGATGCAGGTCGCTGGTGTCGATCGACACGCCGACGTCCTCGATCGCGCTCATCAGCTCGCGCTCGCTCTCGATGGACTCGAGCAGCGTCGGCGCGGGCTCGTCGGGTCGCACCTGCATCGTGAGCGGATGGCGTCGGCGCGTCTCGGAGTAGCGCTGCACCAGGGTGTCGGTGCGGGCGTTGAGGAACAGGACCTTGACGTCGTGGCCGTTGCCGGCGAGCCCGGTGATGATCTGCTTGAGGTCGGCGACCGACTCGCCGCCGCGCGCGTCGATCGACACCGCGACCCGGCCGTAGCCCTGCTCCTCGAGCGATCCGATCACGTCCTGCAGGAACTTGGCCGGCAGGTTGTCGATGCAGAAGAACCCGTCGTCCTCCAGCACGTTGATCGCGATCGACTTGCCCGATCCCGAGATTCCCGTCACCAGCACGACCCGCATCACGTCACGACTCCGAAGCGTGGATGGCGCGCTGCTGGCGCGCGATGAATTCGCGCATCGTGTCGATGCCGCGCAGCCGCAGGATGGTGTTGCGGACCGCGGCCTCGGTCAGGACCGCGATGTTGCGGCCCGCGGCCACCGGCACGATGACCTTGCGCACCTGCATGCCGAGCACCTCCTGGTTGAGGTCCTCGAGCGGCAGGCGCTCGTACTCGTCCTCGTGGGTGCTGCGGCGCACGAGGTGCACGATCAGCTTGAGGCGCATCTTGCGGCGCACCGCGGTCTCGCCGAACACGGTCTTGATGTCGAGCAGCCCCAGGCCTCGGACCTCGAGCAGGCCCTGCAGCATCGGCGGGCAGCGGCCCTCGATGGTGCGGGGGCCGATCCGGTGCAGCTCGACGACGTCGTCGGCCACCAGGCCGTGGCCGCGGCTGACCAGTTCCAGGCCGAGCTCGCTCTTGCCGAGGCCGGACTCGCCGGTGATCATCACGCCCAGGCCCAGCACGTCCATCAGCACGCCGTGCATGCTGCACGACACCGCCAGCGCCTTGGCCAGGAGGCTGCGCAGCAGCTCGATCGCGCGGGCGCTGGGCAGCACGCACTCGAGCAGCGGCAGTCCGTGGGCATCGCAGGCGGCGACCAGTGCGGGCGGCGGCAGGATCCCCTCGGACATCACCAGCGCCGGCGGCTCGCCGGCGATGATCTCGTCGACGATGTGCTGGCGGCGGGTGTCGCTCAGCCGATGGAAGTAGGCGACCTCCGCGATCCCGAGCACCTGGATGCGGTGCGGGTGGATCAGGTTCAGGTAGCCCACCTGATCGACCGTGTCGGGGGCCGGCGTCGCGGCCGGCCGGTCCGCGCCCCTGAAGCCACCGACCCAGCGCAGCGCCATCGTCTCGGCCGAACGTTCGACCAGTTCGCGGACCGTCAGGGTGCGGGGTTCCTGCACGCCTTCGTCGGGCCGGACGAGGTCGTGGGAGTCGGGGGCGGGAGAACCGGGCTGCGCGGCGGACATCGAATCCACTGTACACCGGCGTCCGGTGCGTTGCAGCCCGGCGCGCGCTGCCGGCAGGGTCGTCGCACCGCGACGGGGCGCCGCGGGCTCGGGCAGCGGGGCGCCGCGGGCTCAGGCAGCGGGGCGGTACGGTTCCCAGGTGGCCAGGACCCGATGGATCGCGCCGGCGTCGTCCGATGTCATCAGCGTGTCGCGGATGCCGGTGTCTGACAGCAGTTCGGCGAGCTCGGACAGGATCTCGAGGTGTTCCTCGGTCGCGTGCTCCGGCACGAGCAGGAACACCAGCAGCCTGACCGGCTGGCCGTCGGGCGCGTCGAAGGGGATGGGTTCGGCTACGCGGACCACGGCGGCGATCGCCTCGCGCAGGCCCTTGATCCGACCGTGGGGGATCGCGACCGACTGACCGAGCCCGGTCGAGCCGAGCCGTTCACGCGCGAAGAGCGAATCGAAGACCTTGCCGCGCTCGATGCCGTGCTCGTTCTCGAACAGCAGCGCGGCCTGCTCGAACACGCGCTTCTTGCTCGAGACCTGCAGGTCCAGCAGGACGTTCCGGGCCGGCAGCAGCTTGGCGATTCGGTTCATCTCGGGAGCCGCGAGCGGCCGGTTGTTGCGATGCAATATTTTTGCAAGACCCGGGCCCGACCCGATGTCGCGGCCGATTATAGCCACGATTGTCCGCTGCGGAATGCCAACTATTTTGCGTTGCGCAAACCCCGGATGCGGATCGCCCGGAGGCCCCGTGAAGCGGAACGGGACTGTCCGGGCGCTGTCCGGGACGAATCAGGATTCGACGTGGTGCTTGATCGCCTCGTGGGGGTGGGCGAACCGCTTGTCCTTGTACTTCAGGACCTGCCGGTCGAGCTTGTCGACGAGCGCGTCGATGGCCGCGTACAGGTCGTCGTCGACCGCCTCGGCGAAGATGTCCTTGCCCCGGACGTGCAGCGCGATCTCCGCCTTCTGTCTGAGCTTGTCCACCGAGAGGAACACGTTCACGTCGATCACCTGGTCGAAATGGCGCCGGATCTTGTCGAGCTTGACCGTGACGTATTCACGCAACGCAGGGGTGACTTCGAGATGGTGCCCGCTGATGGAGAGATTCATGGATGCTCCTGAAAGGCTCGCGACGATGCTGTGGCGGCGCAGCGGGAACGCCGTCGTCGGTGGACCTCGCCCGGGACCGCTACAGCGTCTTGCGCTGTGCGACCGGCGGGATCTGGAGCGCCTCGCGGTACTTCGCGACCGTGCGGCGTGCGACGACGATGCCCTGCTCGCCGAGGACTTCGGCGATTCGGCTGTCTGATAGCGGGTTCTTGGGATCCTCCGCGGTGACGAGCTGCTTGAGCAGCGCCCTGATCGCGGTGCTGGAGGCGGCACCGCCGGTGTCGGTCGCCACGTGGCTCCCGAAGAAGTACTTCATCTCGAACGTGCCGAACGGGGTGTGCATGTACTTCTGTGTCGTCACGCGGGAAACCGTCGATTCGTGCAGGCCGAGTGCGTCCGCGATCTCGCGCAGCACCAGCGGCCTCATGGCGACCGCGCCGTGCGTGAAGAAGGCACGCTGCCGGTCGACGATCGCCTGCGCGACGCGCTGGATGGTGTCGAATCGCTGTTGGACATTCTTCACCAGCCAGCGCGCTTCCTGCAACTGGGACGACAGGCTGCTTCCCGGTCCGCCCCGGCTGCGCTTGAGGATCTGCGCATAGACGTCGTTGATGCGCAGCTTGGGCATCACGTCGGGATTGAGGGTCGCGGTCCAGCCGCCCTTGCCGCGGCGCACCATCACGTCGGGCACGACGTAGGCGGGCGGTTCGCCGGAGAAGCCGCTGGCCGGGCGGGGATTGAGGCTCTGGATCAGCGACTGGGCCGCGCGCAGCTCGTCGTCGTCGCAGCGCAGCACGCGCTTGAGGCGGGCGAAATCGCGGGCGCCGAGCAGTTCGAGGTACTGGTGCGCGATCGCGCCGGCCAGCTTCAGCGTCGACTCCGCCGGTCGGTCGACCGGCGGCAGGGCCGCGAGCTGCAGGAGCAGGCATTCCGGAATGGAGCGCGCGCCGACGCCGGGCGGGTCGAAGCTCTGCAGCAGCCGCATCGCGCCCGACAGCTCCTCGGGTTCGATCTCGAGTTCGTCGGGCAGGGCCTCCATCAGTTCGTCGAGGCTCGCGCGCAGGTAGCCGTCGGCATCGAGCTCGTCGATCAGCAGGGTGACCAGCGCCTTGTCGCGCCGCGAGCCGCCGGTGCCCGCGAGCTGGCGGAGCAGGTGCTCGCGCAGGGTATCGCCGGTGGAGGCGACCTGCGGGAACTCGCGTTCGTCGTCGTCCTGATCGCTGCGGGTGCCGCGCCCGTCGCCGCCCCACTCGAGCCCGTGGTCGGCGTAGTTGTCGTCGGACGGGCCGGATTCGCCGCGGTCGGCGCCGTCGTCGGGCACCTCGGCGCGCTCCGCGGCCGGCGGGGGCGGCGCGGCGACGTCGCCCTGCTCGATGCCGGGGCCGCTGTGGTCGACCGACCCGTTGGGCGAGATCCGCGCGCAGTCGGCGAGCGGATCGTCGAGCCGCTCGAGCAGCGGGTTCTCGGCCAGGATCTGCTCGAGCTCCTGGTTGAGCTCGAGCGTCGACAGCTGCAGCAGCCGGATCGACTGCTGAAGCTGGGGCGTGAGGGCGAGCTGCTGTGAGAGCCTGAGCTGTAGGGACGGTTTCATCGACGGGGCCGAGGGCGGCCCGGCGATCCCGTCACATGCGGAACTCTTCGCCGAGATAGGCCTTGCGAACGCGATCGTCCTGGATCACTTCGTCGGGCCGCCCGAAAGCAAGAACGATACCATCATTGATGATGTACGCGCGGTCGCAGATGCCGAGGGTTTCCCGCACGTTGTGATCGGTGATCAGCACGCCGATGGAGCGCTCCTTGAGGAAGCGCACGATCCGCTGGATCTCGATCACCGCGATCGGGTCGACCCCCGCGAACGGCTCGTCGAGCAGGATGAAGCGGGGCGAGGTCGCGAGGGCGCGGGCGATCTCGACGCGGCGCCGTTCGCCGCCCGACAGCGACTGCGCCGGATTCGATCGCAGATGCGAGATCTGGAGCTCGTCGAGCAGCGCGTCCAGCCGGCGCTGAAGCTCCTGGCGGCCCAGCGGCCGGCCGTCCGCATCGACCTGCAGCTCGAGCACCGCGAGCACGTTCTCCTCGACGCTCAGCTTGCGGAAGACCGAGGCCTCCTGGGGCAGGTACGACAGCCCGCGGCGGGCCCGCTTGTGGATCGGCAGCCGGCTGATCGAGCGGCCGTCGAGCTCGATGGCGCCGCCGTCGGTGGGGACGAGGCCGGCGATCATGTAGAAGCAGGTGGTCTTGCCCGCGCCGTTGCGGCCGAGGAGCCCGACGACCTCGCCGCTGCTGACGTCGATCGAGACGTCCTTGACGACGGTCCGGCTGCCGTAGACCTTCATCAGGTTGCGGGCGACCAGCCGGCTCGATCCGGGCGCGGCCGAAGCGGCCGCCGCCGCCGCGGCGGGCGACTCGTCCGCGCCCATCAGCGCGGCTCCGCCGGGCGCGGCGCGACGGCAGGCGCCGCCGGACGGGCGGGAGGCGTCGAAGGAGGCGCGGGCGACGGAGACGGCGCGGCCCCGTCGCCGAGCCGCGGCTGGATCACCACCCGCACCCGTCCGCCCGCCACCGACGGTCCGGTGGCCGTGCCGCCCTCGACCTCGTACTGCTCCGTCCGGCTGTCGTAGACGATGACGGCGCCCTCGATCTCGTCGACGACCCGAGTGCCTTCGAGGCGACGGACCTTCGCGCGTCCGGTGAACCGCAGACGTTCCGTCTTGCCGTCGTAGTGGATCTCCTCGCCGTAGCCCTCGACCCACTCGTCGATGCCGTCGCGCTTCTGGCGAAAGCTCGCGAGCCGTCCGGTGGCCGTGCCGTACTGGTAACCCTCGGCGTCCTGCTGCAGCACCAGGCGGTCGCCCCGCAGCGTGATCGTGCCGCGGGTCAGCACCACGGCGCCGGAGAACACGTTGACCTGCTTGAGGTCGTCGTAGTTCATCCGGTCGGACTCGACGTTCGTGGGCTTGTAGCGATCGGCGCGCTCGGCGAGCGCGGCCGGCGCGCAGACGGCGAGCGCGAGCGCGACGCAGCGCGCGGCGAGGCGTGACGGCGGACCGGGGTGTCGGGTCATCGGGGGGGAGGGTCTGGAACTCCGTCTGCGGCGGCTCAGCGGGCGCCGCCGGCGGGCGCTGACGCGCCCGAAGCCGGCGCGCCTGCGGGCGGAGCGGGCGGCGGCACGACCACGCGGACCTGCGAGTCTACCCGCAATTGCCGGGTCCGATTGTTCAACTCCATGCCGACGCCATTGAGCTGCTGACCGCCCTGGATGACCGCGACGGGCCAGTCGGTGCGCACGATGTCCTCGTCGGGGCGCACGACCGCGTACTCGGTCTCGACCTTCATCGGGGCGGTCTTGTCGGTCGCGGCGCGGGTCACCACCACGTTGCCCGACAGCCGCGCCTCCTCCCCGCCCTGGATCAGGCGGCCGCGGTTGGCGGTGATGGTGACGCGGGGGCGGGCCGGGTCGAGGCTCACCATGACCGGGTCCTCGAAGTCGGCGACGTCGTCCTGGGGGAAGTGCTGCAGCTGGCTCGCCTCGAGGCGGTAGGACGGATCGCCCTGCTCGTTCATCGTCAGCAGCGACATCCGCTCGACGAAATAGTCGGGGCGGTCGGGCGCGACGACGCGCGGCACGCGGCTGCGTTCCTCGCTTTCCGAGACCTGCGCCAGATAGAAGGTGACCAGTCCGAGGGTGCCGAGCAGCACCACCGACACCACCGCGGCGATCCGATCGAGCGAGCGGGCCTTCATCTCGGGTGTCCGGTCGCGGTGCGGGTCAGGCGACGCGGCCGTCGAAACGCCCGAGCATCGCGTCGAGGCGGCCCTGGGTCCGCAGCAGGTGCTCGGCCAGCTCGCGGGCCGCGCCGCCGCCGGCCGGCGCGGTCGCGGTCCAGTGGGCGACCCGCCGCACCTCGGGCGCCGCATCGGGCACCGCGGCCGCGAAGCCGACCGCCATCATCGCGGGCAGATCGGGCCAGTCGTCGCCCATGAAGCCGGCCTGGGCGGGCGCGATGCCCGCCTGCGCGCACAGCTCCCGCATCGCCGCTGCCTTGTCGCCGACACCCTGGAGCACGGTGTCGATCCGCAGCTCGCGGGCCCGCTGCTCGACGATCGCCGAACTGCGACCGGTGACCAGGGCGACCCGGATGCCGGCTTCGCGAAGCAGCACCAGGCCCATCCCGTCCCGCACCGAGAAGCGCTTGAACGCCTCGCCCGAGGGGCCGATCTGCAGGCCGCCGTCGGTCAGCGTGCCATCGACGTCGAAGGCCATCAGCCGCACCGCCGCGGCGCGTTCGAGCGCGGTGGCGGCGCTCATACGACGCGCGCCGTCAGCAGGTCGTGGATGTTCAGCGCGCCGACCATGCGCCGGTCGGCGTCGAGCACCAGCAGCTGGCCGATGCGGCGTTCCTCCATCCGGCGCACCGCCTCGACCGCGAGCGACTCGGCGCCGATGGCGGCGGGCGAGCGCGTCATCACGTCGTCGACGCTCAGGCCACCGATGTCCGTGGTGCGCTCGAGCAGCCGCCGCAGGTCGCCGTCGGTGAAGATGCCGGCGACACGGCCCGCCGGATCGATCACGGCGGTCATGCCCATCCGCTTGCGGGTGACCTCGAGGATCGCGGCGGGCAGCGGCGCGCCGAGCGGTACCGATGGCAGCGCGTCGCCGCTGCGCATCACGTCGGAGACCCGGGTCAGCAGCTTGCGGCCGAGCGAGCCGCCGGGATGCGAGCGGGCGAAGTCGTTGGCGTCGAAGCCGCGCGCATCCAGCAGCGCGACGGCGAGGGCGTCGCCGAGCGCCAGCGCCGCCGTCGTGCTGGCGGTGGGGGCCAGGTTCAGCGGGCAGGCCTCCTTGTCGACGCCGGCATCGAGGTGGGCGTCGGCCTCGCGCGCGAGCGGCGAGGCGGCGTCGCCCGTCATGGCGATCAGCTTCGCGCCCTGGCGCTTGACCGGAACGATGATCGCGAGCAGCTCCTCGGTGCGGCCCGAGTTCGACAGCGCGACGAAGACGTCGTCGCGGGTGACCATGCCGAGGTCGCCGTGGCTGGCCTCGGCCGGATGCACGAAGAACGCCGGCGTGCCGGTCGAGGCGAGGGTGGCGGCGAGCTTGCGGGCGACGTGCCCCGACTTGCCGATGCCGCTCACCACGACGCGTCCGCGGCAGGCGAGGATGAGCCTGCAGGCCTCGACGAATCCGCTCCCGATGCGCGCCCCGAGCGCGCCGACCGCGTCGGCCTCGATGCGGAGGACCTCGCGGGCCTGCGCGACGAGACGGTCCGCATCGGCCGGCGTGGCTACAATCGGGTCGGTCATCGGTCGAGTATAGCGTGCCGTCCCGGCCCGACCCGATGCCCCGCCCCTGCCGGAAATCCCCTCCATGCCCGCCTCGCGACGCCGATGCTGACGGCCCTCGAAGTCACGCTGCTGCTGCTCGCCGCGAGCATCGTCGCGGTGCTGCTGCTGCGCGGGCTGGGCATGCCGGCGCTGGTCGCCTACCTGCTCGTGGGCGTCGTGCTCGGGCCGTACGCGGGCAATCTCGCGGCCAACACGGCGGCGGTGCACATCCTCGCCGAACTCGGCGTCGTCTTCCTGATGTTCACGCTGGGCCTGGAGTTCAACCTCTCGAAGCTCTCGGCGATGCGCCGCTTCGTGTTCGGCCTGGGCTCGGCGCAGGTCTTCGCGACCATCGGTGCCGTCATGCTCGTGGCGGTGGCGTTGCCCGCCGCGTGGCTGGCCTGGGCGCTGCCGGGCGGTCTCGACTGGCGTGGTGCGCTGGTGCTGGGCAGCGCCGTCGCGATGTCCTCGACCGCATTGGTGAGCAAGCTGCTCGCCGAGCGGCATGCGCTCGAGACCGAGCACGGCCGGCGGGTCTTCGCGGTCCTCCTCTTCCAGGACCTGGCCCTGATCCCGCTGCTGATCGTGATCCCGGCGCTCGGCGGCGGGCAGTCCGACTGGTGGATGCCGGTCGGATTCGCGCTCGCGAAGGCCGCGCTGCTGCTGGTCGTGCTGCTGCGGTTCGGCCCGCCGCTGATGCACCACTGGTTCCTGCGGGTCGCGCGCCAGCGCTCGCACGAGCTGTTCACGCTGAACATCCTGCTGGCGGCGCTGTTCTTCGCCTGGCTCACCAAGAAGGCCGGCCTGTCGATGGAGCTGGGGGCCTTCGTCGCCGGCATGCTGATCTCCGAGACCGAGTACCGGCACCAGGTCGAGGAGGACATCAAGCCCTTCCGCGACATCCTGCTCGGCCTGTTCTTCATCACCATCGGCATGAAGCTCGACGTAGGCGTCGTGCTGCAGTCCTGGCCGCTGGTGCTCGCCTGCACGACCCTGCCGATCCTGCTGAAGTTCGGGGTGGTCGTCGCGATCTCGCGGGCGATGGGCGACAGCGCCCCGATCGCGATCCGTACCGGCGTCTGGCTCGCCCAGGCGGGCGAGTTCGCGTTCGTGCTGCTGGCGCTGGCCGCGGATTCGAGGCTGCTGCCGCCCGACATGCTGCAGCCGATGCTCGCCGCGATGCTGCTGTCGATGCTGGCGAGTCCGTGGCTGATCGGCCGCGCCGACTGGCTCGCGCTGCGAGTGTCGCAGCAGGAATGGCTGCAGCGATCGCTCCAGCTGCAGACCATCGCCGCCCGCAGCCTGTCGCGCGACCGGCACATCCTGATCTGCGGCTACGGACGCAGCGGCCAGAGCCTGGCGCACGTGCTGGAGGCCGAGCGGGTGCCGTTCGTCGCGCTCGACCTCGACCCCGACCGGGTGCGCGAGGCCGCCTCGGCCGGCGAATCCGTGGTCTACGGCGACGCGACGCGGCGCGAGACGCTGCTGGCGGCCGGCGTGCACCGCGCCTCGGTGCTGGTGGTGACCTACAACGACACGCCCGCGGCCCTCAGGCTGCTGCGGCTGGTGCGCGAACTCGCCCCGCAGCTGCCCGTGGTGGTGCGAACCGCCACCGACACCGACCTCGAGCGGCTGCGCGAGGCCGGCGCGACCGAGGTCGTGCCCGAGGTGGTCGAGGGGAGCCTGATGCTGGCCTCGCACGCGCTCGCGCTCAACGGCGTGCCGCTGGCCCGCGTGCTGCGGCGGATCCGCTCGGTCCGCGAGAGCCGCTACAGCCTGCTGCGCGGCTATTTCCACGGCGCCGACGACCAGGAGACCGAGACCATCGAGGCCGACCACCTGCGGCTGCATGCGGTCACCGTGGCCGCGGGCGCGTCGGCGGTCGGCCAGCCCCTGTCCGAGCTGCCGCTCGAGGGCTGTTCGATCAGCGCGCTCGTCCGCGGCGGCCGGCGTCGGCTCGAGTGGCCGGCGGATCTCGCCCTCGAGGCCGGCGACACGCTGGTGCTGTCCGGGACGGTCGAACAGGTGAGCTCAGCCGAGAGCCGTCTGCTGCGCACGGGCACCGCGGGCCGTTCCTGACCGCCTTGCTACACTCTGCCCGTTCCGACACCAGGGCCGCCCCCAGCCAGCGGGCGGCCGCGTCATTGCCCGCCGCCCCCTTGCCCGATACCCCGCCCTTCGTCTCGTTCGACGCACTGCACTTCGGCTATGCCGGACGGCCGCTGCTGCGCGACGTGACGCTGCACGTGCCGCGCGGCGAGGTCGTCGCGCTGATGGGCGGCTCGGGCTCGGGCAAGACCACCCTGCTGAGGCTGCTCGGCGGCCAGCTGCGCGCCGACGCCGGCCGCGTGAGCTTCGACGGGCAGGACGTCGGCGCGCTCGGGCGCGATGCGCTCTACGCCCTGCGGCGCCGGATGGGCATGCTGTTCCAGTTCGGGGCGCTGTTCACGGACCTGTCGGTCTTCGAGAACGTCGCCTTTCCGCTGCGCGAGCACACCCGGCTGCCCGAGTCGATGATCCGCGACCTGGTGCTGATGAAGCTCGATGCCGTCGGCCTGCGGGGGGCGGCGGCGCTGATGCCCTCGCAGGTCTCGGGCGGCATGGCGCGCCGCGTCGCGCTCGCCCGCGCGATCGCCCTCGATCCGCCGCTGCTGATGTACGACGAGCCCTTCGCCGGCCTCGACCCGATCTCGCTCGGCACGATCGCGCATCTGATCCGCGAGCTGAACGACGCGCTCGGCGCGACCTCGATCGTCGTGACCCACGACGTCCCCGAGACCTTCGCCATCGCCGATCGCGTCTACCTGCTCGGCGACGGCCGCATCGTGGCGGCCGGCACGCCCGACGAGCTGCGGGCCTCCGAGGACCCGTACGTCCTGCAGTTCCTGCACGGCTCGCGCGACGGCCCGGTGCAGTTCCATCGCCCGGCGCCCCCGATCGCCGAGGACCTGGGGCTGCCGCGGTGACCGCGCTGCTCGCGGGCGTCGGCGCCTGGGTCCGCGACCGGGTGGCCGGGATCGGGCACGGCGCGCGCTTCTTCCTGCGCCTGCTCGCGCTGCTGCCCGGCGCGCTCGCCCGGCCTCGGCTGGTGATCGACCAGCTCCACTTCATCGGCAACCGGTCGCTGTCGATCATCGCGGTCTCCGGCCTGTTCGTCGGCTTCGTGCTCGGGTTCCAGGGCTACTACATCCTGCAGCGCTACGGCTCGGCCGAGGCGCTCGGCCTGATGGTCGCGCTGTCGCTGCTGCGCGAGCTCGGGCCGGTGGTGGCGGCGCTGCTGTTCGCGGGGCGGGCGGGCACCTCGCTGACCGCCGAGATCGGCCTGATGAAGGCCGGCGAGCAGCTCTCGGCCATGGAGATGATGGCCGTCGACCCGATGTCCCGGGTGCTCGCCCCGCGCTTCGCGGCCGCCGTCATCGCCATGCCGGTGCTGGCGACGATCTTCTCGGCGGTCGGGGTGATCGGCGGCTGGGGCGTGGGCGTGCTGCTGATCGGCGTCGATCCGGGCGGCTTCTGGTCCCAGATGCAGGCCGGTGTCGAGGTGTTCCAGGACATCGGCAACGGCGTGATCAAGAGCGTGGTGTTCGGCTTCGTGTGCGCGTTCACCGCGCTGTACGTCGGGCACGAGGCGCAGCCGACGCCGGAGGGCGTGTCGCGGGCCACCACCACGACCGTGGTCGCCTCGTCGCTCGCGGTGCTCGGTTTCGACTTCATCCTCACCGCGCTGATGTTCGGCACCTCTTGAAGGAAGGACGATGACCACAGACGACCGGGGATCCCGATGAGCACCACTCGCCGCATCGACACCATGGTGGGCGGCTTCGTGCTGCTGGGGCTGGCCGCGCTGCTGTTCCTGGCGCTCAAGGCGGGCAACCTCGGCAGCTTCACCGCCGGCGGCACCTATGCCACGCAGGCCAAGTTCGACAACATCGGCGGGCTGAAGGTGCGCGCGCCGGTCAAGAGCGCGGGCGTCGTCGTCGGCCGGGTGGCGGCCATCGGGTTCGACGACCAGGCCTACCAGGCCGTCGTGACGCTGTCGATCGACCAGCGCTTCAAGTTCCCGAAGGACAGCTCGGCCAAGATCCTGACGTCAGGCTTGCTCGGCGAGCAGTACATAGGACTGGAGGCCGGCGGCGACGTCGCGATGCTGGCCGCCGGCGACGTCATCCGGATGACGCAGTCGGCGATCGTCCTCGAGAACCTGATCGGGCAGTTCCTGTTCAGCAAGGCCGCCGAAGGAGAGAAGAAGCCGTGACCGGATCCTACGACGCGCCGAGCCGCGTCCGCCCGCTCCCGGGGCTCCGGGCGATCGGTGCCGCCGCCGTGCTGGCGGTCGCGCTCGCCGTCGAGGGCTGCGCGGCCCTGCCGGCCGACGGCGGGTCCGTCGGCGCGCAGTCCGCGGCCTCGGCCGCGATCGGCGCCGCCGGGGCCGTGAGCGCCGGCAGCGCGACTCGAGGCGCCGAGACCGATCCGAACGACGTGGAGGGCGACCGGGCGAGCCGTGCCGCGCGCGACCCGTTCGAGCCTGTCAACCGCGGGATCTCGCGCTTCAACGACACGCTCGACGGATGGGTGTTCCGCCCGGTGGCGACGTTCTACGACCGGTACACCCCCGAGGTGTTCCAGATGATCGCCCGCAACGTCCTGTCCAACCTGCTCGATCCCTACATCGGCCTGAACAACTTCCTGCAGGGCAAGCCAGCGGCGGGCTTCAGCGACCTCGGCCGGTTCCTGTTCAACACGACCTTCGGCTTCTTCGGCTTCGCCGACCCCGCCTCGGACGCGGGCTTGGAGAAGCACCGCGAGGACTTCGGCCAGACTCTGGGGGTGTGGGGCGTCGAGACCGGCCCCTACCTCGTGCTGCCGTTCTTCGGCCCCTCCAACCTCCGGGACGGCATCGGCTTCGGCGTCGATGCGTACGCCGCGCTGATCGGCCGCTTCGACAGTGTCCGGTTCCGGAACAGCCTGGCCGGCCTGCAGTTCGTGGACGTCCGGGCACAGCTGCTGCCCGCGGACCGTCTGCTGAACGACGCCCTCGACCGTTACACGCTGGTGCGCGACACCTACCTCCAGCGGCGTCGCAACCTCGTGTTCGACGGCGACCCACCCGACGACGACTGACTCCGGACGCTTCATCATGACCCGATACCTGCTGGCGGCGCTCGCCGCCTGGCTGTTCGCCCTGGCCCCCGCGGGCCCCGCCGCGGCCCAGACCGCGCCGCCGCCCGACGAGCAGATCCGCGCGATGAGCACGCAGATCCTCGAGCGCATCAAGGCCGACAAGGACCTGCAGGCGGGCGACCTGCGCAAGCTGTCGCAGTTCGTCGACGAGTCGATCATGCCCAGCGTCAACTTCGAGCGGATGACCGCGCTGTCGGTCGGCCGGAGCTGGCGGCAGGCCACGCCGGAGCAGCAGAAGCAGCTGATGGTCGAGTTCCGCGCGCTGCTGCTGCGGACCTACGCGGGCGCGCTGTCCGCGGTGAAGGACCAGACGGTGCGGGTCAAGCCGCTGCGCGCCGCGGCCGACGACGCCGAGGTCATCGTGCGCACCGAGATCGTCCAGAGCCGCGGCGATCCGATCCAGCTCGACTACCGGATGGAGAAGGCCGGGGCCGCATGGCGGATCTACGACCTGAACGTGCTCGGGGTGTGGCTGGTCGAGACCTACCGCAACCAGTTCACCCAGGAGATCAACGCGAAGGGCATCGACGGCCTCATCAAGAGCCTGGCCGATCGCAACCGGGCGTTCTCCCAGAGCGCCAAGAGCTGATCCGACGTGCCGACCTGTCCCGCCGAGATCGTGATGCAGGGCGCACCGGCCGCGCTCCAGGCGGCGCGCGAGGCGCTCGCCGGCGGGGGCGGCAGCCTCGACCTGTCGCCGCTCGTGCGGTTCGATTCCTCGGCC
Organism: Burkholderiales bacterium; assembly: GCA_003818495.1. GTDB lineage: Bacteria > Pseudomonadota > Gammaproteobacteria > Burkholderiales > Burkholderiaceae_E > UBA4615. The sequence continues at coordinate 27,796 of RPRK01000014.1, forward strand.
GTCGCGGTGCTGGTGGCGCTGCGGCGGGAGGCCGGTTCCGGTGCCGCGTTCCGGAACCCGCCGGCGAACTTGCGTAAACTCGCGTCCCTCTACGGCGTCGAGGCGGCGCTGTTCGGCCCGCCGGCACGCTGACCGGCCGGCACGCTGCCGCCCGAGCCGTCCCTGTGCGCGGGCGTTCGGCCCGTCGCCGGTCTTCCGTTCGCCGCCCATGCCCGCCGTCATCGACATCGCCTCCGTCCACAAGCGCTACGGCGCGTTCGAGGCGCTCCGAGGCGTGTCGCTGCAGGTCGAGCAGGGCGAGTTCTTCGGTCTGCTCGGCCCGAACGGAGCGGGCAAGACCTCGCTGATCTCGATCGTCGCGGGCCTGAACCGTCCGAGTTCCGGCACGGTCCGGGTGATGGGCCACGACGTCGTCGACGACTACCGGGCCGCCCGCCGCGCGCTCGGCGTGGTGCCGCAGGAGCTGGTCTTCGATCCCTTCTTCACCGTGCGCGAGACGCTGCGGCTGACCTCGGGCTACTACGGACTCAAGCGCAACGATGCCTGGATCGACGAGATCCTCCATCACCTCGATCTGACGTCGAAGGCCGACGCGAACATGCGCGCGCTGTCCGGCGGCATGAAGCGCCGGGTGCTGGTCGCGCAGGCGCTGGTGCATCGGCCGCCGGTGATCGTGCTCGACGAGCCCACCGCCGGGGTCGACGTCGAGCTGCGCCAGACGCTCTGGAAGTTCGTGCGCGGGCTCAACCGGGACGGCCACACGATCGTGCTGACGACCCATTATCTCGAGGAGGCGCAGGAGCTGTGCGGCCGGATCGCGATGCTCAAGGCGGGCAGGGTGGTCGCGCTCGAGCGGACCTCCGACCTGCTCGGGCGCTTCGGCGGCGGGACGGTGTGGCTGCGGCTGTCCGGCGCACCGCTGCCGGCCGCGCTGCGCACGCTGCTGCAGGGCGAGCCGGGCGCCGATGGCCGGATCGCGCTGCGCCTCGAGGACTGGCAGCGGCTCGAGCCGATCCTGGCCGCCCTGCGCGAGGCCGGCTGCCGGATCGAGGAGATGGAGCTGGCGCACACCGATCTGGAGGATGTGTTTCTCAGGATCATGGCTCAGAACCCGACCGCGCCGATGCGCCTCGAGGCCACGAAATGACCGGCTTCCAGACCCTCCTCTACAAGGAGATGCTGAGGTTCTGGAAGGTCGCCGTGCAGACGGTGGCCGCCCCGGTGCTGACCGCGATGCTCTACCTGCTGGTGTTCTCGCAGGCGCTGGCGGACCACGTGCAGGTCTATCCGGGCGTGCCCTACGTGAACTTCCTGGTGCCCGGGCTGGTGATGATGTCGGTGCTGCAGAACGCGTTCGCCAACGCGTCCTCGTCGCTCATCCAGTCGAAGGTGACCGGCAACCTGGTGTTCGTGCTGCTGCCCCCGCTCTCGCCGCTCGAGCTGTTCGGCGCCTACGTGCTGGCCGCTGTCGTGCGGGGCCTGATGGTCGGATTCGGCGTGTTCCTGGTCACCGCCCTGTTCGCCCCGCCGATGTTCGCCGCCCCCGGCTGGATCCTGGTCTTCGCGGTCCTGGGCAGTGCGATTCTCGGTACAATGGGCCTGATCGGCGGGATCTGGGCCGAGAAGTTCGACCAGATCGCGATGTTCCAGAACTTCCTGATCATGCCGGCGACCTTCCTCGCCGGCGTCTTCTATTCCGTGCATTCGCTGCCGGCGTTCTGGCAGACGGTGTCGCACCTGAATCCGTTCTTCTACATGGTCGACGGCTTCCGCTACGGCTTCTTCGGGCACTCCGACGTGTCGCCCGTCGTCAGCCTCGCGATCGTCGTCGCGACGCTGGCCGTCGTGGCCGGCGTGGCCCTGCGGATGCTGCACACCGGCTGGCGGATCCGCCACTGAAGCCCTCCCCGGCGCGGGCCTCCCGCACGCGCCACCACGCCGTCAGACACGCATCATGACCACCCCCGACGCCATCCACCGGTACATCGCCGACGGCCTGCCGTGCGAGCACCTTCATGTCGACGGCGACGGCCGCCACTTCGAGGCGACGATCGTCTCGGCCCAGTTCGCCGGCAAGCGCCCGGTGCAGCGTCACCAGATGGTCTACGCGGTGCTCGGCGACCGGATGCGCGAGGAGATCCACGCGCTGTCGATGACCACGCTGACGCCCGAGGAATGGGCGGCGCAGCGCACGAAGCAGGGGTGAGATGGACAAGCTGCTGATCCACGGCGGCCGCCGCCTGCAGGGCGACGTGCGCATCTCGGGCGCGAAGAACGCCGCGCTGCCGATCCTGTGCGCCGGCCTGCTGGTGCCGGGCACGCTCGAGCTGTCGAACGTGCCGCAGCTCCAGGACGTCGGCACGACGCTCAAGCTGCTCGAGCGGATGGGCGTGAAGTCGACGCGCGACGTCGCGGCCGGCACCGTGACGCTCGACGGATCGTCGGTCACCAGCACCGAGGCCGCCTACGACCTCGTGAAGACGATGCGTGCCTCGATCCTCGTGCTCGGCCCGCTGGTGGCGCGCTTCGGGGAGGCGCGGGTGTCGCTGCCCGGCGGCTGCGCGATCGGCCAGCGGCCAGTCGACCAGCACATCAAGGGCCTGCAGGCCCTCGGCGCCCGCATCGACATCGAGCACGGCTACGTGATCGCGCGCGCCTCGCGCCTGCGCGGCACGAAGATCGTGACCGACATGGTGACGGTCACCGGCACCGAGAACCTGATGATGGCCGCGACGCTGGCCGAGGGCGAGACGGTCATCGAGAACGCGGCGCGCGAGCCCGAGGTGGTCGACCTCGCCAACGCGCTGATCGCGCTCGGCGCGCGGATCCGCGGCGCCGGCACGGACCGCATCGTCATCGAGGGCGTCGACGCGCTGCACGGCGGCGCGCACCGCGTGATGTCCGATCGGATCGAGACCGGCACCTTCCTCTGCGCGGTGGCGGCCGCCGGCGGCGACCTGCGGCTGACCCACTGCGAGCCGGACACGCTCGACGCGACGCTCGACAAGCTGCGCGAGGCGGGCCTGCGCATCGAGTGCGGCCCCGACTGGATCCGCGGCACGATGGACGGCCGGCCGAAGTCGGTCAACGTGCGCACCGCGCCGTATCCCGGCTTCGCCACCGACATGCAGGCGCAGATGATGGCGGTGAACTGCGTGGCCGACGGCACCGGCGTGATCACCGAGACGATCTTCGAGAACCGGTTCATGCACGTGCAGGAGATGCGGCGCCTCGGCGCCGAGATCGACACCGAGGGCACGACCGCGGTCGTCCGCGGCAAGCGCGGCCTGTCGGGCGCGATCGTGATGGCGACCGACCTGCGCGCCTCCGCCGGGCTGGTGATCGCCGGACTGGTCGCCGACGGCGACACGCTGGTCGACCGCGTCTACCACCTCGATCGCGGCTACGACCGGATGGAGCGCAAGCTCGCCGCCGTCGGCGCGAGCATCGAGCGCGTGCGCACGGTGGACGACGCATGATCACGCTCGCGCTGTCCAAGGGGCGCATCCTCGACGACACGCTGCCGCTGCTGAAGTCGGTCGGCATCGACGTCGATCCGGCGGTGCTCGACTCCCGCAAGCTGATCCTGCCCACCGCCGATCCCGGCCTGCGGCTGATCATCGTGCGGGCCTCCGACGTGCCCACCTACGTGCAGTACGGCGCGGCCGACCTCGGCGTCGCGGGCCGCGACGTGCTGCTCGAGCACGGTGGCGACGGGCTCTACCAGCCGATCGACCTGGGCATCGGCCGATGCCGCATGTGCGTGGCGGTGAAGCGGGGCTTCGACTATGCCGCGGCGGTGCGTCGCGGCGCGCGGCTGCGCGTGGCCACCAAGTACGTGACCGTGGCGCGCGAGCACTTCGCGGCCAAGGGCGTGCACGTCGACCCGATCAAGCTGTACGGCTCGATGGAGCTGGCGCCGCTGGTGGGGCTGGCCGACGCGATCGTCGACCTGGTGTCCACCGGCAGCACGCTCCGCGCCAACGACCTGGTCGAGGTCGAGGAGATCATGCAGATCTCGTCGCGCCTGATCGTCAACCAGGCCTCGCTCAAGACCCGCCACGCGGCGCTCGCGCCGCTGCTCGATCGGCTGGCCGGCGCGGCCGCCGCGGAGTCCCGGGCATGAACGCCCCCGGACCCGACATCCACCGCCTCGACAGCACCGAGCCGGCGTTCGACGCCCGGCTCGGCGCGCTGCTGGCCTGGGAGGCCGACCAGGACGCCGAGATCGAGCGCGCCGCCGCCGACATCCTGCGCGACGTGCGGGCCCGCGGCGACGCGGCGGTGCTCGAGTACACCCGCCGCTTCGACCGGCTCGACGTCGCCGACGCGGCCGCGCTCGAGCTGCCGCGCGCCGAGCTGGAGGCGGCGCTCGCCGGCCTCGCACCCGCCCGCCGCGACGCGCTGGAGGCCGCCGCCGAACGGGTGCGCGACTACCACCGCCACCAGCTCGCGCAATCGTGGTCCTACGTCGACGCCGACGGCACGCGCCTCGGCCAGAAGGTCGGTCCGCTCGATCGCGCCGGTCTCTACGTGCCGGGCGGCAAGGCCGCCTACCCGTCGTCGGTGCTGATGAACGCGATTCCGGCGAAGGTCGCCGGGGTCCCCGAGCTGGTCATGGTCACGCCCACGCCCGGCGGCGTGCGCAATCCGCTGGTGCTGGCCGCCGCCGCGATCGCGGGCGTGGACCGCGTGTTCACCATCGGCGGCGCGCAGGCGGTCGGCGCGCTCGCCTACGGCACGGCCACCGTGCCCGCGGTCGACAAGATCGTCGGCCCGGGCAATGCCTATGTCGCCGAGGCCAAGCGCCGCGTGTTCGGCACCGTGGGCATCGACATGATCGCCGGGCCGTCCGAGATCCTGGTGATCTGCGACGGCGGCACCGATCCCGACTGGATCGCGATGGACCTGTTCTCGCAGGCCGAGCACGACGAGCTCGCGCAGGCCATCCTGCTGTGCCCGGACGCCGCCTTCCTCGATGCCGTGCACGCCGCGGTGCGTCGGCTGCTGCCGACGATGCCGCGTCGCGACGTGATCGCCGCCTCGCTCGCCGGCCGCGGCGCGCTGGTGAAGGTCCGCAGCCTGGAGGAGGCCTGCGAGATCGCCAACCGGATCGCGCCGGAGCACCTCGAGATCTCCACCGCCGAGCCGCAGCGCTGGGCCGATCGGATCCGCCACGCCGGCGCGATGTTCCTCGGCCCCTGGACCAGCGAGTCGCTCGGCGACTACTGCGCCGGCCCGAACCACGTGCTGCCGACGATGCGCACCGCGCGCTTCTCGTCGCCGCTCGGCGTCTACGACTTCCAGAAGCGCTCGAGCATCATCGAGGTGTCCGCCCGCGGCGCCCGCAGGCTCGGCGCGATCGCCTCCGAGCTCGCGCACGGCGAAGGCCTGCAGGCGCACGCGCGCAGCGCCGAGCTGCGTGCGGAGGCGCCCGAGTGAGCGTCTCGCCGCAGGACCTGATCCGCCCCGAGGTCCTCGCGATGGCGGGCTACCACGTGCCGTCTGCCGCCGGCCTCGTGAAGCTCGACGCGATGGAGAACCCGTATCCGCTGCCGCCCGAGCTCCAGCGGGCGCTGGCCGAGCGGCTCGCCGCGGTCGCGATCAACCGCTACCCGGCGCCGAGCTACACGCGGCTCAAGGCGCTCGTGCGCGAGAAGCTCGGCGTGCCGGCGGGTGCCGAGGTGCTGCTGGGCAACGGCTCCGACGAACTGATCACGATGATGTCGGTGGCCACCGCGAAGCCGGGCGCCACCGTCGTCGCGCCCGCCCCGTCGTTCGTCATGTACGACCTGTCGACGCGCCTGGCCGGCGCCACCTACGTGCCGGTGCCGCTCGCGGCCGACCTGTCGCTCGACCTGCCGGCGATGCTCGCCGCGATCGAGCGGCACCGTCCGGCGCTGGTCTGGCTCGCCTACCCCAACAACCCGACCGGCAACTGCTTCGCGCGCGCCGACGTCGAGGCGATCCTGGCCGTCGCCCCCGGCCTGGTCGTGCTCGACGAGGCCTATCAGCCCTTCGCGCTCGACAGCTGGATGGACGCGCTGCCCGCCCACGACAACCTGGTCGTGATGCGGACCGTCTCCAAGCTCGGCCTCGCCGGCATCCGGATCGGCTACATGGCCGCCGCGCCGCGCTGGATCGCCGAGTTCGACAAGGTCCGCCCGCCGTACAACGTCAGCGTCCTCGACGAGGCCGCCGCCGAGTTCGCGCTCGAGCACCTCGACGTGCTGCTGGCGCAGGCCGCCCGGCTGCGCGAGGACCGGGGGCACCTCGCCGCGGCCCTCGCCGCCCTCCCGGGGGTCGCGGTGTTCCCGTCGCGCGCCAACTTCCTGCTGGTCCGGGTGCCCGACTCGACGGCGGTCGCCGCCGGCATGCGCGAGCGCGGCGTGCTGATCAAGGACGTGGGTAGAATGCATCCGCTGCTGGCGGGATGCCTGCGCCTGACCGTGGGCACGCCCGACGAGAACGCGGCCATGCTCGATGCGCTGCGCGGCGCGCTCGCAGCGCGTGCCGGGCGCTGATCCGACCGCCGCTCGCCCCCTCCGACCCGACCGCCTCCGACCGTCCCACTGCCATGCGCACCGCCGAAGTCCGCCGCGACACCGCCGAGACACAGATCCGCGTCCGCATCGACCTGGACGGCACCGGCCGCCAGACACTCGCCTCGGGCGTGCCGTTCCTCGACCACATGCTCGACCAGATCGCCCGTCACGGGCTGGTCGACCTCGAGGTCGAGGCGCACGGCGACCTGCACATCGACGGCCACCACACCGTCGAGGACATCGGCATCACGCTCGGCCAGGCGGTCGCGCGGGCCGTCGGCGACAAGAAGGGGATCCGCCGCTACGGCCACGCCTACGTCCCGCTCGACGAGGCGCTGTCGCGGGTCGTGGTCGACTTCTCCGGTCGCCCCGGCCTGGTCTGGAACGTCCCGTTCACCCGCGCGATGATCGGCAGCTTCGACGTCGACCTCGCGCACGAGTTCTTCCAGGGCTTCGTGAACCACGCGCAGATGACGGTGCACGTCGACACCCTGCGCGGCGACAACGCGCACCACCAGTGCGAGACGGTGTTCAAGGCCTTCGCGCGCGCCTTCCGCATGGCGGTCGAGCCCGATCCGCGCGCCGCCGGGCAGATCCCGTCCACCAAGGGCAGCCTGCTGGGCTGAGGCCCCGCCTGCCGACCACCCGGACCCGGACCCCGACGCGATGACGACGATCGTGGTGGTCGACTACGGCATGGGCAACCTGCGCTCGGTGGCCAAGGCGCTCGAGCATGTCGCGCCCAAGGCGCGCGTCGAGATCTCCGGCGAGGCGGCCCGCATCCGGGCCGCGGACCGCGTGGTGTTCCCCGGCCAGGGCGCGATGCCCGACTGCATGCGCCACCTCGACGAGGCCGGTCTGCGCGAGGCGGTCCTCGAGGCCGCGCGCACCAAGCCCCTGTTCGGCGTGTGCATCGGCGAGCAGATGCTGTTCGACGCCAGCGAGGAGGGCGGCACCGCCGGCCTCGGCCTGCTCGCGGGGCAGGTCGTCCGCTTCCCCGGCGACATGCACGGTGCGGACGGCGCCCGCCTGAAGGTGCCCCACATGGGCTGGAACCGGGTCGCCCAGGACCGCCCGCACGCGCTGTGGGCGGGGGTGCCGGACGGCGCGTACTTCTACTTCGTCCACAGCTACCACGCCCGTCCCGACGATCCGGGCCTGACGGTGGGCAGCACCGAGTACGGGCGCCGCTTTACCTGTGTCGTGGCGCGGGATAACATTTTTGCCACCCAGTTCCATCCCGAGAAGAGTGCGGCCCACGGGCTCAAGCTCTACGCGAATTTCGTCGACTGGCGTCCCTGACCGCCGACCGTCCCGCTCGACGCCCTCCACGCACTTCGCCGACCCAGGCCCCTCCGATGCTGCTGATCCCCGCCATCGACCTCAAGGATGGCCGCTGCGTGCGCCTTCGCCAGGGCGACATGGACGACGCGACCGTCTTCTCCGACGACCCGGCCGCGATGGCCCGGAAGTGGCTGGAACTGGGTGCCAGACGCCTGCACCTGGTCGACCTGAACGGCGCGTTCGCCGGCAAGCCGAAGAACGAGGCCGCGATCAAGGCGATCGTCAACGAGGTCGGGTCGCGCATCCCGGTGCAGATCGGCGGCGGCATCCGCGATCTCGACACCATCGAGCGCTACCTCGACGGCGGCATCTCGTACGTGATCATCGGCACCGCCGCGGTCAAGAACCCGGGCTTCCTGCACGATGCCTGCGGCGCCTTCCCCGGGCAGGTCATCGTCGGCCTCGACGCCCGCGACGGCAAGGTCGCCACCGACGGCTGGAGCAAGCTCACCGGCCACGACGTGCTCGATCTGGCCAAGAAGTTCGAGGGCTACGGCATCGAGTCGGTCATCTACACCGACATCGGCCGCGACGGCATGCTGAGCGGCGTGAACATCGAGGCCACGGTGCGGCTCGCGCGCGGCCTGACCGTGCCGGTCATCGCCTCCGGCGGCGTGTCCTCGCTCGAGGACGTCGACCAGCTGTGCGCGGTCGAGCACGAGGGCATCGAGGCCGCCATCGTCGGCCGCGCCATCTACGACGGCACGCTCGACTTCGCTGCCGCCCAGGGCCGCGCCGACGAGCTCGGCGGCGAGTCGTGACGGTCGCCGCGGTCCGGTCGATCCGCCGTCGCCTCCGGGCGGTCGGGCGGCGCTGAGATGCTCACCAAGCGGATCATCCCCTGCCTCGACGTGACGGCCGGCAGGGTCGTCAAGGGCGTGAACTTCCTCGCGCTGCGCGATGCCGGCGACCCGGTCGAGATCGCGCGCCGCTACGACGCCGAGGGCGCCGACGAGCTGACCTTCCTCGACATCACCGCGTCGTCGGACGAGCGCGACATCATCCTGCACGTCATCGAGGCGGTGGCGGCCGAGGTGTTCATCCCGCTCACGGTGGGCGGTGGGGTGCGCGCCGTCGAGGACGTGCGCCGCCTGCTCAACGCGGGCGCCGACAAGGTCTCGATCAACACCGCCGGGCTGCAGAACCCGCAGCTCATCGCCGACGCGGCCGGCCGCTTCGGCTCGCAGGCGATCGTCTGCGCCATCGATGCCAAGCAGGTCGAACCGGGACGCTGGGAGGTCTTCACCCACGGCGGCCGCAAGGCCACCGGCCGCGATGCCGTCGAGTGGGCGCGCGAGGTCGAGCGCCTCGGTGCCGGCGAGATCCTGCTGACCAGCATGGACCGCGACGGCACGAAGCAGGGCTTCGACCTCGGCCTGACCCGCGCGGTGTCCGATGCCGTCGGCATCCCGGTCATCGCCTCGGGCGGCGTCGGCACCCTGCAGCACCTGGCCGACGGCGTCGTCGAGGGCCGCGCCGACGCGGTGCTCGCAGCGAGCATCTTCCACTTCGGCCAGCACACGGTCGACGAGGCCAAGCGCCACCTCGCGGCGCAGGGCATCGCGATGCGGCTGCAATGAGCGGCCCGTCGGCCGGCGGTGCGACCGGGCGCCCGGCCACCGGCGGCGAGGCCGTCGCCGAGGGCGCGACCGTCGACTGGCTCGACGCGGTGCGCTGGGACGCGGCCGGGCTGGTGACCGCGATCGCCCAGGATGCGGAAACCGGCCGCATCCTGATGGTCGCCTGGATGAACCGCGAGGCCCTCGCCGAGACCGCCCGCAGCGGCCGGGCGGTGTACTTCTCGCGCTCCCGCCAGCGCCTCTGGCGCAAGGGCGAGGAATCCGGGCACGCCCAGGCGGTTCGCGAGCTCCGCCTCGACTGCGACGGCGACGCCGTGCTGCTGTCGGTCGGGCAGGCCGGCGGCATCGCCTGCCACACCGGCCGCGAATCCTGCTTCTTCAGCCGCTGGGAGGACGGCCGCTGGGTCGTCGTCGATCCGGTGCTGAAGGATCCCGAATCGATCTACAAGTAGGATTGCCCGCATGACCGAACGCAGCGACGACACCCTCGCGCGGCTGGCCGCGACCGTCGCCTCCCGGCGCGGCGCCGACCCCGACACCTCCTACGTGGCGCGGCTGCTGCACAAGGGCGAGGACGCGATCCTCAAGAAGATCGGCGAGGAGGCGACCGAGACCGTGATGGCCGCCAAGGACGGCGACGCCGGCCGGATCGTCTCCGAGACCGCCGACCTGTGGTTCCACTGTCTTGTCATGCTCGCCCATTACAATCTCACGCCCGCCGACGTGCTGGCCGAGCTGGTGCGCCGGGAGGGGACCTCGGGCATCGACGAGAAGGCGCTGCGCAAGCAGCGGGACTGACGGATCCAGGAAGCCGACATGAGCCAGGACTGCATCTTCTGCCGCATCGTCCGGGGCGAGATCCCCGCCCGCAAAGTCTACGAGGACGAGGACATCCTCGCCTTCCACGACATCAACCCGGCGGCCCCGGTGCACTTCCTGATCATCCCCAAGGTCCACGTCGTGAACCTCTACGACGCAGACATGGCCCACCAGGCCGTGCTGGGCAAGATGCTCGGAATGGCCGGGCAGCTGGCGCGGGAACAGGGCCTGGCGGACGGCTTTCGGACCATCATCAACAACGGAAGGGTGGGTCGGCAGGAGGTGTATCATCTCCATATGCATGTGTTGGGCGGTCCCGACCCCCTTCGCTCGGGCGTCAATCCGCCCTGATAAAGGAGTTCGCGATGGGTTCGTTGAGCATTTGGCACTGGCTGATCGTCCTCGTGATCATCATGCTGGTCTTCGGCACCAAGAAGCTTCGCAACATCGGGTCCGATCTCGGCGGCGCGGTGAAGGGCTTCAAGGACGGCGTCAAGGAAGGCTCGGAATCGGCTGCGGCCGACGCGCAGGCCTCCAAGACGATCGACGTCGACGCCAAGACGAAGAGCTGACGGCACGCGGGTCGCCCGCTTCGCGGGGCACCCCGTCCGATCGGTGGTTGCAGAGTGCGAGCGGCCGAGTGCCGCTCGCTGCGTTTAGGTCCTCATGTTCGACATCGGTCTCTCCGAGATGGTGGTCCTCGCGGTCGTGGCGCTCGTCGTCCTCGGCCCGGAGCGTCTGCCCAAGGTCGCCAAGCAGGCCGGTGCCTGGATGGGCAAGCTGCGCCGCTACGTCGACGACGTGAAGTCGGACATCAACCGCCAGATGGAGCTCTCCGAGCTCCGAGACCTGAAGTCGCAGCTCACCGACGCCGCCAAGGACATCCAGTCCTCGGTGGGCTCGACCGTCTCCGACGTGCAGTCGTCCTTCGACGACGTGAACAAGGCGCTCGAAGGCTCGGCCGACACCGCGCCGAAGACCGACTGGGACAAGATCTACGCGACCCGCCGGGCGCGCGAGCGGATCAAGGACCGTCGCATCGAGCGGGAGAAAGAGCTCGGCATCAAGCGGCCCAAGCGGCCGTTCCACCGCTGAGGCCCCCGTGTCGCTGAAGGATCTGCTCGGCCGCAAGAAGAAGCCCGACGTCGACCCGGCGCAGGACGAGAGCTTCGTCTCGCACCTGGTCGAGCTGCGCGATCGCATGATCCGCTCGCTGGTGGTCGTGCTGATCCTGTTCGGGGTCTGCTTCTACTTCAGCGGCGAGATCATGAAGTTCCTGTCGCAGCCCCTCTATCAGGCGCTGCCGGCCGGGACCAAGCCGATCTTCACCGACCAGGCGGGGGCGTTCTTCACGCTCACCAAGGTCTCGTTCCTGACCGCGCTGCTCGCCGCGCTGCCCTGGGTGCTGTACCAGGCGTGGGCGTTCGTCGCACCGGGCCTCTACGACCACGAGAAGCGCTTCGCGCTGCCGCTGATCGTCTCCAGCGTCTTCTTCATGCTGGTCGGCATCTCGTTCGCCTACTACTTCGTGCTGCCCGCGGCCTACAAGTTCTTCATCTCCTTCTCGGCGCAGACGGGTGCCGAGACCCTGCAGGACCTCCAGAAGTACTGGGACTTCACGCTGGCGATCTTCTTCGGCTTCGGGATCACCTTCGAGGTGCCGGTGGTCGAGATGCTGCTGGTCAAGCTCGGCATGGTCACCACCCAGCAGCTGCGGGAGGCGCGCCGCTACGTCATCGTCGGCGCGTTCGTCGTCGCGGCGGTGCTCACGCCGCCCGACGTGCTGTCGCAGTTCATGCTCGCGATCCCGCTGATCATCCTCTACGAGCTCGGCATCTGGCTGTCGGGCTTCATCGCTTCGGTCAGCCGGGCGCCGGCGCCGGCCGACGAGGCCGCGGCGGCCGCCGGCACCCCCACCGACCCGCGCTGAGCGGTCCGCGCCGCGCGGGCGCGGCGTCAGCGCCGGTCCGGGTCGGGCAGCGAGTCCAGCTTCGCCGCGAAGCGGCGCATGCCTCCGAGCCAGCGGTCGTAGTCCTCGCCCTTGCGCCGGAAGTAGGTCTCGACCTGCGGGTGCGGCAGGATCAGGAAGGTCTCGGCCGCCATGCCGTCCACCACGCAGTCGGCCAGCGCGGCGGGCGTGATCACCCCGTCGTTGGCGGCCGCCGCGGCGCCCGCGCGCTGCTGGATCATCGGCGTGTCCACCGCCTGCGGGCACAGCACCGAGACCCGCACGCCGGCCGCGCCGTGCTGGATCGACAGCCATTCGCCGAAGGCCACCGCCGCATGCTTGGTGACCGCGTAGGTCGCGGAAGGCAGGGAGGTCAGCAGGCCCGCGGCCGATGCGGTGTTCAGCAGGTAGCCCTCGCCGCGCGCGCGCATCCCGGGGACCACCGCGCGGGCCGCATAGACGTGGGCCATGACGTGGACCTGCCAGGACAGCGTCCAGTCGGCGTCGGGCGTGAACTCGCTGCCGTCGCGGATCAGGCCGGCGTTCGAGCAGAACACGTCGACATGGCCGAAGCGGGCGTCGGCCGCCGCCACGAGTGCCTGGACGTCCGACTCGATGCCGACGTCCCCCGGCACGGCGAGCGTGGCCACGGCGGCGCGCCCGGCGCCGTCTCCGGCCGACAGGTCCGCGGCCAGCGCCTCGAGTGCGGCGCGCTGCGCCGGCAGGTCGGCGAGCACCAGGCCGCGCGGTCGCTCGCGGGCGAAGCGCAGCGCGAGCGCGCGGCCGATGCCGCTGGCCGCCCCGGTGATGACGATCGAACGGTCGACGAGCTTCATGGTCGGGTCTCCTCCATGAGGCGAAGGTAACCCGTCCGCCGTCGCGCCGGGGCGTCCGGCTAGGGCCGCTGCAAGGACTGCAGGTACTCGGCGAGCGCCAGGATGCGCCCGCGCACGCCCCACTCCGCCGGGAACGGCGTGCCGCGCGTCTGCGCCTCGGACTGATCGCGGTAGACGCGCCCCCACACCGGCATCTCGCGCGTGCCGTGCACGCCCGGCTCGGTCATGCCGCGACCGTCGATGAGGTCGGCGATCTCGGATCGCGGGAAGGTGCCGCCGCGACGCCGGGCGATCGTCGTCAGGTCCGACGGCACCCGGGCCAGGAAGGGCCGCATCGGACCGTCGCCGCGCGCCTCCATGCCGTGACAGGTGGCGCAGTTCGACTCGAACTCGAGCCGGCCTCGCTCGAGCATCGACGGGAGCTCGGCAGCGGGCACCGCGGAGGGGGTGGGTACGGACGGCTGCGCGCAGGCCGGCGCGGCGATCGCGCAAGCGACGAGCAGCAGGGCCGCCGCGGCGATCGGAGGGGGCCTCACGCCGCCGATGCGGCCGCGGGCGGGTGTGATTCGGAGACGGACTGGCATGGCTCGACCTCGGGCGCCCCGGACCGCGGGGCTCGTGGACAGTCTGCGACCGGTGACCCGGCACCGCTTGACCCATGTCAACGCAGGGTCGAAGCCGGTGAGCCTGGCCGGTGCGTCGCAAGATGGCGGACTGCACACTGACGGCGGACGGTCTCTTGCCGTGCTGTCCGATGTGCGCGGACGACCCTGTCCGCGGCCCCGTTCACGCGTTCCGGACCGCGAGCACCTCTTGACCCGCACACCCTCCCGACGAAGCCGATCGAGTCCGGACCCCGGCCCGGGCTCGAAGCCGTCGTCGGGGGCTGCGCCGGGCCCGTCCCCGAATCCGTCCCCGAATCCGTCCCCGAGCGCATCGCCGAGCGCATCGCCGAGTGCGCAGCGGGGTCGCCGGTCACGCGGGCCGGCGGGTCGGGACGTGCTCGGGCCGGTGTTCGACACGCTGCCCAGCCTGATCGCGGTGCTCGATGCCCGCGGCGACATCGTCGCGGTCAATGCCGCCTGGCGACGCTTCGTCACCACGGCCGGCTCCGACGACCCCGCCGTCGGTCTCCGCGACAACTACCTCCGCGTCTGCGCGAGCGCGCGCGCGAGCTGCGTCGAGGCCGGTCAGGTCGAGGACGGCCTGCGCAGGATCCTGGCGGGCGAAGCCGAGGGGTTCGATCTCGAGTACCGCTGCGAGACGCCGGGTCGACCGCAGTGGTTCCACCTGCAGGCGACCCGCTGGCCCGGGCGCGGACCGGTGCGCGTCGTGGTCTCGCACACCGAGATCACCGCCCGGGCGCTCGCCGAGCAGGCGCTGCGCGAGGCCGACCGTCGCAAGGACGAGTTCCTCGTGATGCTCGCCCACGAGCTGCGCAGCCCGCTGGCACCCCTGCTGAACGCAGCCCGTGTCGTGGAGCGCTCCGAGGCGCTGAGCGACCGCGGCCGCGAGGCGATCGCGATGGTCGGGCGGCAGGCGCGGCAGCTGTCGCGCCTCGTCGACGACCTGCTGGATCTCAGCCGCATCACGCGGGGCAAGATCGCGCTGCGCCGCAGGCCCGTGGACGTCGTCTCGGCCGTGCGCGACGCGATCGGGGCGGCCGCGGCCGCGGCCCACGCACGCGGCCATCGCATCGAGGCCGATCTGCCGGCGTCGCCGCTGCACGTCGATGCCGATCCGGTCAGGCTGGCGCAGATGCTCGGCAACCTCCTCGACAATGCCTGCAAGTACACCCCGGACGGCGGGCGCATCACGATCTCCGCCCTCGGCGGGCCCGCCACGGTCGACATCGCCGTCACCGACACCGGCATCGGCATCGATCCGGCGAAGCTGCCCGGACTGTTCGAGATCTTCCACCAGATCGACACCACGCTGGACCGGGCCTCGGGTGGCCTCGGCATCGGCCTGAGCGTGGTCAGGCGGCTCGCCGAGCAGCACGGCGGGCGGGTCCGCGCCGAGAGCGCCGGCGCAGGGCGGGGCACGACCTTCACGCTCACGATGCCGCGGGCGGCTGCTGCCGACCCGGCCCTCGCCCCCCCCGCCGCCTGAGACCCTCCGCGGCGGAATCGCGCGGCCGGTCCCGGCCCGCAGGCGGGTACCATCGGCCTCTACACAGACGTGCGGGCCCGTGCGGGGGCCCACCCAGGAGACTCCGTCCGATGAACGCGCCCACCGAAGGGATGCGGCTGGTCACCAGCCTCAAGGAACGCTACACCGCCGACCAGGGGTGGGTGTACATGACCGGCACCCAGGCGCTGGTCCGGCTGCCGATCCAGCAGCGGCTGCGCGATGCCGCGGCCGGCCTCAACACCGGCGGCTACGTGTCCGGCTACCGTGGCTCGCCGCTCGGCCGCTACGACATGGAGCTGACCGCCGCGCAGGACGTGCTCGGGCGCCACAACGTCGTCTTCCGTGCCGGCATCAACGAGGACCTCGCGGCCACGGCGCTCTGGGGCGCGCAGTACGTGGGGGTGTTCCCCGGTGCGAAGGTCGACGGCGTCTTCGGCATCTGGTACGGCAAGGGCCCCGGCGTCGACCGCTCCGGCGACCCCTTCCGTCACGCCAACCTCGCCGGCACCTCGCCGCTCGGCGGCGTGCTGGCGCTGGCCGGCGACGACCACGGCGCGAAGTCGTCCACCGTCGCGAACTACTCGGACCTGAACTTCGTCGCCGCGACGATCCCGCTGCTCTATCCGAGCAACGCGCAGGAACTGCTCGACCTCGGCCTGCACGGCATCGCGATGAGCCGGTATTCCGGCTGCTGGACCGGCATGAAGGTGGTCACCGACGTCGTCGAGGGCGGCGGCTCGGTCTATGTCGCGCCCGATTCGCCGGTCATCGTCGTCCCGCCGGAGGGCGAACTGCCCGCCGGCGGCGTGCACACCCGCGGCTTCGACATGGCGGTGCCGCAGGAAGAGCGGCTGCACCATCACAAGATCTATCGCGTGCTCGCCTACGCGCGCGCCAACGGTCTCAACCGGATCGGCGGCGCGATCGGCGAGGCCCGCATCGGGGTGGTCGCCGCCGGCAAGGCCTGGCAGGACCTGCAGCAGGCGATGGTCGCGCTCGGCCTCGACGAGGCGGGACTGCGCTCGCTCGGCGTGCGCACGCTGAAGGTCGGCCTGGTCTGGCCGCTCGACCCCACGATCGTCCGCGAGTTCGCGCAGGGCCTGTCGTCGGTGCTGGTCATCGAGGAGAAGCGTCCGCTGCTCGAGGACCAGATGCGCAACGCGCTCTACGGCCTGGCCGGCGCGCCCGCCATCCGCGGCAAGTTCGCCGCCGGCGCGATGTTCGCCGAGGACCGCGGCACCGCGATCTTCCCGAACGCCGGCGAGATCTCGCCCGCCATGGTCGCGGCCGCGATCGTCGACGGTCTGCGTGCGATCGATCCGTCGTGCACCCTGTCGCTGCCCGCCGACGCCGCGGGACCGAGGTCGGACGGCCCGTCACCGGTACGCGCGCCGAGCTTCTGCTCGGGCTGCCCGCACGGCCGCTCCACGAAGCTGCCCGACGGCAGCCGCGCGCTCGCCGGCATCGGCTGCCACACGATGGCGATGTTCGTCGATCCGACCAAGACCACGACCGTCTCGCACATGGGCGGCGAGGGCGCGATGTGGCTCGGCCAGCAGCCGTTCACCACCGAGAAGCACGTGTTCGCGAACATGGGCGACGGCACGTACTTCCACTCCGGCTTCCTCGCGCTGCGCCAGGCGGTGGCCGCGCACGTGCCGATCACCTACAAGATCCTGCACAACGGCTTCGTGTCGATGACCGGCGGCCAGAAGATCGACGGCGAGCTGACCATCGCCGGCACCATCGGCGAACTGTCCGCCGAAGGCGTGAAGAAGATCGCGCTGGTGAGCGACGACCCGACGAAGTGGCAGGGCGTGTCGCTGCCGGCCGGCGTCACCGTGCACCACCGCTCCGAGCTCGACGCCGTGCAGCGCGACTTCCGCGAGTACGGCGACGTGTCCGTGATCGTCTACGACCAGCCGTGCGCCACCGAGCGCCGGCGGCTGCGCAAGCGCGGCAAGTGGGCCGACCCCGACAAGCGCGCGTTCATCAACAGCGCGGTCTGCGAGGGCTGCGGCGACTGCGGCAAGGTCACGAACTGCATGTCGATCGAGCCGCTCGAGACCGAGCTCGGCCGCAAGCGGCGCATCAACCAGTCGACCTGCAACAAGGACTTCTCCTGCCAGGAAGGCTTCTGCCCGAGCTTCGTCACCGTCGAGGGCGGCCGCGTGCGCAAGGCCGGCGGTGGCGAGGGCGCGGTGGCCGATCCGCTGGCCGCGGTCGCCGCGGCCGGCGATGCGGCGTTCCCGTCGCTGCCGATGCCCGCGATCGCGCGGCCCGACCGGTCGTACGCGATCATCATCGCCGGCATCGGCGGCACCGGCGTCGTGACCATCGGTCAGACCCTCGCCGTCGCCGCCCACCTCGAGGGGCTGTTCAGCTCGAACCTCGACGTCACCGGCCTCGCGCAGAAGTACGGCGCGGTGCTCTCGCACGTGAAGGTCGCGCCCGAGCCGGCGCTGCTGCACGCCACGCGGGTGGCCACCGGCGAGGCCGATGCGCTGATCGGCTGCGACCTGATCGTGTCGGCCGGCGACGAGACCTTCTCGAAGCTGCGCGCCGGCAGCGGCGGCGTGGTCTGCACCGACATGGTCCCGACCTCCGAGTTCTCCCGCAACCCGGACTGGAATCCGGACGCCGACGGCCTGGCCGCCAAGCTCGCCGGGGTGTTCGGCGAGCGCGGCCTCGCGATGGAGGCGCTGCGCCTGTCGACCGCGCTGATGGGCGATGCGATCACCGCGAACATGTTCATGCTCGGCGCCGCGTGGCAGCGCGGCCTCGTGCCGCTGACCTTCGACGCGATCGACCGCGCCATCGAGCTCAACGGCGTGGCCATCGAGAGCAACCGCCGCGCCTTCCTCTGGGGGCGGCGCGCCGCGCACGACCTGACCGCCGTCGAGCGGATCGCGACCGGCTCCGGGCCCGCGAGCGCGCAGGTGATCCGCTTCGACCCGAAGAAGCCGGCGACGCTCGCCGAGCTGATGGCGGTGCGCATCGGCTACCTGACGGACTACCAGGACGCGGCCTACGCGAACCGCTATGCGGCGACGGTCGAGCGGGTCAAGCAGGCGGAAGCCGCCCTCGGGCGGGGCGATGCGCTCGCCCGCGCGGTCGCGAAGTACCTGTTCAAGCTGATGGCCCACAAGGACGAGTGGGAGGTGGCGCGCCTCTACGCGCGGCCGGAGTTCCGCAAGGAGCTCGACCGTGCCTTCGAGGGCGACTTCAAGCTCAAGTTCCACGTCGCAGGCGGACCGTTCGGCCGCCGCGATCCGGTCTCGGGCAAGCTCGTCAAGCGCGAGGTCGGTCCGTGGCTGATGACCGCGTTCCGGCTGATGGCCCCGCTGCGCGGCCTGCGGGGCGGCGCGCTCGATCCGTTCCGCAACTCGTCGGAACGGCGGCTCGCGCGCGAGCTGCTCGCGACCTACGAAGCGGATCTCGAGCGCGTGCTCGCCGGCCTCGATGCCGACAACCATGGCGTCGCGGTGAAGCTCGCCTCGTTGCCCGAGCGGGTGCGCGGCTACGGTCACGTGCGCGAGCAGCATGCCGAGGCCGTCGCGAAGGAGCGCGAGGCGCTGCTCGCGCAGTGGCAGCAGGGTGGCGCGGCCGTCGTCGAGGTGAAGCGGCGGATGCAGGCGGCCTGAGGCCGAGGGCCGACCCCGGGGCGATGCCGCGGGGCGCGGGCCCGATCAGTCGGCGGACGCGACGACGAAACGCTCGAACGACTCTCGGATCCCGTCGATCGGCGCGTCGCGGAAGATGAACACCAGCTTCGATCCGCGCCCCGCGTCGGGCCACTGCGCCAGCGTGACCGGCGGATGGAACACATGGTGCACGCCGTGCAGCACCACCGGCAGCGGCTCGCCGGCGAGCGCCACCACCGCCTTGGCCCGCAGGAGCCGGTCGCCGTGGACGCGCCGCAGCTCGGCGAGCCAGTCGTGCAGCCGCTGCCAGTCGAGCGGCGCCTCGGGCGTCAGGCACAGGGCGCGAATGTCATCGCCATGCGCGTCGGGGTCGGGGCGTGCGGCGTGCACCGGCTCGAACCGGATCCAGCGGCTGAGCCGCGAGGCGAGGTCCGGCGAGCCACGCGGCAGCACCTCGTCAGCCGAGGCGCGCCCGGCGATGACGGGTGCGATCGTCGCGATGCCGTTGAGTCCGCGCAGCCGCGGCTCGAGCCGTGCGAGCGCGTCGGCGTCGAGGTCGGTCTTGGTGACGAGCAGCCGGTCGGCGAGCGCCACCTGCTTGCGCGCCTCGGGGTGCTCGTCGAGCTGACGCGCGGCGTTCATCGCATCGACCGTCGTGACGACGCCCGCGAGCGTGCAGAAGTGCGAGACGAGCGGATTGTTCAGCATCATCTGCATCATCGGCGCGGGGTCGGCGAGTCCGGTGGTCTCGATGACGATCCGCTTGAACGGCGGGATCTCGCCCGAGTCGCGCCGGGCGAGCAGCTGGCGCAGCGCGCTCTCGAGGTCGGAGCGCAGCGTGCAGCACACGCAGCCGCTCTGCAGCACGACCATCTCGCCGTCGACCGAATCGACCAGCAGGTGATCGAGCCC
>RPRK01000015.1 GCA_003818495.1 Burkholderiales bacterium
TCAAGTGCCCGCGGATCACGCGGCAGCGGCTCACTCGTCGGCGAGCGCCCCGGCGAGCGGCGTGCGCGCGGCGAGCCAGGCCGGCACGGCTGCGGCGAGGCCGCCCAGGACGAGTGCACCCGCCGCATACACGAGCTCGATGGTATCGAAGTCGGCGCCGGTCAGCGTCCATTCCCCGTGCCCGGCGAGGAGACGGCCGGCCGCCTCGACCGCGGCATGTCCGATCGCCGTGCCGAACACGATGCCGATCGCGGTCAGCACGAGGCCCTCGCCGAGCAGCAGTGCGAACAGGCGCGTGGGCGAGGCGCCGAGCAGACGCATGAGCGCGAGCTCGCGGCGCCGGTCCGACAGCGCCTGGAACAGCGCGACGAACACCGACAGCGCAGCCGTCGCGAGCAGCAGCACGCCGAAGGCGCGCAACCCGTCGAGCCCGACCCCGGCGAGACGGAACAGCCGCGCCGACTCGAAGGCCGGCGACGCGGCCTGCAGGCGGTCCGACGCGTTGATCGCGCGCGGCAGCGTCGCGGCGGCGATCGGCGAGGCGTAGCGCACCAGCGCGAGCGTGATCTCGCGATCGGCCTCGAGCATGCGGCGCTCGTCCTCGTCGGCCGGCTCGCCCTCATGGGTGAGCCACACCGACTCCAGCGGCGTGAGCACCAGACGGTCGATCACGCCGCCGGTGGGCGCGAGCACGCCGACCACGGTGAACGGGTCGTCGCCGTGTTCCGGGCCGCCCGGCGCGAGGCCGTGCGAGCCGACGAAACGCGAGCCGGGCGCGAGCCCGGTCTCGGCGGCCACGCGTGCACCGATCACCGCCTGCATCGGCGCGACGAAGCGCTCGCCGAGCGCGAGCCGAGCGCCGTGCAGATCGAGGAAGGCGGGCTCGGTGCCGACGATGCGAAAGCCGCGGAAGCTGTCGCCGAGCGACAGCGGGATCGCCTGTGCGACCAGCCGGTTGCCCCGCAGATCGGCGAGCGCGGCGAGCGGCACGTTGCCCGGCGGCACGTCGAGGTGATAGACGCCGGCCAGCACCAGCTGCAGCGGCGAGCCCTTGGCGCCCACCACGAGGTCGATCCCGGCGGCATCGCGCACGAGCCGCTCCTCGGCCTGATTCGTCACGAGCGTGACGATCGTCGTCGTCGCCACGCCGAGCGCCACCAGCAGCACCGTCAGCAGCGTGGTCAGCGGCCGCGCGCCGAGGTAGGCCCACAGCAGGCGTGCGGTGCTCATGGCGCCCTCGTCGGGACGCCGGCGGCGGCGCGCGCCGGCAGCGCGAGCACCGTCTCGAAGCGGGCGCACACGCGCGCGTCGTGGGTCGCGACCAGCAGCGTCGCGCCGGCCTCGGCGGCGCGCGCGGACAGCACGTCGAGCGCCTGTGCGGCATTCGCGTCGTCGAGGTTCGCGGTCGGCTCGTCGGCGAGGATCAGTGCCGGGCGATTGACCAGCGCACGCGCGAGCGCGACGCGCTGCTGCTGGCCGCGCGACAGCTCGCGGGGCCGGCGACGCTCGAGCCCGGCGAGGCCCAGCCGATCGAGCAGCGCGAGCGCCGCGTCGCGCTCCGGGGGCAGCCCGGCGAAGTGCCGCGCCGCGAGCAGGTTGTCGAGCACGTCGAGCACGCCGAACAGCATCGGCTGCTGCGGCACGAGCCCGACCGTCCGGGCACGGAAGCGATCGAGCGCGGCGTTCCCGCGCGCGGCGACCTCGGCGAGGTCGGTGTCCGCGACCCTCACCCGCCCCGCTTCGGGGACGAGCAGCCCGGCCAGCACCGCGAGGAGCGTCGTCTTGCCGCAGCCCGAGGGTCCGACGACCGCGCCCTGCGCGCCGGCGGGCACGTGCAGCGCGGTCACCTCGAGCACGCTGCGGCCACCGCGCATCACCCGCAGCCCGTCGATCGATACACCCGACCGCGCGACCGCTTGCACGCCGGTCACCGTCGGGCGTCCGCGCGGAAAACGAAAAAGGCGGGGAGCCCCGCCTTTCTCGCGAACCGGTCGCCGCCGGCCGCCGAACGCACCGGCCTCACGGCCCCGTCAGTCGCCGTAGAGCTTCTGACGCAGCTCGCGACGCTGCTGGGCCTCGAGCGACAGCGTCGCCGTCGGCCGCGCGAGCAGACGCGGGATCCCGATCGGGTCGCCCGTCTCCTCGCACCAGCCGTAGTCGCCGGAATCGATCCGCGACAGCGACTGGTGGATCTTCTTGAGCAGCTTGCGCTCGCGGTCGCGGGTGCGCAGCTCGAGCGCGTGCTCCTCCTCGATCGTGGCGCGATCCGCCGGATCGGGGACGATCACCGTCTCGCGCAGGTGCTCGGTGGTCTCGCCGGCGTTCGCCAGGAGGTCGCGCTCCATCTGCTGCAGCCGTGCCCGGAAGAACGCCATCTGCACGTCGTTCATGTAGGCCGACTCCGGCATCGCGAGCAGCTCGGCCTCGGTCACCAGCTTGGGAGTCTTGGTCACTGCCATGTTCTTGTCCTAGGTGGGGCGCTCGGCGCGGGGGCGCGCCGTCAGGCCAGGCACTGTTGCAAACCCTGGATGAACATGTCCTTCGGAAGTTTCCGTCCGATGAACACCATCTTGCTCGACGGCTTCTCGCCGGGCTGCCAGCGGCGCCCGAGGTCGGCGCCCATCATCATGTGGACCCCCTGGAACACCATCTGGCGGTCGGAGCCCTTCACGAAAAGGACGCCTTTATACCGCAACATGTCGGGTCCGTAAACTTGCACCAGACCGCCGAGGAAGTCCTCGAGCTTGGTGGCGTCGAACGGCTTGTCGGTCTTGTACACGAACGATGTGACAGCGTCGTCGTGCTCGTGCTCGTCGTTCGTGAGGAAGTCGGGCGTGATCTCGAGCACCGCGTTCAGGTTGAACCCGCGGATGTCGAGCACCTCGCCGACCGGCACCTCGCCGAAGTGCACCGGCTTGATCGGGGCGCGCGGATTGATCCGCTTGAGGCGGTCGCGCAGCGCGCCCTGCTCCGTCTCCGACACCAGGTCGACCTTCGACATCAGGATGCGGTCGGCGAAGCCCACCTGCTCGGCCGCCTCCTTGTGCTCGTCGAGGGTCTGGCCGCCGTGCTTGGCGTCGACGACGGTGATCACCGCGTCGAGCAGGTAGTACTCGGCGATGTCGTCGTCGATGAAGAAGGTCTGCGCGACCGGACCCGGATCGGCGAGGCCCGTGGTCTCGATGATCACGCGGTCGAACTTCGACTCGCCCGACTCGCGGCGATCCTTGAGGTCGCCGAGGATGCGGACCAGGTCGCCACGCACCGTGCAGCAGATGCAGCCGTTGTTCATCTCGACGATCTGCTCGTCGCGGCTCTGCAGCAGCAGGTCGTTGTCGATGCCCTCCTCGCCGAACTCGTTCTCGATCACGGCGATCTTGTGGCCGTGCTGCTCGGTGAGGATGCGGTTGAGCAGCGTGGTCTTGCCGCTGCCGAGAAAGCCGGTGAGGATGGTGACCGGAACCTGCGGTTGTGCCATGGCGTGTGCCCTGATCAGTCCTGCGCGAGCGGGGCCCGCGCGAAGTGCTCGAATGCCGAGGAAACATACTCGCGCGTCAGCGGCTGGCGCACGATGAACACGATCCGGCTGCGCCGCGAGCCCGGGACCTCGCCGCCGCCGTCCCAGTGCGCCGGCCATCGCTCGAGCCGCACCGTCGGATAGACCTGGTGCTGCACGGCGTGGATCGCGCACGGCCCGTCGTCCTCCACGTCGACGACACCCTTGACCCGCAGCAGCGCGTCACCGGCCACGCCGGTCAGCATCCCGAAGGCCTCGTCGAGCGCCTCGCGCGCGAGCGGCGCATCGAAGGTCAGGACGAAGCTGCGGATGGCGTCGCCGTGCCGAGAACGGTCCGGATCGTCGTCGCCCGGGCCGTCGACGGGCGCCGGCCGCAACGACTCGTCGCGCAGCCAGCGGCGGACGTCGGCGCCGCGGGAGGCCGGATCATACAGCCCCAGGCCGAGGACCACGCCGGCATCCAGGTCGCCGGCGACGGCCCGGGCCCGGGCCGCGCCCGGGTTGAGGCGGCCGAGCTTGCGCTCGAGCCGCGCGAGCGCCTCCGGCTCGGCGAGGTCCGCCTTCGTGATCACCAGCAGGTCGGCGACCGCCGCCTGCTTGACCGACTCGAACTGCTTCGACAGCTGCGAGGCCCCGTGGACCGCGTCGACGGTGGTCACGACACCCTGCAGCCTGAACCGTGCCGCGAGCATCGGATCGGCCAGCAGCGTGTGCAGGATGGGGGCCGGATCGGCCAGGCCGGTGGTCTCGACCAGCACGCGCGAGAACGGCGGCAGCTCGCCGCGATCGCGCCGCAGCACGAGGGAGGCGAGCGCGTGCGCGAGGTCGGTGCGGATCGTGCAGCAGATGCAGCCCGAGGCCAGCAGCACCGTCCGCTCGTCGAGCCGCTCGACCAGCAGATGGTCGAGACCGACCTCGCCGAACTCGTTGATCAGCACCGCGGTGTCGGACAGCCCGGGCTGGCGCAGCAGGCCGTTGAGGAGCGTGGTCTTGCCGCTGCCGAGGAAGCCGGTGAGGACCGTGACCGGGATCGGCTCCGGCACGGACGGGGCGGCGGACATGGCCCTCAGCGCCCGGCGGCGACCGCGAGCGCGGCGCCTTCGCCCGCATCGCCGGTCGCGGCGGCATGCCCGTGGGGCGCAGTGGCCTCGGCGGCATGCTCATGGGGCGCAGTGGCCCCGGCGGCATGCGCATGGGGCGCACCGGACTCGGCGGCGGCGCACTCGGCGCAGCGCCCGACGACGGTGAGCTCGACGGCGTCGCCGTCGAATCCGTCGGGCAGCATGCCGCGCACCGTGCTGGCCAGCCGCGACGACGACTTCATGCAGAACATCCGGTCGCAGCGACGGCACTTGAAGTGGCCGTGCTGGGCGCCGTGCGCATGGCCGGTGCCGGCCGGGGCGCCGTCGCCGTGGGCGGAGAAGCGCCAGACGCGGTCCGGCCCGGATACCCGGTGCGCGAGCCCCGCCTCGACCAGCCACTCGAGCACGCGGTACAGCGTCACACGGTCGAGCAGGTCGTGGGCCTCGCCCTGCTCCAGGCGGCGCTGGACCTCGGTGTGCATCAGTGCCTCGTCGGCCTGCAGCAGCACCGCCAGCACCTTGACGCGCGCAGCGGTGACCCGGGCACCGGTCGCCCGTACCCGCTCACGTGCCTGTTCGAGGATCGAGGCCAAGCGTGATGCCCTCCGCGTCGCAGCGCCCGAGTTTACATCCGGCGCAGCATCAGGCCCTTCAGGTACTCCCCTTCCGGATGGGTCATCGCCATCGGATGGTCGATCCCGGCGGCCAGGTGCCGGAGCAGCTGCGCGTCGACCCGCGCGTCGACGACCGCGCCCGCCACGATCCTGCGGAAGAGGTCGGCATCGATGGCGCCCGAGCACGAGAAGGTGAACAGCAGCCCGCCTGGAGCCAGCAGGCGCAGCGCCTTCAGGTTGATTTCCTTGTAGGCGCGGGCCGCGGCGTCGACGTGCTGCGCCGACGGCGCGAACTTGGGCGGGTCGAGCACGATCAGGTCGAACTGCCGGCCTTCCGCGAGCAGGGTCTTGAGCGCATCGAACACGTTCGCCTGCAGCCAGGTCGACGGTGCCTCGAAGCCGTTGTCGCGCTCGTTGGCGGCGGCCATCGCGAGCGCCTCGCCGCTGGCGTCGATGGAGGTCGCCTCGGTCGCGCCACCGTGGCGCGCGGCGAGCGTGAACCCGCCGGTGTAGCAGAAGCAGTTCAGCACCCGCCGGCCGGCCGCATGCTCGCGCACCAGCGCCCGGCTGTCGCGCTGGTCGATGTAGAAGCCGGTCTTGTGACCGGCCACGACGTCGACCCGGTAGCGGACGCCGTGCTCGACGATCGGCACCGGCGCCGGCACGTCGCCGCGGATCGGTCCGCTGCGCAGGGCGAGGCCTTCGCGCTCGCGGGCCGACGCGTCCGAGCGTTCGTAGACGGCGGCGCAGCCGGTGGCCGCGACCAGTGCGTCGACGATCGTGTCGCGCCAGCGCTCGACGCCGGTCGACAGGAACTGGACCACGAGCTGGTCGCCATAGCGGTCGACGACGCAGCCGGGCAGCCCGTCGGCCTCGCCGAACACCAGGCGCAGCGCGTCCGAGGCGGGCATCAGGGGCGCGCGGCGCGCGACGGCGGCGTGCACGCGGGCGGCGACGAAGGCCGCGTCGACCGTCTCGGCCTCGTCGAAGGTCCAGACCCGCGCCCGGATCGCCGAGCTCGGACTGAAGGCGGCGTGGGCGAGGAAGCCCCCGTCGGCACCGAGGACGCGCACGGTGTCGCCCGCCGCGGGCCGGCCGCCGACGCGCTCGACCGCACCCGCGTAGACCCACGGATGGCGCCGATGCAGCGATCCGTCCTTCTTCGGCTTGAGGTGCAGCGTCGGCGCGTCGCGGTTCAACCGGGCTCTCCGGATCGGCGCCGGGCGCGGGCCCTCGGGTGGGCGGCGTCGTAGACGGCGGCGAGCCGCTGGAAGTCGAGCGAGGTGTAGACCTGCGTGGTCGCGATGCTCGCGTGCCCGAGCAGTTCCTGCACGGCCCGCAGATCGCCGCTCGACTGCAGCAGGTGGCTGGCGAACGAATGGCGCAGCACGTGCGGATGCACGTCGGACGGCACGCCGCGCGCCACGCCCAGTCGCTTGACCAGCCGCTGCACCGCCCGGCCGGACAGCCGGGCCCCGCGGCGCGACAGGAACAGCGCGTGTGCATCGGCGCCGGGCGTCGCCGCCACGAAGGCCGCGCGCAGCGCGAGCCAGGCATCGAGCGCGGCCAGCGCGGGACCGCCCACCGGCACCGTGCGCCGCTTGCCGCCCTTGCCCAGCACCTGCACCTCGGCCTCGTCGCGGATCAGCCAGCCGCTCGAGCGGTACGGCCCGAGCTCGGCATAGCGGGCATCCAGCCCGGTGAGCTCGGACAGGCGCAGCCCGCTCGAATACAGCAGCTCGACGATCGCCTGGTCGCGGACGCGCGCGAACGGATCGTCGTCGGGGCCGTCGGCGGCGTCGACGGGCTGCACGAAGCGCAGCGCGAGATCGGGCGGCAAGGCCTTGGGCAGCCGCTTCGGGCGCCGGGGGGCGCGCACGCCGCGCACCGGATTGGCCTGCACGTCGCCCCGCAGCGCGAGCCAGTCGAGGAACCCGCGCCAGGCCGACAGCCGGCGCGCGATCGAGCTGGGCGCGAGCCCGGCCCGGGCGGCGGCGGCGACCCAGCGACGCACGTCGGCCTCGGTCAGTTCGGCCCAGCCGCGCCCGTCGGCCAGCCGGCGCAGCTCGGCGATCTCGCGGCCGTAGGCCTCGACGGTGCGGAGCGAGTACGAGCGCTCGGTGCGCAGCTTGGCGAGCCAGCCCGCGACCGCGGCCTCGCCTTCGGCGCCGGCCGCCGGTCCGGGGATCTGCGGGGTGTCCGTCACGGGCCCGGCGCCGGCACCGCCGTCCGGGTTCAGGGCAGCAGCCGGGACAGCGCGGCGCTGCCGATCTCGGCGATCCGCTCGAGGAACGCGGTGCCCATGCCCGCCTGGAAGCGGGCCGGATCGGGCGAACCGAGCACCAGCAGGCCGAACGCCTCGGGCGCGGCCCCCACCCGCATCGGCAGCAGCGCGATGGAGCGGGTCTGACCGCCGCCGCCCGGCAGCCAGGCCGCCACGCTCAGTTCGGCGTTCGGGCCGCAGTACGGCTGCTTGACGCTGTCGGCCAGCGCGAGCACCTCGGGCTCGACCTCGGCCGCGGCCGGCAGGTCGGCGTGCACCGCATCGAGCCGCCACAGGCGCAGGGCCACCTGCGGCACCGAGAACTCGGCCGCCATGCCGTCGACGACGCGGGCCGGCAGCTCGCGCACGTCGCGCACGCGCAGCAGCTCGCGCGTCCAGTGCTGCAGCTTCGCGGCGATCGCGTCGTTCTCCTGGCCGATGCGCAGCAGCTCGGCCAGGCGCATCTCGAGGGCCTTGTTCTTGTCGCGCAGCAGGTCGACCTGACGCTCGACGAGCGAGACCGCGCGGCCGCCGTGCGGATGCGGCACGGTGATCGAGGCGAGCAGCTCGGCGTTGGCGTCGAAGAAGCCGGGGTTGTCGCGAAGGTACTGCGCGACCTGGTCGGCGCTGGCGTCGGGGGAGGTCATCGGGGGTGTTCCAGTGTCGGGACGGGGCGGGTCAGCGGGCGCCGGAGGGCGCCGCGTCGGCCGCGCCGGATCCGTCGAGCTCGATCTCGCCGGTGAAGACCGAGACGGCCGGGCCGGTCATCATGACCGAGGCGCCGTGCCACTCCAGGGTGAGCACGCCGCCGCGGGTCTCGACGTCGACGCGGGCATCCAGCAGGCCGCGGCGGATGCCCGCGACCACCGCCGCGCAGGCGCCGCTGCCGCAGGCCAGCGTCTCGCCGACGCCGCGCTCGAAGACGCGCAGCCGCACGCGCGAGCGCGAGACGACCTGCATGAAGCCCGCGTTCACGCGGCGCGGAAAGCGCGCGTGCGACTCCACCAGCGGCCCCTCGGTGCCGACCGGCGCGGTGTCGACGTCGTCGACCACTTGCACCGCGTGCGGGTTGCCCATCGAGACCACCGAGATCCAGCGCTCGCCGCCCGGCAGGGCCAGCGGCCACAGCAGGTCCTCGCCTTCGGGGCGGCCGGCGAGCCCGGCCGCGTCGAAGGGCACGCGCGCGGGCTCGAGCACCGGCACGCCCATGTCGACGGTGACGCGCCCGTCGGCCTGCATGCGGGGCTCGATCACGCCGCCCATCGTGCGCACGCGCACCGACGGCTTGTCGGTCAGGCCCTGGTCGCGCACGAAGCGCACGAAGCAGCGCGCGCCGTTGCCGCACTGCTCGACCTCGGCGCCGTCGGCATTGAAGATCCGGTAGACGAAGTCGACGTCGGGGCCGTCGGCGGGCTCGACCAGCAGCATCTGGTCGGCGCCGACGCCGAAGTGCCGGTCGGCGAGCGCGCGCCACTGCTCGGGCGCGAGCGCCACGCGCTGGCGCACGCCGTCGAGCACGACGAAGTCGTTGCCCGCGCCCTGCATCTTGGTGAACTTGAGCCGCATCCGACGATTATCGCTCAATCGACGTAGGGGCTCGGCTCCCCGGGCGGCCGCGTCTTGAAGCGCTTGTGCGACCACAGGTACTGCGCCGGCAGTTCCCGGACCCGGGCCTCGATGAAGGCGTTCATCCGCGCCGTCGCCGCCTCGACGTCGGGGCCGCCGGCGTCGGTGAGCGGCGGATAGAACGTCCCGACGTAGCCCTCGGGGGTCATCCGGGTGACGAAGGGCAGCACGGTGGCGCCGGTCAGCTGCACGAGCCGCGCGGTCGCCGTCACCGTGGCCGCGGAGACACCGAAGAAGGGCACGAACACCGCGTCCCGGGCCCCCAGATCCATGTCGGGAAGGTAGTAGAACGGCACGCCCTCGCGCATCACCCGGACCGCCGCGCGCACGCCCTGCTGGCGCGACAGCACGACGCCGGGGAAGCGCTCGCGCCCGCGCCGCATGGCCGCGTCGACCACCGGGTTCTTCTGGCGCTGGTACATGGTCACGAACCGGGACTTCATCGCGAGGCGCAGGCCACCGGCGTCGAGCGCGACGAAGTGCGGCGCGAGGATGATCACCGGCTTGCCGAGCAGCTCGTTCAGCACCTCCTCGCCCTCGATGCGGACCAGCGCGCGGATCCGTTCCGCCGGCCCGAACCAGAAGATGAATCGCTCGAGGATGCTGCGCATGAACCACTGGAAATGCTCGCGGCCCAGCCGGTGCCGCTCGTGCTCGCTCATGTCGGGGAAGCACAGCCGCAGGTTGACCAGCGTCACGTGCCGCCGCGGCCGGGCGAGCCACCAGGCGAGGGTGCCGAGCACCCCGCCCAGCACCCGCAGCACGGGCAGCGGCAGGCGGGAGACTGCGGTGAGGAGCGCGAGGCCGAGACGCGTTCCGAAGTAGCCGCGGACGGGCGGGTCCGCCGCCGCACCGCTCAAGCGGCGCCCCCGGAGCCGTCGCCCGCCGCCGGCGAACGCGCCGGCCCGCCCGCGCGCGGCGGCGTCTTGTAGCGGTTGTAGCCCCAGAAGTACTGGTCGGGAATGCGTCGGATCATGGTTTCCATCGCGCGGTTGACCGCTTCGGGCGAGGCGTCGCCCTCGAGCGGCTCGAAGCGCACCCGCCAGCCCGCGCCGTCCGGCAGCCGTTCGCCGCAGGCCAGCAGCACCGAGGCGCCGGTGGCTCGGGCGAGCCGCTGCGGCAGGGTCATGGTGTAGGCGGGCCGGCCGAAGAACGGCGCCCAGACGCCGTCTCCGTCGCTCGGCACCTGGTCGGGCAGCACGCCGATGGCCTCGGCGCGCTTGAGCGCGCGCAGCAGGCCGCGCACCCCGGAGGCGCTCGCCGGCACCGGCCGCACGCCCGGCGATTCGCGCCCGGTCTCGACGAGCCGGCGCACCGCGGGCAGGCGCGGCGGCTTGTAGAGCACGGTGATCGGGCCGCTGCGGGCCACCGCACGGGCGGCCGCCTCGAAGCATCCGAGGTGGGGCGTCAGCAGGATCACGCCGCGGCCGGCGGCCCGGGCCCGGTCGAGCGCCTCCTGGCCCTCGACGCGGATCAGCGCCTCGACGCGCGCGTCGTCGCCGAACCAGACGAACGGCGTCTCGCCGGCGGCGCGGCCGGCCTCCTCGGCGCTGCGCCGCAGCCGCTGCGCATCGAGCAGTCCGGCGAGGGCGAGGTTGTCGGCGGACTTGCGGCGAAAGCCCGAGGACAGCGCCAGCGCCAGCCGACCGAACGCCGCACCCATCGCCTGGGACCAGCGCAGCGGAAGGCGGGCGACGAGGCGTGCGAGCCAGACGAGCATGGGAGTTCGTTGAATAACGCTACCTGCGGCCCCTTATCCGGGCTTGGAAAGCAGGCCGGTTGTCTATAATGAGCGGGCCGCCGAGTTAATCGGGACAACTTGCAGGGCGGCATAGAAGTACTGCTAAAGCGTCGCCGCTTCTCCGGAGCCGGCAACGCCGATCCGGTTCGATGTCCGCCCGTTCGGCGGCCATCTTACCGGCTGTCCGTCGCCCTTCATGGAGAACGCATCTTGGCCAAGGACTTCCTCTTCACCTCGGAATCGGTTTCCGAGGGCCACCCCGACAAGGTCGCCGACCAGATCTCGGACGCGATCCTCGACGCCATCTTCACCCAGGACAAGTACTCGCGCGTCGCCGCCGAGACCCTGGTGAACACCGGCCTCGTGGTGCTCGCCGGCGAGATCACGACCGGCGCGCACGTCGACTACATCGACGTCGCCCGCGAGACCATCAAGCAGATCGGCTACGACAACACCGAGTACGGCATCGACTACAAGGGCTGCGCGGTCCTGGTCGCCTACGACAAGCAGAGCCAGGACATCGCGCAGGGCGTCGACGAGGGCCGGGGCATCGACCTCGACCAGGGCGCCGGCGACCAGGGCCTGATGTTCGGCTACGCGTGCAACGAGACCCCGGTGCTGATGCCGGCGCCGATCTACTACGCGCACCGGCTGGTCGAGCGCCAGTCGGACCTGCGCCGCGACGGCCGCCTGCCCTGGCTGCGCCCGGACGCGAAGTCGCAGATCACGATGCGCTACGTCGACGGCATGCCGCACTCGATCGACACCGTGGTGCTGTCGACCCAGCACGCGCCGGACATCGAGCACGGCAAGCTGACCGAGGCGGTGATCGAGGAGATCGTCAAGCCGGTGCTGCCCAAGGAACTCATCAAGGGCGAGATCCGCTACCTGATCAACCCGACCGGGCGCTTCGTCATCGGCGGCCCGCAGGGCGACTGCGGCCTGACCGGCCGCAAGATCATCGTCGACACCTACGGCGGTGCGGCCCCGCACGGCGGCGGCGCGTTCTCCGGCAAGGACCCGTCGAAGGTCGACCGGTCGGCGGCCTACGCGGCGCGCTACGTCGCGAAGAACATCGTGGCCGCGGGCCTGGCGCGCAACTGCCTCGTCCAGATCAGCTATGCGATCGGCGTGGCCCGTCCGACCTCGGTCATGGTGACCACGGAAGGCTCGGGCAAGGTCTCCGACGAGCGGCTGGCGGAGCTGGTGCAGGAGCACTTCGACCTGCGCCCGAAGGGCATCGTGCAGATGCTCGACCTGCTGCGGCCGATCTACCGCAAGACGGCGGCCTACGGCCACTTCGGACGCGAGGAGCCGGAGTTCACCTGGGAGCGCACGGACAAGGCGGCAGCGCTTCGGGCGGCCGCGGGGGTCTGAGCCGGCCTCCGGCCGACTGACGACGAAACGCCCGGACATCCGGGCGTTGTGGACGAAACGCCTGGGTCTCCGGGCGTTCTGAACGAAACGCCCGGATCTCCGGGCGTTTTGTCGTGGCGGGCCCGGTGGGCCGGAGCCCGACCGCGCTAGACCAGCCCCGCCGTCACCGCGTACCGGGTCAGCGTGGCCACGTCGTGGATGTCGAGGCGCTGCATCAGCTGCGCACGATGGAACTCGACCGTCTTCGGACTGATCGCCAGCTCGCGGGCGATCTCCTTGTTGGACAGTCCGCGGGCGACGCACCTGAGCACCTCGAGCTGTCGCCCGGTCAGGCCGCCGGGGGCGACCTCGGGCGTCTCCGGCGCGTTCATGGCCTCGACCAGCACGTTCGAGATGCGCGGGCTCAGGTAGCGCTGACCGGCGCTGACCGCATCGAGCGCGAGCTCGAGCTCCGAGAGCACGAAGTCCTTCGACATGAAGCCGTCGGCGCCGGTCTGCAGCGCTCGCGTGACGAACTCGCGCGAGTCCTGGGAGGACAGGAACACGATGCGGACCGCCGGGTCGATCGCCCGGATCCGGGCCACCGCCTCGATGCCGGACATGTCCGGCAGCATGATGTCGAGCAGGAGCAGCGGCGGCTGGAGCGCGCGCATCAGCGCCAGGCAGCCGGCCACGTCGGCCGCTTCGCCGACCAGCCGGTAGCGCGAGGACGCCTCGAGGAGCGTGCGCAGCCCCGCCCTGACGAGCACGTGGTCGTCGGCGATGAGGACGCCCCGCCTGAGGTCGGGAAAGGGACCGGACATGGCGCCGAGTCTAAAGCAGCGACCCGGGGCCGATCCGTCGAACTGCCGGCCGCGACGGCCGTTCATCCTGCATTCCGCGTCGGCCGAGGCAGCGCGGTGCCGCGCGCCCGCGTCCGGTCGACCGTGCGTCGGTCGCGACGGACCGTCGGTCGGCCGGCTCAGCCGAGCCGTGCGATCACTCGGAGCGTGTTCGGGCGACCGGCGCCCCGGAGCACTTCGAGCCGGGCGCCGTTGACCGCGGCGAGCAGCGCCGCGATCGGCAGCCCGAGCGCCAGGCCGGTCGGATCGCCGACGCCGGTGGCCGGGCGTCCGGGGCGCAGCGCGGCCAGCGCCCAGCGCGGCAGCGGGGCACCGGGATTCGTCACCGAGATCTGGTAGCCGCCCAGCCCGGGCGCGCCGCGGACCCGCACCGTCGCGCCCGCCGGCGCATGCCGGCACGCGTTGTCGACCAGTTCGCCGAGCAGCCGGGCGAGGTCCTCGAATTCGAAGCGCACGGTCGCGGGCACGACGTCGATCGCGAGCGAACGGCCGCCGGGCAGCGGCGCCAGCATGCGGCGCACCGAGACGTCCGGCGCCACGGCCGGCACGAAGCAGCCGGGGGTGTCGGGCACGAGGAGCGGCGCGATCGCGGCCATGATCCGGGCGGTGTCGAGGCGAGCCGGCGGCGGGAAGGCCTCGCCGACCACCGGCCCGGACGCGAGCCGCTCCTGCAGCGCGGTCCGCTCGAGGAAGCGCGACGCGTAGCGCGACGGCACCACGCCGGCCGCGGCCGCCTGGATCGGGCCGCGCAGCGCGCTCGGCAGGGTCTCGGGACGGTTCGCAGCATGCAGGTGCAGGGACATCGCGGAGGCCTCGGAGGGGGCCGGTCGTCGGACCGGCGGAACGTGAAGCGATCGTAGGGATGCGCCGCCCGCCGCGCACCCGGGTCGATACCGGGGAAACGCCCCCGTTCGATGCCTTGCAGGACATCGGTCACGTCCGCACCGTGACGCGCGTCACACGATCGTCCGCGTGTCCGAAGACCCCGCGACCGATGGCCGGTGCTTTCGGCCCGTTCGCGAAGGCGGCTATACTCCGCCCTGCCGAGGAGCGCTGCGACCCGCATGGGCCAGGCTCGGCAATCACAACTGCGCTCGCAACGGTCATCCGACCCTTGCGGGCGTTTTGTTTTTCCGGCGTGTCCGGGCCGTACGGCCCGCCGCCGGGCGAACACCGCGCTCGCCCAAGCCAGCGGCGCCTCCGGGCGCCCGAACCTGACGGAGCGAATCAATGAGTGCTGTCCTGAAACCCGCCGCCTTCACCGACTACAAGGTCGCCGACATGGGCCTCGCGGCCTGGGGCCGGAAGGAGATCCGCATCGCCGAGACCGAGATGCCCGGTCTGATGGCGATCCGCGAGGAATTCGCCGCGGCGCAGCCGCTCAAGGGCGCGCGCATCACCGGCTCGCTGCACATGACCATCCAGACCGCCGTGCTGATCGAGACGCTCGCCGCGCTCGGCGCGCAGGTGCGCTGGGCCTCGTGCAACATCTTCTCGACCCAGGACCACGCCGCCGCCGCGATCGCCGAAGCCGGCATCCCGGTCTTCGCGGTCAAGGGCGAGTCGCTCGACGAGTACTGGGACTACACCCACCGGATCTTCGAGTGGGCCGACGGCCAGCCGACGAACATGATCCTGGACGACGGCGGCGACGCGACGATGCTGCTGCACCTCGGCACCAAGGCCGCCAAGGACGCGTCGGTGCTGAACAACCCGGGCAGCGAGGAAGAGGTGTGCCTCTTCAACTCGATCCGCCGCCAGCTGGCCAAGGACGCGGGCTTCTACGAGCGCAACCTCAAGGCCGTGGTCGGCGTGACCGAAGAGACGACCACCGGCGTGCACCGTCTGTACCAGATGGCTGCCCGCGGCGAGCTCGCCTTCCGCGCGATCAACGTCAACGACTCGGTCACCAAGAGCAAGTTCGACAACCTGTACGGCTGCCGCGAGTCGCTGGTCGACGGCATCAAGCGCGCCACCGACGTGATGATCGCCGGCAAGGTCGCCGTCGTCGCCGGCTTCGGCGACGTGGGCAAGGGCAGCGCCCAGGCGCTGCGCGCGCTGTCGGCCCAGGTGTGGGTCACCGAGTGCGACCCGATCTGCGCGCTCCAGGCCACGATGGAAGGCTTCCGCGTGGTGACCATGGAGTACGCGGCCGACAAGGCCGACATCTTCGTGACCGCCACCGGCAACCGCGACGTCATCACCTACGCCCACATGGCGGCGATGAAGGACCAGGCGATCGTCTGCAACATCGGTCACTTCGACAACGAGATCGACGTCGCCGGCCTGAAGTCGCAGTGCACCTGGGAGAACATCAAGCCCCAGGTCGACCACGTGATCTTCAAGGACGGCAAGCGGATCATCCTGCTGGCCGAAGGCCGTCTGGTGAACCTGGGCTGCGGCACCGGCCACCCGTCGTTCGTGATGAGCTCCTCGTTCGCCAACCAGACGATCGCGCAGATCGAGCTGTGGACGCACAAGGACGCCTACGAGAGCGGCAAGGTCTACGTGCTGCCGAAGCACCTCGACGAGAAGGTCGCGCGCCTGCACCTGAAGAAGCTGGGTGCGATGCTGACCGAGCTGTCGGGCGAGCAGGCGGGCTACATCGGCGTGCCGGTCGCGGGCCCGTACAAGCCCGACACCTACCGCTACTGAGCCCGGCCGTCCCTTGGGGCGCGCCGACGTCGAGCTGGTCGCACGCGGCCTGGCCGCGTCGCGCAGCGCCGCGCAGCGGCTGATCGCCGACGGCGCGGTGACCCGGGCGTCCGGCATGCGGATCGAGCGGCCCTCCCAGCAGGTGGGGCCGCTCGACGAGCTGCGGGTCGCCGCGTCGGACGAGACCCGGTTCGTGTCGCGCGCGGGGGCCAAGCTGGCCCACGCGCTCGCCGAGGCGCAGATCGATCCGTCGGGGCGCACCGTGCTCGACCTGGGGATGTCGACCGGCGGCTTCGCCGACTGCCTGCTGCAGTCGGGCGCGGCGCGGGTGATCGGCATCGAGGTCGGCCACGGTCAGCTGCATCCGCGGCTGCGCGCGGATCCGAGGGTCTGCTGCATCGAGCGGCTCAACGTGCGCGACGCCACCCCCGAGGTGATGGGCGCACGGGTGCCCGACGCGCCTCCGGAAGGCTTCGACATGGCGGTCGCCGACCTCTCGTTCATCTCGCTCGCGAAGGTGCTGCCCGCGGCCGACGCGCTGCTCGCGCCCGGCGCGACGGTGCTGCTGCTGGTCAAGCCGCAGTTCGAGCTCGGCCCGTCGGCGCTCGACGGCCGCGGCATCGTCACCGACGCGGCCGACCATGCACGCGCCTCGACCCTCGTGGCCGAGGCGTGCCGCGGGCTCGGCTGGACGGTGCAGCGGGCCTTCGACAGTGCGCTGCCCGGCGGTGACGGCAACCGCGAGTCCTTCATCCATGCGAGCGTGCCCGTCGCACGCCTGCCCAGAACCCGGATCACACGATGACCCCGTCCACCGTCCCGGTCAGCTTCGAATTCTTCCCGCCGAACACGCCCGAGGGCCTGACCAAGCTGCGCGAGACGCGTCGCCTGCTCGCGCAGCTCGAGCCCGAGTTCTTCAGCGTCACCTTCGGCGCAGGCGGCTCGACCCGCGACAAGTCGCTCGGCGTCGTCGACGAGATCGCCACCGAGGGCCATGCGGTCGCTCCCCACCTGTCGTGCGTCGGCGCGACCCGCGACGGCATCGCCGAACTGCTCGAGCACTGGCGCGGGCGCGGGGTGCGCCGGCTGGTCGCGCTGCGCGGCGACCTGCCCTCCGGCATGGTCGACGCCGGCGAGTTCCGCTATGCCTCCGATCTGGTCGCGTTCGTGCGGGAGCGCACCGGCGACTGGTTCCGCATCGAGGTCGCCGCGTATCCCGAGGTCCATCCGCAGGCGGCCTCGGCCGATGCCGACCTCGAGGCCTTCGTGCACAAGGTCCGTGCCGGCGCCGATGCCGCGATCACGCAGTACTTCTTCAACGCCGACGCCTACTTCAGCTTCGTCGAGGCGGCGCGCGCCCGCGGCGTGACCGTGCCGATCGTGCCCGGCATCATGCCGATCATGAACTACACGCAGCTCGCCCGGTTCTCCGACGCCTGCGGCGCCGAGATCCCGCGCTGGATCCGGATGCGCCTGTCCGGCTTCGGGGACGACGTCGAGTCGTTGCGCGCCTTCGGT
Source organism: Burkholderiales bacterium (assembly GCA_003818495.1). GTDB lineage: Bacteria > Pseudomonadota > Gammaproteobacteria > Burkholderiales > Burkholderiaceae_E > UBA4615. The sequence goes on from RPRK01000015.1 coordinate 17,236, forward strand.
CACGACGTGGTCACGGCGCTGTGCGCGCGGCTGCTGGAGGGCGGCGCACCGGGCCTGCATTTCTACACGCTCAACCAGCCCGGACCGAGCCGCGCGATCTGGCAGGCCCTGGCTCGCTGACCGCGGGCTGACCGTCCGCTGACCGTCCGCGACCGGGCCCCGCCCGCCCGTCGGACAGCGTTGCGGTCGGCCCGCCGCCCGCCCGTTATTCAATTGGTTCGACCGTGGTGGCTGGCTACCATGGACCGGCAAAGCGGCCCGACGAGGCGGCCGTGCCCCCTCTTGAATGACTGGACGGATCGGTGCAGGACAGTTCCGAGCGATTGATGGATTCCGACAACGCGGCAGCGCTCATCACGGCGAGCCGGCGCTATCAGATCGCATCCGAAGACCTGCAGCTCGGGATGTTCATCGCCGAGCTCGACCGGCCCTGGCTCGACACGCCGTTCCTGCTCCAGGGCTTCCTCGCCGACAGCCAGGTCGAGATCGACACGCTGCGCAAGTACTGCAGCTACGTCTACGTGGACCTGGAACTCTCGAGCCCAGAGGTCGCCGACACGATCCGCCGCTCGGAGGTCCGCGGGGACGCGCCGACGCCCGCACCGAGGATCCGCAAGGCCGCCGAGTCCGACGGGCCCGCGACGCGTCCGCTGACGCCCTCGGCGACCGATGCGGCCACGGCCCAGGTGGAGCGGCGCCGCGCCACCGCCGGCCGGGTCTACAAGACCCGCGCGGACGTGCGCATCAGCACCGACACGCGCCAGCGCTTCCGGCAGTTCGTCCGCCAGACCTCGGGCACCTCGAAGGACGCCGACGAGGCCGGTCCGATCGACCGCATGATCGGCTGGATGCGCCAGCTGCTGCGCCGTGGGGACGCCGCGGGGGCGATGCTCGGCGAGCGCGAGCGCACCAGCCGCGATGCGATCCGGGCCTGGCTGCCCGGCGACATCGAACTGGAGACCTACGAGGACTCGCACTCGCTCGAGCAGGAGCTGCCGCGCGCGCGCTCCGCGTTCGGACACAGCGAGGACGTGCTCAAGACCCTGGTCACCGACGTGAAGGCCGGCCGGGTCCCGCAGGTCAGCGAGGTGGCCGGCGCCGTCGACGACATGGTCTCGAGCATGATCGACAACCCCGATGCGCTGCTGTGGGTGGGCCGGCTGCGCGAGGAGGACGTCACCACCTACAACCACGGGGTCAAGGTCGCGCTGTACCTGATCGCCCTGGGTCGGCAGCTCGGCTTCCCGAAGCGCGAGCTCGGCCAGCTCGGCATGATCGGCATGCTCGCCGACGTCGGCAAGATCCGCCTGCCGCGCGCGCTGCTCGACAAGCCCGGCATGCTCACGAATGCCGAGTACGGGATGATCAAGGAGCACGTTCGCCTCGGCCTCGACGCGCTGCGCGAGGCCGGCGGCCTGCCGACCGAGGTCGAGCTCGGCATCGCGCAGCACCACGAGCGTCTCGACGGCAGCGGCTATCCCAAGGGGCTGAAGGGCAACGACATCAGCATCTTCGGGCGCATGGCCGCGATCGCCGACAGCTTCGCCGCGCTGATCACGCCGCGCGCCTATGCGAATCCGTCGGCGCCGCAGGACGCGCTGATGAATCTCTACGAGTGGGCCGGCAGCTCGTTCCACGAGCCGCTGGTCGAGCAGTTCGTGCAGGCCGTGGGCGTGTTCCCGGTCGGCAGCCTGGTCGAGCTCTCGAGCGGCGAGGTCGCGATCGTCGTGGCGCACAACCGCGTGCGCCGCCTCGAGCCGCGCGTGCTCGTGCTCACCTGGCCCGACAAGGCACCGCTGTCCGAGCCCGTCGAGCGCGACCTGCTGACCGCGCCGCGGTCCGGCACCGGGCGGCTGCGCATCGTCCGCGGCCTGCCCTCGGGCGCCTACGGACTCAAGCTGCGCGACTTCTACCTGTCGGGAATCGCCCGCGCCAATGGCCTCCCGGGCTGACGACGACGACGCCGCGAGCCCTGCCCGCCATCCGCGCCGGATGCGGGTCGAGTCGCTCGAGCGTCATGTGCTCGAACGGCTCAAGGCCGGCGACGGGCGCCGTCCCGCGCTCATCTCGATCGGCCTGGCGCGCGGCGACCGGATGCGCGCGCTGTCCCGGCGCCCCGACACCATGGCGCTGCTCGCGACGCTGCTCGACCGCGTCGAGGAGACGCTTCGTCCGGAGGACCGCTACGCGGTGGTGTCCGTCGACGAGATCTGGGTGGTGATCGACGACGCCCCCGGGGAATCGATCGTGCGGCTGGCCGCCAGCGCGCTGCGCAGCGGCGTCGAAGGCTTCTATCCCGGGCGCCACGACGACGGCACCGAGTGGAGCGTGCCGGTGCGCGTGTCGATCGGCGGTGCTTGGGTCGACCGGCCGCTGCGTTCGCCGACGGACCTGATCCTGTCGGCGGGCCGCGCGTTCGCGGAGGCCCGCGGCGCCGAGGACCGGATCGTCATCCTGCCGGCGAGCGACGACCCGCACCAGTCGCGCGCCCGGCTCGAGGGACGCGTGCGCGCCGCGCTGGCCAGCAACGAACTCGAGCTGTGGTACCAGCCTCAGGTGCACATGCCCGAGCGCCATTGCGGCGCCGTCGAAGGCCTGATCCGGTGGCCGAACCAGGCGCCCGGCCTGCCGAACGTCAACCCGGCGATGCTGGTCGAGGTGTGCGAGGAGAGCGGCCAGATCGGCGAGCTCACCCGCTTCATCCTGAACACCGCGCTGCGCAACCTGATGACCTGGCAGTCGCTCGGCATCGAGGTGCAGGTGAGCCTGAACCTGTCGGCCCGCACCCTCGAGGACACGAACTTCCCCACCCAGGTGGCCCAGGCCTGCGAGACCTGGGGCGTCGATGCGTCGCGGCTGCTGTTCGAGCTGACCGAGAGCTCGATCGCGCGCAACGAGAAGACCACGATCGAGTTCATGCACCGGCTGCGCGCCCTGGGCTGCGAGCTGGCGATCGACGACTTCGGCACCGGCTACTCGTCGTTCGCCTACCTGCGGAGCTTTCCGGTCAACGAGCTGAAGATCGACCGGGCCTTCATCAAGGACATGACGCAGCAGGTGGGGGACCGCCGGATCGTGAAGGCGCTGATCGAGGTCGCGCATGCCTTCGGGCTGCGCGCCCTGGCCGAGGGCGTCGAGGACGCCGACGCCGCCGCCTTGCTGGGGACGCTCGGCATCGACGCGATCCAGGGCTGGTACTTCGCCAAGGCGATGCCGGCCGCCGAACTGCCGGCCTGGCTGGCGCGCTTCAACGCGCAGGGACTGCGCGCCGCAGAAACGCTCGGGACGGCGTGACCACCGCGTCGAGCGCGCGGTCGGTCGGCAGCGGCTCGAACCCCTCCAGCAGCGCCTCGTCCCACGCCACGCCGATGGCCCGCGGCCGGCCGCCGCCGTCCGCGTCGAGCGCGGCCAGGCTGCGGTCGTAGAAGCCGCCCCCATAGCCCAGCCGCTGGCAGTCGGCATCGAACCCGACGCACGGAACGACCAGCAGCGTCGGTCTGAGCGCGACGGCCGCCACCGGACGCGGGATGCCCCAGGCGCCCGCCACCGTCGCATCGCCAGGACGCCATCCGACGAAGCGCAGGGGCGCGCCCGGGGCCTCGACGACGGGCAGCGCGAGTCGCGCGCCGGCGTCGGACCAGCGCTGCGGCAGGGGATCGAGCGCGGGTTCGCCGCGGATCGGCCAGTAGATCGCGATCGACTCGCCCGCGACGTCCCCGAGCAGCGCACCGAGTCGTTCGACGAGGGCATCGTTCGCCATGCGTCGCCCCTGCGCGAGCGGCTGTCGGCGAGCCTCGAGAAGGGCCGTCCGAAGGGCTGTCCTCGCCGGATCCGGCACGGGGCTGCGTGCTATTCTCGATTCGTCTCTACGGTCCGTCATGGCCTTCGGTCGGGCCCCCCTCCCTCGCAGCGCACAGCATGAAGTCCCCAGCACCTCTCCGGCACGTCGGGCGGCTCCTGCCGGCGTTGATTGTAGGCGCGATCGCGCTCGGCTCCGGGCCGAGGCCGGCGACTGCGCAGCCGGCGAGCGCGCCCCCCAAGTCGGCCGCGAAGTCGGCCGCCAGGCCCGCGTCCAAGCCGGCGCCGCAGCCTGCGGCGCCCCCACGCGCCACCGAGCCTTCGGGCCCCGACGACGCCTTCATGCAGGCCCGTGCCGCCGCCGCGCGCGGCGACACCGCGCGCATCGAGCAGCTCGCCCCGCAGGTCGGCGACACGCATCCGCTCGCCGCCTACCTCGACTACTGGCGCCTGCGCGCCCGGCTCGCGGAATCCCGTGGCGACACCGCGGGCCCGCTCGACGCCGAGGCGCGCGCCTTCGCCGCGAAGCACGCGGGCGCGCTGGTCGGCGAACTGGCACGCCGCGACTGGCTGGCGTCCCTCGGCCGCAGACAGGTCTGGGGCACCTTCGACGAGGCGCTGCCCGAACTCGTCGGGCGCGACGACCTCGCCATGCGGTGCTACGCGCTGCAGTCGCGCGCCGCCGGCAACGAGGCGGTGGCGCCCGAGGCACGCGAGCTGCTGATGCGGCCGCGCGAGCTGCCCGACGCCTGCAACGGCCTGCTCGGCGCACTGGTCGCCGCCGGACAGCTCGGGGCGCAGGACCTGTGGTGGCGGCTCGAGGCCGCCCTCGAATCCGGGTCCGTGCCGGCGGTACGCCGCGCGGCCAATGCAGCCACCCCGCGCCTCGAGCCCAAGCAGCTCGATGCGGCGCTCGCCCGACCGGCCTCTGCACTCGACGGGACGCCCTCGCGCGAGCTCACGGTCATCGCGCTCGTGATGCTCTCGCGGGCGGACCCGACCGACGCCGCCGCTCGCCTGAGCGAGGTGGGCGCGCGGCTGCGGCCCGCCGACCGCAGCTTCGTCTGGTCGCAGATCGCGGCGGGCGGCATGCGCCGGCTGCTGCCCGAGTCGCATGCGTGGGCCCGGGAGGCCCGCGGTGCACGTGCGAGCGACGAGACGCTGGCGTGGCACACCCGCGCGGCGCTGCGCGCCGGCGACTGGCCGACGGTGCGGACCACCATCGAGCGGATGAGCAATGCCGGCCGGGCCGATCCGACCTGGACCTACTGGCTCGGCCGCGCCCTCGCCGCGGACACCGCACGGCCCGAGTCGATGCACGAGGCGCGCGTGCTGTTCACGTCGATCGCGGGTCGGGCCGACTTCTATTCGCAGCTCGCCGGCGAGGAGCTCGGCCTGAAGCTCGAGCTGCCCGAGACCGCCACGCCGCCCAGCGAGACCGAGGTCGCCGATGCACGCGCCACGCCGGGCATCGTGCGCGCGCTCAGGTTCTACGATCTCGGGCTGCGGTTCGAGGGCAACCGCGAGTGGAACTTCGCCGTCCGCGGCATGGGCGATCGCCAGCTGCTCGCGGCGGCCGAGCACGCCCGTCGGCTGGGACTGCTCGACCGGACGGTCAATGCCGCCGATCGCACCCGCGTCGAGCACGACTACGCGTTGCGCTTCCCGGCCCCGTTCGCCGAACGCCTCAAGCCGATCGCACGGGCCCAGGGCCTCGATCCGGCGTGGGTCTACGGACTGATCCGCCAGGAGTCCCGCTTCGTCAGCGACGCCCGCTCGCACGTCGGCGCCTCCGGGCTGATGCAGATCATGCCGGCGACCGCGAAATGGATCGCGCGCAAGATGGGCGTGCGCGACTTCACGCCGTCGCAGATCAACGAGCTCGACACCAACCTGCAGTTCGGCAGCTTCTACCTGAAGACGGTGTTCGACGACCTCGACCGGTCGCCGGTCCTCGCCTCGGCGGGCTACAACGCCGGGCCCGGGCGGCCCCGGTCGTGGCGCGGCACGCTGCCCCAGACGGTCGAGGGCGCGATCTTCGCCGAGATCGTCCCCTTCAACGAGACGCGCGGCTACGTCAAGCACGTGCTGTCCAACGCGATCTGGTACGGCGCCCTGTTCACCGGGGAGCCGCAATCGCTCAAGGCCCTGCTCGGCGACGTGCAGCCCGGACCGAGCGTCGCCGCGACCGCCTCGCCGGGCGGCGACTGACCGGCCCCTGCCCCGTCCGGCCTACCCTCGCGCGAATTCGCGGCCGACTGCCCGTACTGAGGGCATGCGCGAGACAGGCGGCGCCGTGGCTTCGCGCTACGATGGCGGGAACGGCCCTGCGCTGGCCCCGATACCGACCTCCTCTCTCTGTGCCGCCCCGTGCGGAATCACCCGTCCATGCTCCATTCGCGCATCCTCGTCCTCGGCGGCTCCGGCTTCATCGGCACCCATGTGGTGTCGCGGCTGTCGGCGCAGGGCCGCCGGGTCATCGTGCCGACCCGGCACCGCGAACGCGCCCGGCACCTGATCCTGCTGCCGACGGTCGAGGTGGTCGAGGCCGATACCGCCGATCCGCGGGCGATGGCCTCGCTGGCGGCGGGCTGCGACGCCGCGATCAACCTGGTCGGCGTGCTGCACGGCAGCGCGGGCACCGGCGCCGACCGATGGGGCCCGCAGTTCGGCCGGGCGCACGTCGACGTTCCGGCCGCCCTCGTCGAGGCCTGCCGCACGCAGGGCGTGCGCCGGCTGGTCCACGTGAGCGCGCTCGGCGTCACCGACGGCGGCAAGAACACCCTGCCCTCGCGCTACCTGCGCTCCAAGGCGGCGGGCGAGGAGAAGGTGCGCCAGGCGCGCGACCTCGACTGGACGATCCTGCGGCCGTCGGTGGTGTTCGGCGCGGAGGACAGCTTCCTCAACCTGTTCGCGCGCATCCAGCGGGTGCTGCCGGTGCTCGCGCTCGCCAAGCCCGAGGCGCGGTTCCAGCCGGTCTGGGTCGGCGACGTCGCGCAGGCGATCGTCAACGTGCTCGACGCCCCCGCGACCACCGGCAAGACCTGCGCGCTCGCCGGCCCGGAGGTCTTCACGCTGCGCCAGCTCGTGCGTCTGGCCGGGACCTGGAGCGGGCATCCGCGCCCGATCGTCGCGCTGCCGGCCGGCCTCGCCCGGCTGATGGCGATGCTGATGGAATGGGCCCCGGGCGAACCGCTGATGACGCGCGACAACCTCGACTCCATGGCGCTCGACAACGTCAGCGCGCGCCCGATCGATCCGGACCTCGGCATCACGCCGGCGTCGCTGCGCGCGATGGGCCCGTCGCTGTACGGCCCCGGCGACGGCGCCCGCTACGACGGCTGGCGCTCCCAGGCCCGACGCTGAGCGTGACCGCCTCCGGTCTCGAGTGCTACGAGGTCGGCGGTGCGGTGCGCGACGCGCTGCTCGGCCTGCCGGTCCACGACCGCGACTGGGTGGTGGTGGGCACGACGCCCGAGCGGATGACCGAGCTGGGCTTCCGGCCGGTGGGCCGCGACTTCCCGGTGTTCCTGCACCCGGTCACCCATGAGGAATACGCGCTCGCTCGAACCGAGCGCAAGACCGGCCGCGGCTATCGGGGCTTCGTCGTGCAGTGCGCACCGGAGGTCACGCTCGAGGATGACCTGCGCCGGCGGGACCTGACGATCAACGCGATGGCGCGAGCCGCCGACGGCACGATCGTCGACCCCTGGGGCGGCGGCCGCGACCTGCGCGACCGCGTGCTGCGCCACGTCAGCGAGGCGTTCGCCGAAGACCCGGTCCGGATCCTGCGGGTGGCGCGGTTCGCGGCCCGCTTCGAGGGCTTCACCCTCGCCCCGGAGACCTTCGAGCTGATGCGCACGATGGTCGCGGCCGGCGAGGTGGACGCACTGGTGCCCGAACGGGTCTGGCAGGAAGTCTCGCGCGGGCTGATGGAGCGCCGGCCGTCGCGGATGCTGGCCGTCCTCCACGCCTGCGGCGCGCTGGCCCGCCTGGTGCCCGAACTCGATGCGGTCGCTCGGAGCGGGCGCGGTCCGGCGCCGCCCGATCCGACGGATCCCGCCGCGGCCGGCCTGGGCCGGGTCGTCGATGCCACTGCCGCCGCCGGCGACCCGTTGCCGGTGAGGGTCGCCGCGCTCGCGCTCGAGCCCGGCGACGCGGCGGGCCCGGCGGGCGCCGGGAGCGGCACCGACACCGACGCCGCGGACCGCGCTCGGCGCATCGCCGAGCGCCTGAAGGCGCCCAACGACGGTCGCGAGCTCGCGGTGATGGCGGCTCGCGAGCGATGCGGTCTTCGCCGCGCCGACGACCTAGACGCCGCGGGGATCGTCGCGCTGCTGGAGCGCTGCGACGCGCTCCGAAAGCCCGCACGCTTCGAAGGGATGCTTCGGGCCTGCGACGCGGCGGCATCGCTCGCGACCGAGCCGGCGCGGCGACATTCCGATCCCGGCTCCCGGCTGCGCCGAGCCCTCGACGCAGCACGCGCGGTCGACGCGGGCGCGATCGCGGCGCGTGTCGCCGCATCACCCGGCGCGGGGCCCGCGGCGATCGGCGAAGCCCTGCGAAACGCGCGTATCCAGGCTGTCGACGCGGCCTCGCGGCACGACCGGGCCGACTAAGCACGGGGCTGCCGGCGCCGCGATCCGGCGCACGGCTCGGCCCTCGCCGCCACCGCGAGCCGGAGCGTCCCGGGCGGGTCGACGGCCGGCGGAATGGGCGACGGTTCCATTTGAGCATCGCCTCGCATAGCATCCTTCCGGGATCGGCCCCTTCCGGATGACGTGCCGCGCGGCGAACGCTGGCCGACGATACAAATCCGTGATTAAGTGTCGCGCTCCCGACACTCCGCTCCCCACATTTGATGACCCCGCAGGTCGACCTGCAGGTGCTCTACCTGCTCGCGACGATCGTGACGCTGTTCGGGCTCGCAGCGATGGCCGGATTCGGCCTGCATGCCCGAAGGCAGGCGGTCGGCCGCGCGTTCGCGGCCGTCTCGGCGATGTCGGCGTGCTGGACCGCGAGCATCGTCCTGCTGGCGCTGTCGACGCCGGCCGCGGGTCCGTTCTGGCTGAACGTCAAGTATGCGTTCATCTCGTTCACGCCCGTGACCGTCGCCTGGTTCGCGCTGGAGTTCACCGGCTGGATGCCGCGGCGCCGCGCCTGGCTGCTCGCAGCGATCTCGGTGGTGCCCGCGCTGCGGCTCGCGATCCTGTGGACAGACGCGAGCCGCGGCTGGCTGCTGCGCGAGACGGTGTTCGAGCGTACCGGCACGCTCACCCATCTCGCCCAGGTCACCTACGGGCCGCTGCATCCGTACGCGATCGGCTACAACTACCTGCTGATCATCGGCAGCATCGTCATGGTGCTGATGTGGGCGGCGCGCACCGGTCCGCTGGCCCGTCCGCAGGGGCTCGCCCTGGCCGGCGCCGCGATTGCGCCGGTCGTCGCCAACACCATGGCGCTGCTCGGCGCGGCGCCGCCCGCCATCGACCCGATGCCGCTCGCGCTCGCCGTGACCGGTGGCCTGATCGGCTGGACGGTGCTGCGCCACCGCATGCTCGAACTCACCCCGATCGCGCGCGACATCCTGCTCGACGCGATCGAGGACGGCATGCTCGCCACGGACGCCCACGGCCGCGTGATCGACATGAACCGCACGATGTCGGGGCTGCTCGGCGTACCGGTGGCCGACGCCCTCGGCCGGCCGGCGTCGGCGCTGTTCGCGGCGGTCGGCGGCGAAGCCGCCGGACTCGCGGCCGATCAGTCCGCGCCGTTCGTGACGCTCCAGGCGCGGCACTTCGCGGTCCGCTCGGTGCCGCTCGACGCCGGCCACGGCGTGCCGGCAGGCAGCCTGCTGCTGCTGCACGACCTGACCGCGCGGGTGCGCATGGAGGACGAGCGCGAACTGCTGATCACCGAGCTGCGCCATGCGCTCGCGCAGGTCCGCACGCTGAGCGGGATGCTGCCGGTGTGCGCGTCCTGCAAGTGCATCCGCGACGGGGAGGGCTCGTGGCGCCCGGCCGACGAGTACCTGCGCGACAACTCCGACGCGACCGTCTCGCACGGCATGTGTCCCGACTGCACGCAGCGGCTGTACCCGGCCGCCTACCGCGAGGCGCAGCGTGCCGACTGACGGCCGCGGCGCGCGATGAGCCGGCACCTGCTGATCGCCGAGGACGATCGGGTCGTCGCCTACCTGCTCGAGCAGGTGCTGGTCGAGGCCGGCTATTCGGTGCTGGTGGCCCAGGACGGACTCGAGGCGATCGATCACCTGAATGCCGGTGCCGACCGCTTCGCCATGGCCGTGCTCGACCTGGTGATGCCGCGCGCCGACGGCGCGGCGGTGCTCGCCGTCATCGCGACCGTGTGCCCCGGGCTGCCCGTGGTGCTCAGCAGCGGCTACCCGGAGGCCTATGTCCGCTCGCGGATCGGCGACGCGCCGATCGTGGCCTTCCTCCCCAAGCCGTGGCGGCCCGAGGCCCTGCTCGACGTCGTCGGGCGGGTGCTCGGACCCGGCCGGCCTACCTGAAGGTCAGGCGGACCGCCTCGGCCACGCAGGCCGGCTTCTCCGAGCCCTCGATCTCGATCGTGGCGCGCATCACCAGCTGCAGGCCGGGCCGTCCGCCCGGACCGCCGTCGGCCGGCGTGCACGACTGCAGCACGAAGCGCGCGCGGACCCGCGAGCCGCAGCGCACCGGCGACGGGAACCGGACCTTGTTGAGTCCGTAGTTGATCGACATCGTCTCGTCGTCGATCGACAGGTTGCGCTGCGAGAACCCCGCCAGCAGCGACAGCGTCAGGTAGCCGTGCGCGATCGTCGCGCCGAACGGACCGCTCCGGGCGCGCTCGGCATCGACGTGGATCCACTGGTGGTCGTCGGTCGCGTCCGCGAACCGGTCGATGCGGTCCTGCGTGATCTCGAGCCAGTCGGTCAGTGCGATCTCCTGGCCGACCAGGCCGGGGAACTGGGCATGCACGTAGTGCTGCATCGGGGCGTCTCCTCGTTGGGGTCTCGTTGGAATCTCGTCGGGATCGCGTGGCTCGGGGCTAGATCAGGCGCGCGATCAGCGCCGCCGTGATCGACAGCACGATCGTCGACATCAGCGGGATCGACCACTCCCGGCCGAACAGCCGGAAGTTGAAGTCGCCCGGCAGGCGGCCGATCCCGAGCCTTCGCAGCCACGGCATCGCACCCGAGAACAGGACCAGCGCGACCGCCGTGGCGATCAGCCACTTCACAGCGAGCCGCTCCGGTCGCCGCGCACGAAGCCGAGCGGGACCGGCGGCAGGCCGCGACCGAAGGCGATCGCCTTGAACAGCTCGCCCATCTCGGCCTCGGACAGCAGCGTCTGCGCCGCGCTGAGCGCCCGGATCGACCCGGGGTCGACCGCGCCGCCCCGGGTGGTCTCGGCCAGCCGCTCGAGCAGTCCGCAGTTCATCAGGAAGCGCGCCTGCGAGGTATAGCCGAGCAGAACCAGCCCCTCGCCGGTCGCGGCCCGGGCGATCGCGCTGAAGTCGACGTGCGCGGTGACGTCCTGCAGTCCCGGCCAGCGCAGGATGTCGCCGTGCGCATGGTGGCGCCGGTGCGCGATCAGCGTGCCGCCGTCGCGCTGCGGGTGGTAGTACTCGCGCGCCGGAAAGCCGTAGTCGACGAGCAGCATCGCGCCGCGGCGCATCGCGCGCCCGACGGTCGCGACCCAGGCGGCGGCCTGCAGGCCGAGCTCGGAGCGGTACCGGCCGGGCCCGAGCAGCGACCACGGCGCGCCGTCGTGCCCGACCGGATCGTCCGGCGCATCGGGGTCGGTCCGCAGCGCCGCGCGCAGCGACTCGGCGAGCGCCGAGCGCAGGCCGGGGTCGGCCGGGCGGCCGGCCCAGCGGATCACGCCGTCGTCGTCGAGGGCGACGCCGAGCTCGTCGAGCGCGCCGTGGCCCGCGTGCTCGAAGACGCGCACCGGCATCGCGTCGAGCACCTCGTTGCCGAGGACCACGCCGTCGATCGACGCGGGCAGGGCATCCAGCCACTCGACCGTGCCGAGCGACTCGGGCACCAGGCGGGCGAGGGTCTCGCGCTGCTGCGCGCGCAGCGTGCCCGAGAGTTCGACGATCGCGTACCGGTGGGCGGGACGGCCGAGCGCGCGCAACCCGGCGAGCACCCCGGCGGCGAGCCGACCGGTGCCCGCGCCGAACTCGACGACGACCGGGTCGCAATGGGCGAACCACTCGGCGACCTGGGCGGCGACGCATTCGGCGAAGGCCGGCGAGAGTTCGGGCGCGGTGACGAAGTCGCCGCCCGCGCCGAACGGATGCGCGCCCCCCGCGTAGTAGCCGAGTCCGGGCTCGTAGAGCGCACGGGCCATCCAGGCGTCGAACGGCAGCCATCCGCCGGCGGCGCCGATCGCGTCGGCGATCCGGCCGGCGAGCACCGCGCTGTGCGCGAGCGCCTGCGGATCGGGCTGCGGCATCGTCATGGGCCCGATTCTCGCATGGCGCCCGCAGGGTGGAGCGCGGGGGCGCGGGTACACTTCCGGCTCCATGCCGCCGCCCGCCGTCCCCCTCCCGCAGGTCGCCCTCGTCACCGGCGCCGCCCGCCGCCTCGGCCGCGAGATCGCGCTCACGCTCGCGCGCGCCGGCTGGGACATCGGCGTGCACTACGGGGCCTCGCGCGACGACGCCGAGGACACGGTCGCCGCGATCCGCGCGCTCGGGCGGCGCGCCGTCGCCCTGCCGGCGCGGCTGCAGGACGAGGCCGAGGTGCTGGGACTGCTGCCGGCGCTCGCCGACGCGCTCGGCCCGGCCACCTGCGTGGTCAACAATGCGTCGCGCTTCGAGTTCGACTCGGCCGCGGACATCGGCTTCGCATCGTTCCAGGCCCACCTGCTCCCCAACCTCGCCGCACCGGTGCTGCTGGCGCGCGAGCTGCACCGGCGACTGCCCGACGGCGCCGAGGGCGTGGTGGTCAACCTGCTCGACCAGAAGCTGTGGGCGCAGAACCCCGACTTCCTGTCGTACACGCTGTCGAAGGCCGGCCTGGCCGCCGCGACCACCATGCTCGCCCAGGCGCTCGCCCCGCGCGTTCGGGTGGTCGGCGTGGCGCCGGGGCTGACGCTCCCCAGCTACCTGCAGGACGACGCGACCTTCGCGCAGGCACACCGCTCGCACTCGCCGCTCGGCCGCTCGAGCACCGCCGCGGACGTCGCCGCCTCGGTCGCGTTCGCGGTCGCCAACCGCTCCCTCACCGGCTCGACCATCCTGTGCGACGGCGGCCAGCACCTGCGTCCGCTGCCGCGCGACGTGAGCTTCATGCCGCCCGAAGGCTCCTGACCGTGGACACCCAGTCGATCTTCATCCGCGGCCTGCGCATCGATGCGCAGATCGGCGTGCACGCGCACGAGAAGAACCGCACGCAGCCGCTCAAGCTCGACGCCGAGCTGCAGATCGCCGACACCCGCTTCCATCCCGCCCGCGACAAGCTCGACGAGGTGTTCGACTACCAGACGATCCGCGCCGCGATGATCGAGGTGGTCCGCGACGGGCACATCAACCTGCTCGAGACGCTGGCCGACCGCGTGGTCGAACGCCTGCTCGCCATGACCGACGTGCGTGCGGTGCGGGTGCGTGTCCACAAGTACACCGCGTTCGACGACGTCGAGGAGGTCGGCGTCGAGATCCACCGCAGGAAGCCGGAATGAACGCCGCCGTCCAGGCCACCCCGCCCTCCCCGCCCGCCACCCGCGCGCAGCAGAAGCTCGAGCACGAGCGCAACAAGCTGCACAAGCGGCTGTGCCGCCAGGTGGGCGAGGCGATCGGCGACTTCGGGATGATCGAGGACGGCGACCGCATCATGGTCTGCATGTCGGGCGGCAAGGACAGCTACGCGCTGCTCGACCTGCTGCGCACGCTGCGCGAGCGGGCGCCGATCTCGTTCGAGCTGATCGCGGTGAACCTCGACCAGAAGCAGCCCGGCTTCCCGGAGCAGGTGCTGCCCGACTACCTGCGCTCGATCGGCGTGCCGTTCCGGATCGAGGAGCAGGACACCTACTCGATCGTGCGCCGCGTGATCCCCGAGGGCCGCACCACCTGCTCGCTGTGCTCTCGGCTGCGGCGCGGGATCCTGTATCGGGTGGCCGACGAACTCGGCGCCACGAAGGTCGCCCTCGGGCACCATCGCGACGACATCCTCGAGACCTTCTTCCTGAACCTGTTCCACGGCGGCAAGCTCAAGGGCATGCCCCCGAAGCTGGTGTCCGACGACGGGCGCCACGTGGTGATCCGCCCGCTCGCCTACGTGAAGGAGGCGGACCTCGAGGCCTACGCCGACTGGAAGGCCTTCCCGATCATCCCCTGCAACCTGTGCGGCTCGCAGGAGAACCTCAAGCGCCGCGACGCCAAGGCGATGCTGCGGGACTGGGAGCGCCGCTTCCCCGGCCGCGTCGAGAGCATCTTCTCGTCGCTGTCGAGCATCGTGCCGTCGCACCTGATGGACCGCGAGGCCTTCGACTTCGCCGGTCTCTCCCCCACCGGCGTGCCCGACCCCGACGGTGACATCGCCTTCGACGTCGACCCGGTGCAGGAGCCCGATGCACCGGCCCCGACGATCGACGCCGGCGCGATCCCGATCCGTCGCCGCACCGACCCGGAGCCTCCCCGATGAACGCACCCGCCGCCCTCCCCGAACGCGCCGCAGCGGTGCTCGCCGCGCTGCGCGCCGAACTCGATCCCGCCGTGCTCGAGGCCGGGCCCGTCGATCCGCGCCACCTTCGCGACTGGAACGTGCCGGCCGAGGCGGGCTGCGCGCCGGTCGCGCTGGTGCGGGCCCGCACGGCGGAGGACGTCGCGGCCGTCATGCGGATCTGCGACGCCCACCGCCACCCGGTGGTGCCGCAGGCCGGCCTGACCGGTCTGACCGGCGGCGCCACGCCGATGGCCGACTGCGTGGTGCTGTCGCTCGAGCGGATGGCCGCGATCGAGGCGCTCGATCCGGACGGCTCGACGATCACCGTGCAGGCCGGGGTCACGCTGCAGGCCGTGCAGGAGGCCGCCGACGCCGCCGGTTTCCTCTTCCCGCTCGACATCGGCGCGCGCGGCTCGTGCCGAATCGGCGGCAACGCATCGACCAACGCCGGCGGCAACCGCGTGGTGCGCTTCGGCATGATGCGCGACCTGATCCTCGGCGTGGAGGCGGTGCTGCCCGACGGCACGGTGGTGAGCGCGCTCAACACCATGCTCAAGAACAACGCCGGCTACGACGTCAAGCAGCTGTTCATCGGCAGCGAGGGCACGCTCGGCGTGATCACGCGGCTGGTGCTGCGCCTCTACCCCAAGCCGCGCAGCGTCTCGACCGCGCTGGTCTCGCTGCCCGACTACGGCGCGGTGCTGCGGCTGCTGCGGATCGCCCGCGAGCGGCTCGGTCCCACGCTCGCCGCCTTCGAGGCGATGTGGCCGGACTTCTACGCCTTCGCCAACGCCCAGCTGCCCGCCGCGCCGCCGCTCGCGCAGGACGGCTCGCTGCACGTGCTGCTCGAGACCATGGGCACCGACCCGGCGCGCGACGACGCGCTGTTCGAGGACACCATCGCCGCGGCGCTCGAGGACGGCTGCGCGAGCGACGCGGTGATCGCGCAGTCGGAGGCGCAGCGCCGCTCGATCTGGGCGGTCCGCGACGCCTCCTCCGAGCTCAAGCGCGCCTTCTCGCCGCACGTCGACTACGACGTGAGCCTGCCGATCGGCCGCATCGGTGCCTTCGTGCCCGAGTGCGTGGCGCGCCTTCGCGCGGCCTGGCCCGAGGTCGGCATCGTCAACTTCGGCCACGTCGCCGACAGCAACCTGCACGTGAGCGTGCAGACCCGCGAAGGCGTGTTCACCAAGTACGACTGCGACCGCATCGTCTACGGCTGCGTCGCCGAATGGCAGGGCTCGGTGTCGGCCGAGCACGGCATCGGGCTGCTCAAGAAGGCCTACCTCGGCCACTCGCGCAGCGAAGCCGAGATCGCGCTGATGAAGCGGCTCAAGGCGGCGCTCGACCCGAACGGGATCCTGAATCCGGGGAAGGTGTTCTAGAGAGACGGGAACGCCGCAGGCGGGGCGGCACGACGACCGCCCCGGGAAGACCGAGCGATATCCTTGCAATTTGAACACCGCATGTTCAAAATGCAAGGATGTTCGATCGAATCGCCAGAGCCCGGCTCGACGCGGCGCTTGCCCGCAGTCCGGCCGTGGCCGTCCTCGGCCCCCGGCAGGTCGGCAAGACGACGCTGGCCCGCGCTGCGGCCGCCGCGAGACCCGGCGCGGTCTACCTCGACCTCGAGACGGCGGCCGATCTGGCCCGCCTCGCCGACCCGGCGCGTTTCCTGGCGAGCCGGCGCGACCGGCTGGTCGTGCTCGACGAGGTGCAGAACGCCCCGGAGCTCTTCGGCGAGCTGCGCGCCGAGATCGATGCGGACCGACGCAGCGGGCGATTCCTCATCCTGGGCTCCGCCTCGTTCCGACTGCTTCGCCAGTCGCAGACCCTCGCCGGGCGGCTGGCGGTCGTCGACATGTCGCCGCTGCTGCTCGCCGAGATCGCCGCACGCTTCGAGGACATCGAGCGCCTGTGGGTCCGAGGCGGCTTTCCGGGCAGTTTCACCGCCGGCTCGGACGCGGACTCCTGGGGCTGGCGGCAGGATTTCGTCCGGCACTTCCTGAACATCGACCTGGCCGCCTTCGGCATCGCCGTCGACCCGCCGAGCATGGGCCGGCTCTGGCGGATGCTCGCCCACCTGCACGGACAGCTGCTCAACGCCTCCGCGCTGTCGCGCTCGCTCGGCGTGTCCGCGCCGACCGTGGGCCGATGGATCGACCATCTGGTGGACGCGCTGGTCGTGCGCCGCCTGGAGCCGTTCCACGCGAATCTCGGCAAGCGCCTGGTCAAGTCTCCCAAGCTGTACCTGCGCGACAGCGGCCTGCTGCACGCGCTGCTCGGCGTCTCCGATGCGGACGCGCTCGCCGGCCACCCGGGCGCCGGTGCCTCGTGGGAGGGCTTCGTGATCGAGCAGATCTGCGCCCGGCTGCCCGCTCATGTGCCGGTGAGCTTCTACCGGACGGCCGCGGGCGCGGAGCTCGACCTCGTGATCGAGGCGGGCGGCATGCGCATCGGCATCGAGGCGAAGCTCTCGTCGGCGCCGACGGTCACGAAGGGGTTCTGGCAGGCCTGCGAGGACGTCGGCGTCTCGCAGGCCTGGGTCGTGGCCCCGGTGAGGGACGGCTGGCCGATCGGCGACGGCGTCGAGGTCGTCTCGCCCCTTGCGCTGCCGGTAGAAGGGTGGGCGGCCTGAGCGCGGTACCCCCCTCCCGAAGCCGTGAAGACACCGTAGCGAGCAGGCCCGAGCCGGCGCCGAGGAGCGCAGCCGTACTTCAGGTACGGCGGGCACCGCAGGCGCCGGCTCGGGACGCGCAGTCGGTTCATTCACGGCTTCCGTGCATAGGCCAGGCCGCCCGCAGCCGACCGACCAGCGCCCGCGCCGCCTGCGGCAGGGCGTCCGGGTCGCGCACCACCACGCAGATCAGCGGATGCGCCCACGGCTCGTCGAGCGGCACGAAGCGCAGCCGGTAGATCGGTCCGTGGGTCGGCGCGAGGAAGGACGGCCCGACCCCGATCCCCATGCCCGAGCCGATCATCCGGCACACGCTCTCGAAGCCCATCGCGCGGATCCGCGTGCGCTTGACCGCGCCGGCCTGCGCGGCGGCCGCGTCCAGCAGCGTCGACAGCGCGCTGCCGTAGGTGAGGTCGACCTGGTCCCAGTCGAGGGTCTGCGCGTAGCGCACGGTCTCGCGCCCCGCCAGCGGATGGTCCTCGGGCACCACCGCGCACAGGTCGTAGCGGTGGTAGGGGAACACCTGGAGCTCGTGGCGGACGATGTCGGGCGCGATGCCGATGTCGGCATGGCCTTCGGCGACCTGCCGGAACACCTCGGGCGTGTCCTGCTCGACGAGGTCGAGCTTGACGCCCTCGTGCTCGCGCACGAAGCCCTGCAGCAGCGCGGGCAGCCCGGCGGCGAGCGAGGAGGCGCTCGCCCGCACGCGGACGTGACCGCGCACGCCGGCGCGGTACTCGGACATCTCCACGTCGAGCCGCTCGATCGTGCGCAGCAGCAGCCGGGCGTGATGGACGAGCGCCTCGCCGGCCGGCGTCGGCCGCACGCCCCGGGGTCCTCGCTCGACCAGCGTCACCCCGAACATCGCCTCGAGCTCGGCGAGCCGCCGGCTCACGGCGGAGGGCACGATGTGCTCGCGCGCCGCGGCCCGGGCGATGCTTCCGGCCTCGACGATCGCGACGAAGAGCCGGGCGGAGGTGGGGTCGATCCGATGCATGGGCAGGAGCAGGCTGGGCAAAAGCAGGCCTTCAGGTCAGCCGTCTCGGATCGAGAGGGGGGAGGTCCCGATCGGTCGCTTGCAGGCCGAGGTCATCGCCGCCAGAATCCGCAATGGAAACGCCTGCATCATAGTGCCGTACGGTCCGGGGAGGGCCGACGGCAGCCGTCTTGGACCGAGACGGCCTGGACGACACGACCCCTGCGGCACGACCGCAGGGGCACTTCCGGAGCCCTTCACATGACGCATTCCGCCCCCACCGGCGCGACCGCGCCGCGCATGGCGCGCGACCCCGCGGACCGCCGGATCACCGTGATCGAGGTCGGCACCCGCGACGGGCTGCAGATCGAATCGACCCTCGTGCCGACCGCCCGCAAGATCGAGATCGTCAACGCGATCATCGACAGCGGCGTGCGAGAGATCGAGGTCACCTCGTTCGTGTCGCCCAAGGCGGTGCCGCAGCTCGCCGACGCCGCCGAGGTGCTGGAGGGGATCCGCAAGCGGCCCGACACCTACCTGATGGCACTCGTGCCGAACGTGAAGGCCGCCGACCGCGCCGCCGACACGCCGCTCGACGGCGGCCTGCTGCTGGTGTCGGCCTCCGAGACGCACAACCGCAAGAACCTGAACCGCGACATCGCGGCCTCGCTCGCCGGCATGGGGGCGACCGCCGACCGGCTGCGCGCGGCCCGGATCGACGTGATGGCCGCGATCGCCGTCGCCTTCGGCTGCCCCTTCGAGGGCGACGTGCCCTACGAGCGCGTCGTCGGCATCGCCCGCGCCTATGCGGACCTCGGCGTCGACCACATCACGCTCGGCGACACCACCGGCATGGCGACGCCGTCGAACGTGCGCGGCCTGCTGCGCGCGCTGAAGGCCGCGCTGCCGCAGGTGGAGTTCGTCCTGCACCTGCACAACACGCGCGGCGTCGGCCTGGCCAACGTGCTGGTGGGGCTGGAGGAAGGCGTGCGGCGCTTCGACGCCTGCGCCGGCGGCCTCGGCGGCTGCCCCTTCGCGCCCGGGGCGACCGGGAACATCTGCACCGAGGACCTGGTCTACCTGCTGCAGGAGAGCGGCTGGGAGACCGGCGTCGACCTCGAGCGCTCCATCGGCGTGGCGATGATGATGGAGGAGACCCTCGGCCGCCGGCTGGTCGGGCAGGTGATGCGGGCGGGCCCGCGGCTCAAGCTGCACGCCGTCGACGCGGTGCGCACCGCGCAGGGATGAGCGGCACTCCGGCCAGGCAGCCGCTCGACGGCATCCGCGTCGTCGACCTGACCCGCATCCTCTCGGGTCCGTTCTGCACGATGCTGCTCGGCGACATGGGCGCCGACGTCGTGAAGATCGAGGACGACCGCGACGGCGACCCGATCCGCCACATCGGCGCGGGCCGCGACGGGATGTCGTGGTACTTCGCCTCGTTCAACCGGAACAAGCGCTCGATCGCCCTCGACCTCCGCGGCGCCGAGGGCCGCCAGGTCCTCGCGCGGATGCTCGAGCGCGCCGACGTCCTGGTCGAGAACTACCGCCCCGGCGTGCTCGCCGAGATGGGCTTCGACGAGGCCCGGCTCAAGGCCCTGAACCCGCGGCTGGTGGTGGCGAGCATCAACGGCTACGGGTCCGACGGCCCGTACGTCGAACGGCCCGCGTTCGACTTCGTGATCCAGGCGATGAGCGGGTTCATGAGCGTCAACGGCGAGCGCGACGGGCCGGCGCTGCGCAGCGGCCTGCCGATCACCGACCTCGTCGCGGGCCTGTATGCCGCGTTCGGGGTGGTCAGCGCGCTGCGCGCGCGGGACCTCAACGGCGGCGGGCAGCGCGTCGAGGCGCCGATGATGAGCGGCATCATGAGCCTGTTCGCCTACCTGGCATCGGACCACCTCGCCACCGGAACGCTGCCCGAGCGCACCGGCAACGACCACCCGATCGCCTCGCCCTACGGGCTGTTCCACACCGCCGACGGCGACATCGCGGTCGCGCCCAGCACCGAGGCGATCCTGCGCAAGTTCCTGGGCGCGCTCGACCTCGAGCACGTGCTCGCCGAGCCGCGCTTCGCGACCAACACGCTGCGCCTGCAGAACCGGGCCGCGCTCAACGTGCTGATCGAGGCGCGGCTCGCCGCCGACGGGCGCGAGTCGTGGGTGCGGCGGCTCAATGCGGCGGGCGTGCCCTGCGGCCTGGTGCAGGACATCGGGCAGGCGTTGGCCGACCCGCAGGTGGTGCACCGGGGCATGGTCATGGACGTCGAGCATCCGGGCCACGGCACGGTGCGCATGCTCGGCTTCCCGGTCGCGCTGTCCGACACGCCGTGTCGCGTCCGGCACCCGGCCCCGGACCATGGCGCGCACACGCGCGAGGTGCTCGACGAGATCGGCTGGCCGGCGCGGCCGCCGGCGGCGCCCTACCAGCGGTAGGACACGCCCACCGACAGCACCGGCAGGCCGACGACCTTCGCGGTCGTGTCGCGCACCGTCTGCAGCTCGCGCTCGAGCTCGGCCTGCGGATCCCCGCCGGTCGCCGCGATCTTCGCGCTCAGGCTCGGCGACAGCGAGCCGGTGACCTTCGGGGTGCCGATCAGCAGGCCGACGTCGGCCTGCGCGCCCCAGCCCTTGGCGGGCGTGTGGCCCCAGCCGAGGCCGAGGTAGGGCATCGCCGAGGGGAACTCGATGGTCGAATCGTAGCGGTCGGCCGGCCCGACGCCGACCGTCGTGCCGCCGATGGTGATCGAGGTGCCGGTCGACGGTGCGCCCGCGAACGAGCCCGACGTCTTGCCGCCGGACAGGCCCGCGCTGAGGCGGAACACGCCGCTGAACGGATGCCAGTCGGCCAGCGCCGCGAAGCGGGTGCTCTTGATCTCGCCCGAGTAGTCGATCCCGTCCTGCTCGAACGAGCGCGAGAGCGTCGGCACCAGCGAGACCTCGGCGCGGGCGCCGAGCTGCGGGGAGTAGGCGTGCGCGTAGCCGAGCGTCGCGCCGGTCGTGCCGAGACCGGCGTAGATCGACTGCGCGGCGACGGGCGCGGCGGCGAACGCGGCGGCGACCAGGGCGGCCGAAGTGTGGACGATCAGGCGGGAGCGGGACATGGCGCGATCCGGGAGGGTGACGGCCGACTGTAGACGGGCCGCCCGCGAGGGCCGGCGACCGGCCCGATCGGCGGTCGGCCGGTGCCGCCCTGCGCCGCCCTGCACGGCGCCCTCCCCGCGGCCGGTACAATCGCCCCGGCACCCGCCCTGCCCCCCGGTGCCAGGCCCCCTACCGTGCGAATCAGCCGACTCTCCCGCATCCTCGTCGTCGCCTGGCGCCACGGTCTCGACGAGATCGCCGTCACCGAAGCCCAGGCCACGCTCGGCTGGCGCTGGATGCTGGGCCTCGGGCGGCTGATGCGCCTGGGCCGGCGCCTCGAGGCGCCGCGCGGCGCGCGGATGCGCATGGCGCTGGAGTCGCTCGGCCCGATCTTCGTGAAGTTCGGCCAGGTGCTGTCCACCCGCCGCGACCTGCTGCCGCCGGACGTCGCCGACGAGCTCGCCCGCCTGCAGGACGACGTGCCGCCCTTCCCGTCGGCGGTCGCCATCGCCGAGATCGAACGCGGGCTCGGCCGGCGCATCGACGAGATGTTCTCGGAGTTCGACGCCGAGCCGGTCGCCTCGGCCTCGATCGCGCAGGTGCACTTCGCGAAGCTGCACGACGGCACCGAAGTGGCCGTGAAGGTGCTGCGCCCCGGCATGGCCGACGTCATCGACAACGACCTCGCGCTGCTGCGCACCGCCGGCTCGCTGGCGGTGCGGCTGTCGGCCGATGCGCGCCGGCTGCGCCCGCTCGACGTGATCGACGAGTTCGACCACTACCTGCACGACGAGCTCGACCTGGTGCGCGAGGCCGCCAACGCGAACCAGCTGCGGCGCAACTTCGCCGATTCCACGCTGCTGCGCATTCCCGAGATGTTCTGGGACTTCTGCGCGCAGAACGTGATCGTCATGCAGCGCGTCCGCGGCATCCCGATCGGGCGGATCGACCGGCTGGTGGAGGCCGGCATCGACCTGAAGAAGCTGTCGCGCGACGGCGTGGAGATCTTCTTCACGCAGGTCTTCAAGCACGGCTTCTTCCACGCCGACATGCACCCCGGCAACATCCTGGTCGGCGACGCCGGCGAGGACTTCAACCGCTACATCGCGCTCGACTTCGGCATCGTCGGCACGCTGTCGGACTTCGACAAGAACTACCTGGCGCAGAACTTCCTGGCGTTCTTCCGCCGGGACTACCGGCGCGTCGCCGAGCTGCACGTCGAGTCGGGCTGGGTCCCGCCGAGCACCCGCGTCGAGGAGCTCGAGGGCGCAGTCCGCGCGACCTGCGAGCCGTTCTTCGACCGGCCGCTCAAGGAGATCTCGCTCGGGCTGGTGCTGCTGCGCCTGTTCCAGGCGTCGCGCCGCTTCAACGTGTCGATCCAGCCTCAGCTCGTGCTGCTGCAGAAGACCCTGCTCAACATCGAGGGCCTGGGCCGGCAGCTCGACCCGGACCTCGACCTGTGGGTCACCGCCAAGCCGATCCTCGAGCGCTGGATGAACGAGCAGATCGGCACGCAGGGTCTGGTCGACCGGCTGCAGCAGGAGATGCCGCAGTGGGCGCAGCTGCTGCCCTCGATCCCGCGGCTCGCGCACCGGGCGCTCACCGCGGCGGGCGAGCGGCGCGACGACCGCGCCCAGGAGCGGCTGCTCGCGCAGATCGTCCGCGAGCAGCGCGGCATCCGGCGCGCGCTCTGGGTCGGCATCGTGCTGCTCGCCGCGCTCGCCGGGCTGCAGGCCTGGCGGCTGTGGCCCTAGACGCGGTCGATTTCCCGGTCGATTACCCGGTCGATTACCCGGTCGATCCCCTGGCCACCCCCTGCCCGATCGCGCCCGGTTTCCGGATTCGGCGCCGCAGGCGTACGGGAATGGTTGTCGTCCCGCGCGCCGTCCGCTAGCTTCGCTTTCGCTCCCCTCGCGCTCCTTCGTGCCTCGATCCCGCCTGAGGTCGCCGCCATGATCATCGCCGCCGTCTCCGCCTACCTGCTGCTCACCATCGCCATCGGCTGGTACGCCGCCCGACGCGTACACAGCGCGCAGGACTACTTCGCCGCCGGCCGCAGCCTGCCGCTCTACATGAACTTCGCGACAGTGTTCGCGACCTGGTTCGGCGCCGAGACCGTGCTGGCGGTGTCGTCGACCTTCCTGAAGGACGGCCTGTCGGGCGTGATCGCCGACCCCTTCGGCGCGTCGGCGTGCCTGATCATCGTCGCGCTGGTGTTCGCCCGCCGCTTCTACCGCCTGAACCTGCTGACCATCGGCGACTTCTACCGCAAGCGCTACAACCGCACGGTGGAGATCGGGACCGGCGTCGCGATCACCCTGTCGTACCTCGGCTGGGCCTCGGCCAACCTGCTGGCGCTGGGCATCTGCTTCAACGTGCTGTCGCAGGGCGCGCTGACGCTCGAGCACGGGATCATGCTCGGGGCGGCGGTGCTGGTGGTCTACCTGTTCTTCGGCGGCATGTTCGCCGTCGCCTTCACCGACCTGTTCCAGACCATCGTCATCGTCTGCGGCCTGCTCTACATCGCGTTCACGTTCGGCGACAAGGCGGGCGGCTTCGACCGCGTGCTCGCGGCCGCCGCGAGCGAGGACAAGCTGGTGCTCGTGCCCAGCATGGAACCGCGCGACCTGATCGCGCTGTTCGCCGCGTTCATCACGATGGCGCTCGGCTCGATCGCGCAGCAGGACGTGTTCCAGCGCGTGACCTCGGCCAAGGACGAGAAGACCGCGGTCCGCGGCACGCTGCTCGGGGGCATCTTCTATTTCGTGTTCGCGTTCATCCCGATGTTCATCGCGGTCACGGCGCTGCTGGTGGACCCCGAGGCGGTGAAGGTCGGCCTGGGCAGCGAAGGCCGCGAGTTCCAGCTGATCCTGCCGAACCTGATCATGAACCACGCGTCGGGCTTCATCCAGGCGCTGTTCTTCGGCGCGCTGCTGTCGGCGATCCTGTCGACCGCCAGCGGCGCGCTGCTCGCCCCGACCGCGATCTTCACCGAGAACATCCTCAAGCCGATGACCGGCGGGCGCATGGGCGACCGCCAGCTCGTGACCACCGCGCGGGTGATGCTGGTGGTGTTCGCCGGCTCGACCATGCTGTTCGCGCTGAACAGCGAGGCCTCCATGTACGAGATGGTGCAGAACGCCTACAAGGTCACGCTGGTGGCCGCGTTCACGCCGCTGGCGCTGGGCATGTTCTGGCGCGGCGCGACGCCCCAGGGCGCGGGGCTGTCGATCGTGCTCGGCCTCGGCACCTGGATCCTGATGGAGCAGATCGCCCCCGAGGGGCTGCTGCCGCCGCAGCTGGTGGGCCTGGGCGCGGCGCTGTTCGGCATGATCGCCGGCTCGCTCGCGCCGCAGGTGGTGGGCGGGCGCGGGCATCCGGAAGTGGTGGACGAGGCGGTGACCGGCAAGCCGGCGCATCCGCACGGGCACGGCCATGGACAGGCCCACGGACACGGCACGGCGGCCCGCAAGCAGCCCTGACCCCGGACGCCCTCAGCGCGTCGCGGTCACCGTAGGCGGTGCCGCAGCGGGCGTCGACGCGGTCTGCGCCGGCTTGAGCGACTGCACGATGTCGATCCATTCCTGCAGCTTGCGCTGCAGGTGCTGGCGCTGCTTCGGCGTCGCGCGGGCCAGCATCGCGGCGCCCATCGCGTCGCCCGCCGCCAGCGAGGACTCGGCGCCCACGCGATCGGGTCCGTCGCGCACCTGCGCATAGCGCATCAGGTGCTCGCGCATCCAGCGCGTGGCCGTCGCGTCGTCGGGCCGCTCGACGCGGATGCGCTCGAGCAGATCGAGCAGGTCCTGCTGGCGGCCGAGCCGCTGCGCGAACCAGACGTCCTCGGTGTCCGGCGCCTCGGATGCGATGCGCCGCGCGAACTGCTTCTGCTCGGTGGTGAGGGACCCCAGGAACAGCTCGGCGCGCTCGATGTAGCGCTTCGTGCGCGTCTCGATCCGGTCGGCACGGCCCGGCGGCATCCACTCGCGGCGCATCTTGTCGTTGTCGCGATCGATCTCCTCGCGCATGCGCACGAGCTGGGCCGGCGCGAGCGTGCCGGCGACCTCGGCGGCCATCGGCGCCACCTGTTCGGCGATCGGCTTCCAGCGTTCGAACGCGGCGACCCGCCAGGCGCGGATCTGCGCCTCGTCGACATCCCCGGCCGCGACGCGGCGCTGGACCTCCTGGAGAAAGGCCTGGTAGTCGTCGAGCTGGGTCCGCCGGTGCCAGGCGTGCAGCGACTCCATCCGGCGCGACGCGAGCGCGCGCTGGTCGGCATTCAGGGCGAGGTAGCTGTCTGCTCGCCAGGCGGCCAGCGTGGGCAGATTCTCGTAGCCCAGCCTCGCCATGGAGCAGCCCGATGCAAGCAGACAACTGGCGACGAACGGCACACAGACCCTCAGGAGTCGCGTGCTAACATGTTCGGAGCCCATTGAAAAACTCACTCTAACCCGTTGATTCATAAGAAGAATTCGATGAATATCGTGGTGCTCGCCGCCGGCATGGGCAAACGCATGCGCTCGGACCTGCCGAAGGTACTCCACCGGCTCGCCGGGCGCTCGCTGCTCGCGCACGTCGTCGACACCTCCCGCACTCTAGCGCCCGGACGCATCGTCGTGATCCACGGCCACGGCGGCGAGCGGGTCCGTGCCGCGCTCGACGCGCCGGACCTCGCCTGGGCGAAGCAGGAACCGCAGCTCGGCACGGGCCACGCGGTCATGCAGGCCCTGCCGTTCCTCGACGACGCGGTCCCCACGCTGATCCTGTACGGCGACGTGCCGCTGACCCGCGCCGACACCCTGCGCCGCCTCGTCGACGCCGCCGGGGCCGACCGCTTCGGCCTGCTGACGGTCGACCTCGCCGAACCCGACGGATACGGGCGCATCGTGCGCGGCGACACACCCCCTGGCGACCGTCCGTCGGAAGACGGTCGCGGCCCGGTGCTGCGCATCGTCGAGCACAAGGACGCCAGCTCCGCGGAGCGCGCGATCCGCGAGGTCAACACCGGGATCATGGTCGTGCCGACGCCCCTGCTGCGGCGCTGGCTGGCCGCCCTGTCCAACGACAACGCCCAGCGCGAGTACTACCTCACCGACATCGTCGCGATGGCGGTTGCAGAAGGCGTGCCCGTGGCCGCCGTGCAGCCCGCGGCCGAGTGGGAGACGCTGGGCGTGAACAGCCCGGCGCAGCTCGCCCAGCTCGAGCGGATCCACCAGCGGACCCTCGCCGACACCCTGCTCGAGGCCGGCGTCTCGCTGGCCGACCCGGCGCGCATCGACGTGCGCGGCAGCCTGGTGGCGGGCCGCGACTGCCACATCGACGTCAACTGCGTGTTCGAGGGCACGGTCGTCCTCGGCGACCGGGTGCGCATCGGCGCGAACTGCGTGCTGCGCGACACCACCGTCGGCGACGGCACCGAGATCCTGCCGATGTGCCACGTCGACTCGGCCGCCGTCGGCGCCGACGCCCGGATCGGGCCCTTCGCACGGCTGCGGCCCGGCACCCGGCTCGCCGACGACACCCACGTCGGCAACTTCGTCGAGATCAAGAACACCTCGCTCGGCGCGCACTCCAAGGCCAACCACCTCGCCTACGTGGGCGACGCCGTGGTCGGCGAGCGCGTGAACATCGGCGCCGGCACCATCACCTGCAACTACGACGGCGCCAACAAGCACGTCACCGTGATCGAAGACGACGCCTTCATCGGCAGCGACACCCAGCTGGTGGCGCCGGTGACCGTCGGCCGAGGCGCGACGCTGGGCGCCGGGACCACGCTGACGCGCGACGCGCCGGCGGGTCAGCTCACCGTCTCGCGCGCGCGGCAGACCTCCCTCCCCGACTGGAAGCGCCCGGTCAAGACCCCCAAGATTCCCAAGGAGTAATCCGCATGTGCGGCATCGTCGGCGCAGTCGCGCAACGCAACGTCGTCCCCATCCTGATCGAGGGACTGAAGAAGCTCGAGTACCGCGGCTACGACTCCGCCGGCATCGCGATCGTCAACGGCACGATGTCGCGCGTGCGCGCCGTCGGCCGCGTCGCCGATCTCGAGGCGCTGACCACCGAGCAGCGCTCCGACGCGCCCACCGGCATCGCGCACACGCGCTGGGCCACCCACGGCGGCGTCACCGAGACCAACGCCCACCCGCACTATTCCGAAGGCGCGGGCATGCAGGTCTCGGTCGTGCACAACGGCATCATCGAGAACCACGAGGCGCTGCGCGCCGAGCTGCGCGCCCGCGGCTACGTGTTCCAGTCCGAGACCGACACCGAGGTCATCGCGCACCTCGTGCATTCGCTCGTCAGCGACGGCGCGCGGCTGTTCGAGGCCGTGCAGCAGGCGGTGCGCCGCCTGCACGGCGCCTACGCCATCGCGGTGGTCAGCACCGCCGAGCCCCACACCGTGGTCGGCTCGCGGCGCGGCTCGCCGCTGCTGCTCGGCGTCGGCCGCGACGGCACCGGCCGCGGCGAGAACTTCCTCGCCTCCGACACCTCCGCGCTGCTGCAGGTCACCAAGTTCGTGACCTATCTCGAGGAAGGCGACGTCGTCGAGATCGGCGTCGACGGCTATCGCATCGTCGACGCCGACGGTGCCGCGGCCAAGCGGCCCATCGTCGAGAGCCAGCTCTCGGCCGATGCCGTCGAGCTCGGCACCTACGCGCACTACATGCAGAAGGAGATCTTCGAGCAGCCGGGCGCCATCGCCAACACGCTCGAGATGGTCACCAGCGCCGCCTCGATCTCGCCCGGCCTGTTCGGCGCCGAGGCCGCCGAGGTGTTCGGGCGCACGAAGCAGCTGCTGATCCTCGCCTGCGGCACCAGCTTCCACGCCGGCATGGTCGCCAAGTACTGGATCGAGGCGATCGCCAAGGTGCCGGTGTCGGTCGAGATCGCGAGCGAGTACCGCTACCGCGAGTCGGTGCCCCAGGACGGCACGCTGGTGATGACGATCTCGCAGTCCGGCGAGACCGCCGACACGCTGGCCGCGCTGCAGCACGCGAAGTCGCTCGGCATGACCGACACGCTGACCATCTGCAACGTGCCGGA
>RPRK01000016.1 GCA_003818495.1 Burkholderiales bacterium
CTCGCGCGAAGTCGAGGTCCGGGCCCGCGTGACCGGCGTGCTGCAGCAGCAGCTGTTCCGCGAGGGCGAGGTGGTCAAGGCGGGGGCGCCGCTGTACCGGATCGATCCGGCACCGTTCCAGATCGCGCTCGAGCAGGCCCGCGCCGCCCTCGCGCAGGAGACCGCCATCCTCGAGCAGGCGCGCCGCGAGGCGGCCCGCACCGGGCCGCTCGCCGAGCAGCGCGCGATCAGCCAGAAGGAGGCGGACGACGCCCGCTCGGCGGTCGCCCGCATCGAGGCGTCGCGCCTGGCGGCCCAGGCCCGCATCCGCGAGGCCGAGCTGAACCTCTCCTACACGCGGGTGAACGCACCGATCTCGGGGCTCGCCGGTCGCACCGAGCGCTCGGTCGGCAGTCTGGTCAATCCGGGCACGGACAGCCTGCTGGTCAAGCTCGCGGTGACCGATCCGATCTGGGTGCGCTTCGCGTTCTCGGAACCCGAATGGCAGCGGCTGCGCGGCCAGGCGACCGGCGCACCGGTCACGCTGGTGATGCCCGACGGCAAGGCGTATCCGGTGGAGGGAACGCTCAACTTCGCGGGCACCAGCGTCGATGCCCGCACCGGCACCGTGCAGATGCGCGCGGCGTTCGCCAATCCGCAGCTCGCCGTGCTGCCGGGTCAGTTCGTCCGCGCGCGCGTGAAGGTCGGCGAACAGGATGCCGTCGTCGTGCCGCAGGCCGCGGTGATGACCAACGACCAGGGCCGCTTCGTGTGGGTCGTGGGACCCGAGAACGCGGCCACGCCGCGGCCGGTGAAGGCGGGCGCCTGGAGCGGTGCCGGCTGGGCGATCCAGGAGGGACTGGGCGCCGGCGACAGGGTCATCGTCGACAACCTGATGAAGCTGCGCCCGGGCGCGCCGGTGGCCCCGCAGGCGGCCGCTGCGCAGGGTGCGCCGGGTGCGCCGGGTGCGGGCGCCGCGCCGCCCGGCGACGCCAAGGCCGCGCCCGCGGGCAAGTCCGACGCCAAGGCGGCCGGGGCCGGCTCGTGACGCGCGTCCCGCTCTCGCGCTTCTTCATCGAGCGGCCGGTCTTCGCGACCGTGCTGTCGGTGATCATCGTGCTGGCCGGCCTCGTGTCGGCGCTGATCCTGCCGGTGGCGCAGTACCCCGAGATCGCGCCCCCCACGGTGACGATCACCGCCACCTACCCGGGTGCATCCGCCGAGACGCTCGCACGCACCGTCGCCGCGCCGATCGAGGAGCAGCTCTCGGGCATCGAGGGCATGCTGTACTTCAACTCGTCGTCGGCATCGAACGGCACGGTGACCATCACCGCCACCTTCGAGGTCGGGACCGACACCGACAAGGCGACCTTCAACGTCAACAACCGCGTGCAGCTCGCCACGCCGCGGCTGCCCGACGAGGTCCGGCGCAACGGCGTCATCGTCGCCAAGCGCTCGAACAACTTCCTGGTCGTCATCGCGCTCAACTCGCCGAAGGGCTCGAAGGACACGCTGTTCCTGTCGAACTACGCGACGCTGAACGTCCTCGACGACATCAAGCGGATCAAGGGTGTCGCCGACGTCGTCAACTTCAGCGCCCGCGACTACGCGATGCGCGTCTGGCTGCGGCCCGACCGCATGGCGCAGCTCGGCATCACCACCACCGACATCGCGCAGGCGATCGGCGCGCAGAACGCGCAGTTCGCGGCCGGCAAGATCGGCGCCGAGCCGGCGCTGCCCGGACAGCAGATCACCTACACCGTCACCGCCCAGGGACGCCTCGTCGAGCCGGAGCAGTTCGGCGAGATCGTGCTGCGCTCGGGCGGCGCGACCGGGGTGCTGCGCCTCAAGGACGTCGCCCGCATCGAACTCGGCGCGCAGAGCTACGACGCGAGCAGCTTCGTCAACGGCAAGCCGGCGGTGGCGCTCGGCGTGTTCCTGCAGTCGGGCGCGAACGCCCTCGACACCGGCGCGGCGGTCAAGAAGCGCATGGCCGAGCTGCAGCGCGAGCGCTTTCCCGACGACGTCGGCTATTTGATCCCCTACGACACGACGCGCTTCGTGTCCGCGTCGATCAACGAGGTGCTCAAGACGATCCTGGAGGCGGCGCTGATCGTCGTCCTGGTCGTCTTCGTCTTCCTGCAGACCTGGCGCGCGACGCTGATCCCGATGCTCGCGGTGCCGGTCTCGCTGATCGGCACCTTCGCCGGACTCTGGCTGTTCGGCTTCTCGATCAACACGCTGACGCTGTTCGCGATGGTCCTGGCGATCGGCATCGTCGTCGACGACGCGATCGTCGTGCTCGAGAACGTCGAGCGACTGATGCGCGAGGAGCACATGTCGCCCGTCGAGGCCTCGATCGAGGCGATGCGCGAGGTGCAGGGCGCGGTCATCGGCATCGTGCTGGTGCTGTGCGCGGTATTCATCCCCGTGGCGTTCCTCGGCGGCATCGCCGGGCAGCTCTACCGGCAGTTCGCGGTGACGGTGGCCATCGCGGTGGTGCTGTCGGGCGTGGTGGCCCTGACCCTGACGCCGGCGCTGTGCGCGATGCTGCTCAAGCCGCACTCGGACGAACCCCGACGCGGCTTGGCCGGCCGCGGCTTCCGCGCCTTCGACGCCGGCTTCGGCTGGGTCACCCGCCGCTACCTCGGCGCGGTGAACCTCGCGCTGCGCAACCGCGTGGTGGCGCTGCTGCTGTTCGTCGCGATGGTCGGCGCGACGGTGTTCCTGCTGCTGCGCGTGCCGGGCAGCTTCGTGCCGCCCGAGGACCAGGGCTACATCATCGCGGCGGTGCAGCTGCCCGACGGCGCGACGCTCGAGCGCACGGGCCGCACCACGGAGACGCTGCGCAACATGGTCGCCTCGAACCCGGCGATCGAGGCCTTCTTCTCGATCAACGGCTTCGACCTGATCGGCGGCGGCAACAAGTCGAGCGCGGCGACCATCTTCGTGCCGATGAAGCGCTGGGAGGAGCGCACGCAGACCTCGCCGCAGCTCGCGCAGCAGGTGTCGGGGGCAGGCTTCGGCCTGCGCGACGGCATCGCCTTCGCGTTCGTGCCGCCGGCCATCCAGGGCCTCGGCCAGTCGGGCGGCTACGAGGTCTACGTGCAGAGCCGCATCAATGCCGACCCGCAGGCGCTCGCCCAGACGACCCAGCAGTTCATCGCGGCGCTGAACAGTCATCCGGTGCTGGCCGGCAACAACACCTTCTTCAGGCCGACCGTGCCGCAGCTGCGCGTGGAGGTCGACCGCGAGAAGGCGCTCGCGCTCGGCGTCAGCCAGGCCGAGGTGTTCGTCGCGCTGCAGGCCCAGATGGGCTCGCTCTACGTGAACGACTTCAACCGCTCGGGCCGGACCTACCGCGTGACCATCCAGGCCGACGCGCCGTACCGCTCGAACCCCGACGATCTCGGCGCGGCCTACGTGCGGTCGGCCACCACCGGCGCGATGATCCCGCTCAAGACCCTGATCACGGTGCAGAACATCATCGGCCCCGAGCAGATCGAGCGCTACAACGGCTACATCGCCGCGAAGGTGCTGGGCGGCGCGAAGCCCGGCTTCTCGTCGGGCGAGGCCATCGCGGCGGTCGAGCAGGTCGCCCGCGAGACGCTGCCGCCGGGCTACAACGCCGAATGGACCGGGCAGGCCTTCCAGGAGAAGCGCACCGGTCGCGCGTCCATCTTCGCGTTCGGCTTCGCGATCGTGATGGTCTACCTGATCCTGTCGGCACTCTACGAGCGCTGGGGCGTGCCGCTGTCGGTGATCCTCGCGGTGCCGTTCGCGCTCGCGGGGGCGCTGGGCGCGGTGATGCTCAGGCAGATGAACAACGACATCTACTTCCAGATCGGTCTGGTGGTCCTGATCGGCCTGGCCGCGAAGAACGCGATCCTGATCGCCGAGTTCGCGATGCAGGGCATGCAGCAGGGCCGGACCGCCGCGGAGGCCGCGGCCGAGGCGGCCCGGCTGCGCTTCAGGCCGATCGTGATGACCTCGCTCGCCTTCGTGCTCGGGGTCGTGCCGCTGGTGATCGCGACCGGCGCGGGCGCGGCCGCCCGCCAGTCGATGGGCACCGGCGTGTTCGGCGGGATGATCGTCGCGACCTTCGTGGCGCCGATCTTCGTGCCGCTGTTCTACTCGCTGCTCGCCCGCCGTGCGCGTCCGAGCCACGAGCATCCGGAGGAACGGGGCGGGCCC
This sequence comes from Burkholderiales bacterium, assembly GCA_003818495.1. Lineage (GTDB taxonomy): Bacteria > Pseudomonadota > Gammaproteobacteria > Burkholderiales > Burkholderiaceae_E > UBA4615. The sequence goes on from RPRK01000016.1 coordinate 4,174, forward strand.
GCCGGCCGGCCGTCGAAGGAGGACGTGACGTGAGCGCCGCCCGCCCCGCGCCGCGCATCGCGGCCCGCACGACCGGAGGACCGCGCGCCGCCGCGCGCACGACTTCGCTGCTGCTCGCATGCGCCGCGCTCGCGATCGCCGGCTGCGCCGCGGTCGGGCCCGACTACCGCCGCCCGCCTTCGGCGCTGCCCGCGGCCTTCCCGGGCACATCCGCCGCCGGCGAGTCGATCGTGCAGCCGCGCTGGTGGACGCTCTACGGCGACGCGACGCTGACCGGCCTGGTCGACGAGGCGCTCTCGCGCAATGCGGACGTGCGTCTCGCCGCGGCCCGCGTCGAGGAGACCGAGGCGGTGCTCGATCAGGCGCGCGCCGCGATGTTCCCCCAGATCGACCTGCAGGGCTCGAGCAGCCGCACCCGCTCGACCCAGGTCGGCGCGGTGCCGCTGCCGGCGTCGGCGCCGGTGGTGCAGAGCAGCCAGCGGCTGGTGCTGTCGACCTCGTTCGAGCTCGACTTCTGGGGCCGGCTGCGCCGTGCCGACGAGGCCGCGCGGGCGCAGGCCCTGGGCAGCCGCTATGGCGAGGGCGTGGTGGCGACCTCGCTGGCCGGCGCGACCGCGCAGGCCTATTTCGCGCTGCGCTCGCTCGAGGCACAGGCGGACTCGCTGGCCGCGACCGTGACGGCCCGCGAGGGCTCGCTCGACCTGGCGAGGCGGCGGGCCGCCGGCGGCGTCGCCTCCGATCTCGACGTGGCGCAGGCCGGCGGCGCGCTGGCCGATGCCCGCGTGCAGCTGCGCGAGCTGCGGCGCCAGCGCGCGATCGTCGAGCACCAGCTCGCGGTGCTCGTCGGCCGGCCCGGCGCCGGCATCGCGCCCGGAACGGGTCTCGCCGCGCTGCCGCTGCCCCCCGTGCCGCCGGCCGGACTGCCGTCGAGCCTGGTCGATCGCAGACCCGACGTTCGGCAGGCCGAGCAGACCCTGGCCGCGGCCAGCGCGCTGATCGGCGTCGCGAAGGCCCAGGAGTACCCGACCTTCTCGCTGACGGCCTTCCTCGGCGGCCAGGCCGCCGATCTGGGCAACGTGATCAGCGGCGCCGGCCGGGTCGGCTCGCTCGGGGCGTCGGTGTTCTGGCCGGTCTTCGACGCCGGCCGGTTCGAGGCGCGCACGCGCGAGGCCGAGGCCCGCGCGGAACAGGCGGCCGCCGTCTACGAGCGGACGGTCCAGACGGCGTGGCGCGAGGTGGCGGATGCGCTCGACACCCTCGAGGCGGCCACGCAGTCGGAGGCCGACGTCCGGGCCCGCCTGGACGCGGCCCGCGAAGCCCTTCGGATCACGCAGATCCGCTACGAATCCGGCTACTCGGGCTACCTGGAGGTCCTCGACGCGCAGCGCACGCTGAACGGCGCCGAGCTCGCGTCGATCCAGAACCGGCAGGCGCGGCTCGCGTCGAGCGTGGAACTGATGAAGGCGCTGGGCGGAGGGTGGACGCTGCCCGCGGGCCCGGCCGGGGTCGCGTCGGGCGCGCGTCCGGCCGGGCGCTGACCCGGCACGGGGCGAGCGCGGGCGTCCGGTCGATCTGAGGATCAGCCGATCAGCCGATCAGGCCGACGATCAGGTCGATCACCGACTGCACCGCAGTCAGCAGATCGTCGTCGAATACCTTCAGGATCTCTTCCATGGTCCTCGGGGGCCGCCGCTCCGCGCTCTCGTGGGGCGGGTGGAGCGGACACTGCCAAAGTCGATTGTGCGACTGCAGCATTGTACAGGATCGAGAGGTCGGAGCGCCCCATGGCGCAAGACCGTCGGCCCGCTCGGACCGCGGGACGGCGGTCGATCCGACACGGAGCCGACACGATTCCGGCCCCCGGACCCCGAAGTTGCGCTGCAGCGACGGACACCGCTAGCATCCGGGTGTTCCAGCGCACGAGGCCCACGAGGGCCCGGCGCTCCGACGAGGAGACACATTCCGATGACGACGAGCGGGCCGCGGGGCGGCCTGGCGGGCCGCGCGCGCGCGGCCGCGGCGTTCGTTCTGCCGCTGGCCGCGCTGGTCGTCCTGTGGGCGGCGGCCGTCCGCGCCTTCGACGTCGACCCGCGCGTCTTTCCGGGAGTGGGCGCGGTCGTCCAGGCCGGCGCCGAGTCGATCGCCGACGGCACGCTGGTGAAGCACATCGCCGCCAGCCTCGGACGGGTCGCCTTCGGCACCGCGATCGCGCTGCTGCTGGGCATTCCGCTGGGCGTCGCGATGGGGGTGAGCCCGGCGGTCGCCGCCTTCTTCAGCCCGCTGCTGCGCTTCTTCTCGGTGCTGGCCGGCATCGCCTGGATCCCGATCGCCACGCTGTGGTTCGGCTACGGCTTCGGCGCGATCACCTTCGTGATCTTCAACGCCGTGTTCTTCGTGGTCGCCTACAACACGCTGCTCGGGGTCTCCAGCATCCCGATGCCGGTGCGCAACGCGGCGGCATCGCTCGGCGCGGGCCGCTTCGCGATGCTGACGGAGGTGCTGCTGCCGGGGGCACTGCCGAACATCGTCACCGGGATCCGCACCGGGCTCGGCTTCGCCTGGCGCGGCCTGATCGCCGCCGAGATGATCGCGACCAACGTCGGGCTCGGCTACATGCTGTTCGCGGCGCGGGACTTCTACAAGACCGAGGTGATCGTGCTGGGCATGGTCGTCATCGGTCTGCTGTGGCTCGCGCTCGACCGGCTGCTGCTCGCGCCGCTCGAACGCCTGACCAGCGAACGCTGGGGGATGGTGAGGGCATGAGCGCGACCCTGCCCCCCGTCCCGATCCGACCCACCGCCTGGCAGCGGGTGCAGCGTGCCTGGATCCGCGCCACCACCGCGTGGCCCGCGCTGCGCTCCATCCTGCCCTTCGTGCCGCTGCTGGCCGCCTGGTGGCTCACGGCCGCGCTCGAGGTCTTTCCGAAGGCGTTCTTCCCCGGCCCCGCGGACGTCGTCCGCACCTTCGTCGACCTGATCCACAAGGGCATCCTCCCCGAGTACCTCGCCGACAGCGTCGGGCGCCTCGCGGCGGGCGCGGCGGTGGGCATCGCCCTGGCGATCCCGCTGGGCGTGCTGATCGGCACGAGCCGGCGCGCGCATACCGCGCTGTGGCCGGTGCTGCTGTTCTTCCAGGCGGTGGGCGACATCGCGTGGCTGCCGATCCTGCTGGTGTGGTTCGGCTTCGGCCTGACGACGATGACCTTCGTGATCGTCTACACCGTGCTGTTCCCGGTGGTCCTGAACACCGTGCTGGGCATCCGCTCGGTGCCGACCGACCTGACCCGTGCCGCCCGCAGTCTCGGCGCCTCGCCCGCGCGCGTGGTGTGGGAGGTGCTGCTGCCCGGGGCGCTGCCGAACATCATGACCGGCCTGCGCAACGGCCTGGGCTACGGCTGGCGTGCGCTGATCGCCGCCGAGATCATCGTCGGCACCAGCGGCATCGGCTTCCTCATGTTCGACGCGCGACGGGCCGGCTCGGTGGTGGAGATCATGCTCGGCATGGTGGTGCTGGGTGTGCTGTGGTACGCCGTCGATGCCTGGGTGCTCGCTCCGATCGAGCGGGCGACCGGGCAGCGCTGGGGCATGGTGACGAGGGACCGATGAAGTCGTTGACGCTCGAAGGGCTGCAGAAGACGTACTACGACCCGTACAAGGGCACCCAGGTGACGGCGGTGCGCGACGTGTCGCTGCGCGTCGAGCCGGGCGAGTTCGTCTCGGTCGTGGGGCCCTCGGGCTGCGGCAAGACCACCATCCTGAACATGATCGCCGGCTTCCTGCCGCACACCGGCGGGCGCATCCTGGTCGACGGCACGCCGGTCGACGGACCCGGTCCCGACCGCGGCGTCGTGTTCCAGTCGTTCGCGCTCTTCCCCTGGAAGACCGTGCTCGACAACGTCGGCTTCGGGCCGAAGATGCGCGGCGTGCCGCGCGCCGAGCGCGACCGCATCGCGCGCGAGTACCTGGCGCTCGCCGGCCTCGCGCACGCGGCCGACCGCTACCCGGCGGAGCTGTCCGGCGGCATGCAGCAGCGCGTGGGCGTGGTGCGTGCGCTAGCCAACGAGCCCGACGTGCTGCTGATGGACGAGCCCTTCGCGAGCGTCGACGCGCAGACCCGCCTGATGCTGCAGGAGGAGCTGACGCGCATCTGGCAGCAGCGCCGTACCACGGTGCTGTTCATCACCCACGACGTGCCCGAGGCGGTGTTCCTCGCCAGCCGCGTGGTGGTGCTGTCGAAGGGCCTCGTGCTCGACGACGTGCCGGTGCCGCTGCCGCACCCGCGCCGCTGGGACGAACTGGTCGAGGACGACGCGTTCAAGACGCTGTCGGCCAAGGTGCTGGCCCGGGTGCGCTCGGCATGAGCACCGCCGCGACGCCGCCCGACGGCGACGCCGGCCCGCGTCACGGCCCCCTGCGCGGGATCGCGGGCGCGGTGCTGCGCTCGACGCAGGGCCGGGTCGTGCTCGGCCTGCTCGTGGCCTGGCTGGTCTACCAGGGCTGGCTCTCCGCCGCGGCGCCGGGCAAGATCGTCGGCGAGTTCCCGGCCGATCGCGAGCGGCTGGCCGTGCTGGTCACCCTGCCCTTTCCGCCCGAGCGCTTCCACGTGCTGGTCTTCCAGCGCTTCGGTCGCGTCTCGGGCACCGACGGCAACACCGTCGAGGTCCGCGGCGTGCCGCGGACCGAACTCGTGCGGCTGGTCCGGCCCTACTGGGTCAGCCGCGTCGAGCCGCTCAAGCAGCCTTGATTCCTGCAGCCCTGATCCCGTTCCGCATTCCAACGACACACCGAGGAGACTGACGATGCTGTTCAGAACGTTGATGCTCGCCGCGGCGCTGGTGGCCGGCACCGCCGCCCACGCGCAGACGCTGGTGAAGATGAAGGCCGGCATGGTGACCGGCATCGACCAGATCGGCCTGCCGATCGCGCTGGAGCGCGGCTTCTTCGAGAAGCAGGGACTCGACGTCACGATCGCCCGCCCCTACGCGACCGGCGTCGATGCGCTCAACGCGCTGCAGGCCGGCGAGAGCGAGATCGTGCAGGTCGGCGTGCCGATGATCGGTGCGGTGCTGCGCGGCATGGACCTGGTGGCGCTGGGCAACTACAGCGGCAACGCGACCAAGATGGGCTCGGACGCGACGATGGCGCTGATCGCGCGCGGCGACTCCGGCATCGTCAAGGGCGACCTCAAGACCCTCAAGGGCAAGAAGATCGCCGCCTCCTTCGGCACGATCAACCACCTGTACGTGCTGGCGCTGCTGGAGAAGGCGGGCCTGACGCCGGCCGACGTGACGCTGGTGAACACGCCGCCGCCCGACATGACCGTCGCGCTGCTCGCCAAGGGCATCGACGCGTTCTCGGCCTGGGACCCGTGGCCGATCGTCGCGATGAAGGACGTGCCCGGTGCGGTCGAGGTGATCCGCGGCGGCGACGTGATCTCGTACGTCGGCTACAACGTCGCGCTGCGCGGCTGGGTCGAGAAGAACGGCGCGACGATCGAGAAGTTCCTCGCCGCCGTCTCCGAGGCCGACCAGTGGATGCGCGCCAATCCGAAGCAGGCCGCGCAGGTCGCCACGCGCTGGATCCCGGGCCTCAAGCCCGAGGTCGCCGAGGCCGCGATGCAGTACAACATCCAGCAGGCCGACCGTCGGCTGTCGGCGAACAACTTCCGCGCGCTGCACGCCGCGCAGGACCGGCTGTTCCGCCTGGGCATCCTCAAGCAGACCTTCGACGTCAACAAGCACATCGAGCCCAAGCACATCCTGAAGGTGATGGCCGACAACCCGAAGCTGTTCGCCGACCTGCCGCCGATCCCGGCAGCCGCGGCGATCGGCCCGGGCTACGTGTTCAAGCCCTGACGCGCCGGCGTCGCGCACGGAGGACCGCCCATGCATCCGTCGATCCACGCCGCGCGCACGCCGGACAAGCCGGCCATCGTGATGGCCGGCAGCGGCACCGTCGTCACCTACGGCGAGCTCGAGGCGCGCAGCAACCGCTTCGCGCGGCTGCTGCGCGCGAGCGGGCTGCGGGCGGGCGACCATGTCGCGCTGCTGGTGGAGAACCATCCGCGCTTCTACGAGCTGTGCGTCGGCGCGCACCGCGCGGGGCTGGTCTACACCGCGATCAGCACGCGACTGACCGTCGGCGAGGCGCGCTACATCGTCGAGGACTGCGGGGCACGCGCGATCGTGGCCACCGCGGCCACGTCGGCGGTCGCCACGCAGGCCGCCGACGGCGTGGACGCGCTGCTCGCACGCTGGATGATCGACGGCACCGCCCCCGGCTGGACCGCCTACGAGGACGCGGCGGCGGACCAGCCGGCGCGGCGCATCGACGACGAGATCGCCGGCTGCGACATGCTCTATTCGTCGGGCACGACCGGCCGGCCCAAGGGGGTGTACGTGCCGCCCGACGCCGGTGCGATCGACGCGACGTACCCGCTGCTCGAGACGATGCGCCAGCGCTACGGCGTGGGCGAGGACACCGTCTACCTGTCCCCTGCCCCGCTCTATCACGCGGCCCCGCTGCGCTTCAACATGGGCGTGCTGCGGCTCGGCGGCACCTGCGTGATCATGGAGCACTTCGACGCCGAAGGCTTCCTGCGGCTCGTCGAGACGCACCGCGCGACACACACGCAGCTCGTCCCGACGATGTTCGTGCGGATGCTCAAGCTGCCGACCGAGGTCCGCGCGCGGCACGACGTCGCCTCGCTGCGCTGCGCGATCCACGCGGCCGCGCCCTGCCCGATCCCGGTCAAGAAGCAGATGATCGACTGGTGGGGTCCGATCGTCTGGGAGTACTACGCCGGCACCGAGGGCAACGGCATGACGCTGTGCGACTCGCGCGAGTGGCTCGCGCACGAGGGCACCGTCGGGCGCGCCGTGGTCGGCGAGCTGCGGATCTGCAACGAGGACGGGGTCGAGATGCCGGTCGGCGAGCCGGGCACCGTCTACTTCGCCGGCGGCCGCCCCTTCGAGTACCACAACGACCCCGAGAAGACCTCGGGCTCGAGAAACCCGCTGGGCTGGACCACGCTCGGCGACGTCGGCTATGTCGACGCGGACGGCTTCCTGCACCTGACCGACCGCAAGGCCCACATGATCATCAGCGGCGGGGTCAACGTGTATCCGCAGGAGACCGAGAACCTGCTGGTCACCCACCCCAAGGTGCTCGACGTGGCGGTGATCGGCGTGCCCGACGAGGAGATGGGCGAGGCGGTGAAGGCGGTGGTCACGCCGCGCGACATGGCCGAGGCGGGACCCGCGCTCGAGCAGGAGCTGATCGCCTGGTGCCGCGAACGGCTCTCGCCGATCAAGTGCCCGCGCTCGGTGGACTTCGAGGCCGAGCTGCCGCGGCATCCGACCGGCAAGCTCTACAAGCGACTGCTGCGCGACCGCTACTGGGCGGGGCGCACGAGCCGCATCATCTGACAGGGACCCCAGCGATGATCGTCTTCCACGACTGCGCGACCGCGCCCAGCCCGCGCCGTACCCGGATCCTGCTGGCCGAGAAGGGCGTGCCCCACCAGACCGTCATGGTCGATCTCGCCGCTCGCGAGCAGCTCAGCGACGCCTTCCGGGCGATCAATCCGCAGTGCACGGTGCCGGTGCTGCAGACCGACGACGGCCTGGTGCTGACCGACAACGCGTCGATCGCGGCCTGGGTCGAGGCCGCGTACCCGGAGCCGCCGCTGATGGGCCGCACGCCCGCCGAACGCGCCGAGATCGCGGGCTGGCACTGGCGCGCCGAGTTCGAGGGCCTGATCGCGATCGCCGAGGGCCTGCGCAACAGCTCGCCGGCAATGGTGAACCGGGCGCTGCCGGGGCCGGTGGACTACGCCCAGATCCCCGAGCTGGCCCAGCGCGGCCGGGCCCGGGTCGAGCGCTTCCTCGTCGTGCTGGATGCGAGGCTGGCGGGACGCGAGTTCGTGGCGACCGAGCGGTTCAGCATCGCCGACATCACCGCCGCGGTGGCGGTCGACTTCGCGCGCGTGCTCAAGCTCAAGCCGGATCCGGAGCGCCATCCGAACGTCGTGCGCTGGCGGGCGGGGCTGGCGACGCGGCCGTCGATGTCGCTGTAGCCGGGCCGCCCGCCGCAGACGTAGGAGCCGGCCTTGCGGATCGGCCCCGGGCCGGTCCTGCTAGGGGATACCGATCGGCAGGGCGCATACTCGACCGGCACAGGTGTCGTTCTTCGAGGCACTGCGCGCACATCACCGCATCGAGGGCGACCCTGTACACGTTCCTGGCCAACAATCGCGACGAGCTGATCGCGCGCTCCAAGGCGAAGGTGGCGCAGCGCCCCACCCGGGCCGCCACCGAGGCGCAGCTCAGCAACGGCGTGCCGATGTTCCTCGAGCAGCTCCAGCGCACGCTGATCGCCGAGGAGGCGGGCCAGCAGGACGAGAGCGTGCGCATCTCGGGCGCATCGAGCGGGGATGCGGGCACCGCATCGCAGATGAGCCTGTCGGCCGCGGAGCACGGCCGCGAACTCTGGACGCTGGGCTACACGGTCGATCAGGTCGTCCACGACTACGGCGACCTCTGCCAGGCCATCACCGACATGGCGGTCGAGCGCGACGCCCCGTTCAGCGTGAACGACTTCCGCACGCTCAACCGGTGCCTCGACAATGCGATCGCCAGCGCGGTCACCCACTTCAGCGCGCAGCGCGACGTGATGCTCGCGCGCAAGCAGGTCGCCGACGCCAACGAACGCCTGGGCTCCATCGTCCACGAACTGCGCAACTCGCTCGGCACCGCGGTGCTCGCGACGAAAGCCCTCGAGGTCGGCAACCTGCCGATCGCAGGTGCGACCGGTGGCGTGCTGAAGCGGGCCCACGGCGCGCTGCAGATCCTGATCGAGCAGATGATCGACCAGGTCCGCGACCAGGTCGTGGCGCCCGTCGGCTCGGCGCGGTTCTCGCTCGCGGTGTTCATCGAGGACGTCGCGCAGGGCGCGAGGCTGCAGGCCAGGGACTCCGACTGCGCCTTCGAGGTCGCCCCCGTCGCGCCGGACCTGGCGATCGCCGGCGACCGCGATCGGCTGATGTCCGCGCTGACGAACCTGCTGCAGAACGCGTTCAAGTACACCCGTCCGAACACCCGGGTGGACCTGCGGGCCCACGCGGTCGGCGACCGGGTGCTGATCGACGTGTCGGACCACTGCGGCGGCATTCCGCCCGGAACGCTCGAGCGGATGTTCTTTCCGTTCACGCAGCGCCACGACGACCGGACGGGCCTGGGGCTCGGACTGTCGATCGCTCGGCACAACGTGGAGTCCGAAGCGGGCACCCTCACCGTCCAGAACCGGGCGGGGCGGGGCTGCGTCTTCACGATCGACCTGCCGAGGCTGACGCTCGAGCCGTCGGTGGCCTGAGCGCGCGCGGATCCGGCCGGTCCGGCGGCCGGCCCGCGTCTCAGTCGGCGTGCAGCGCGGCGATCACCGCCTCGCCGTAGCGCTCGAGCTTGGCGGCACCGACGCCGGGCACGCCGTGCAGGTCGTCGAGGTCCGAGGGATCGCGGCGTGCGATCTCGGCCAGGTGGGCATCGTGGAAGATCACGTAGGGCGGCACGCCGTGCTCGCGGGCCGCGGCCAGCCGCCAGGTGCGCAGCTTCGCGAAGCGCGCGGCGGACTCGGTGTCCAGACCGAGCGCCACCGGCGGCGCGTCGCTGCCGCCCGACGTGCCGCGCGAGCGGGTGCGCCCGCCCTTCGGCCGCTCGCTGCGCGCGAGGTTGGCCTTCGCGAGCATCACCTGCTCCTGGCCGCGCAGCACCGGTCCGGCGGCCTCGGTGAGCTCGAGCGCGCCGTACCGCTCGTGCGCGACCTCGACCAGGCCGCGCGCGACGAGCTGCCGCAGCACCGCGTGCCAGGTGCGCGCGTCGATGTCGGCGCCGATGCCGAAGGTGGAGAGCTGGTCGTGCCGGCGCTCCAGGACCTTCTCGTCGCGGTCGCCGCGCAGCACGCCGATGACGTAGTGCGCGCCGTAGCCGAAGCCGCTCGCCTGCCGGATCCGGTAGATGCACGAGAGCAGCTTGCGCGCGGCCTCGGTCGCGTCCCAGCGCTCGGGCGGGTGCAGGCAGTTGTCGCAGTTGCCGCAGGGCTCGCTCGCCTCGCCGAAGTAGCGCAGCAGCAGCACGCGGCGGCACGAGTCGGCCTCGGCCATCGCGACCATCGCGTCGAGCTTGCCGCGCGAGACCCGCTTGTAGTCGTCGCTGCCCTCGGACTCGTCGATCTGTCGGCGGTTGTTGACGACGTCCTGCAGCCCGTAGGCCATCCAGGCCTGCGACGGCAGTCCGTCGCGGCCGGCCCGGCCGGTCTCCTGGTAGTAGCCCTCGACCGACTTGGGCATGTCGAGGTGGGCGACGAATCGGACGTCGGGCTTGTCGATCCCCATGCCGAAGGCGACGGTCGCGACCATCACCACGCCGTCCTCGCGCAGGAAGCGCGACTGGTTGGCGGCGCGCACGTCGGCGGGCAGGCCGGCGTGGTAGGGCAGCGCGTCGTAGCCCTGGTCGCGCAGGCCCTGCGCGGTCTCCTCGACGCGCTTGCGCGTGGCGCAGTAGACGATCCCGGCCTGGCCGCGCAGCTCACCCGACAGCAGCGCGAGCAGCTGGCGACGTGGCTCGTCCTTCTCGACGATGGTGTAGCGGATGTTCGGCCGGTCGAACGACGAGACGAACTCGCGCGCGTCGTCGAGGGCGAGCCGCTCGCGGATCTCGCGCCGGGTCTGGGGGTCGGCGGTGGCGGTGAGCGCCACGCGGGGCACCCGCGGGAAGCGCTCGTGCAGCACCGACAGGCCGAGGTACTCGGGCCGGAAGTCGTGCCCCCACTGCGACACGCAGTGCGCCTCGTCGATCGCGAACAGCGCGATGCGGCTCTGCTCGAGCAGCTCGAGGCAGCGGTCGGTCAGGAGCCGCTCGGGCGCGACGTACAGCAGGTCGATCTCGCCGGCGCGCATCGCGCGTTCGACGCGACGCGCGTCGTCCATCGACAGCGTGGAGTTCAGGTACTCCGCGCGCACGCCGTTCTCGCGCAGCGCGTCGACCTGGTCCTGCATCAGCGCGATGAGCGGCGAGACGACCACGCCGGTGCCCTCGCGGACCAGCGACGGCACCTGGTAGCACAGCGACTTGCCGGCCCCGGTGGGCATCAGCACCAGCGCGTCGCCGCCGGCCGAGACATGCTCGACGATGGACTGCTGCAGGCCTCGGAACGCCGGATAGCCCCAGACGCGGCGCAGGGCCTCGAGCGCGGCGGCGCAGACCTCGGGAGACGCGGCGTGGCGGTCGGGACGGGAAGCGGGGCGCAGCGCGGCGCCGGAGGCGGTATCGGTCACCCGCGGATGGTACGCGATGGCTTCCGGCCCTCCGTCGCCGAAAGGACTAGGCCCGGCGGACGGGCGCCGCCCGGGGGCGGCCCGGCGCAGACCTCCTCAGCGCCGACGCCAGGCGACCCGGCCGGACCGGTCGACTTCGCAGTCGCTCGATCCGCGCCGCAGGAGCACGCGCTCCGGGCCGACGTCGACGACCCGCGCGCCGGCGCGGACCAGCGTGAGGATGGCCCGTCCGGCCGCGCCGGAATCCGGCCGGAAGCGGCCCGCGTCGTCGGTGGAGCCGGGGGGCGGTGCCCGGGCGTCGTCGGCGGCACCGGGCGGTGCCCGGGCGTCGCGGTCGGCGGCCGGAGCGGGGCCGCGGGCGCAGGCGGGCCGATCGGGCCGATCGGTCCGCTCGTTCCCGCGGGCGGCGAGCGCGCGGCGCTGCGCGAGCGTCTGGCTCATGGCGTTCTCCTGTGTCGCTCCAGGAAGCGCCCGGCCAGACCGGACCGCGATGCCCGGGCTCACGCCCGGACCGGGTCAGACTGCGGCGCCTCCCGGTCGTGGTTCGGGTGGGAGCATCGGTGATCGACGGAACGGACCCACGTCGGGCCCGATCGGATCCCTAACAAGAACCCTGCCCGGGTCCCGGCGCCGCTGGGACGCGCCGGACGGCCGACCGGTCACCGCCCCTCGCGGGCCGCCGGAAACGCGCACGGGGCATCGCGCGCCACGAAGTGCAGGTCGGCGAACCCGGCCCGGGCCCGCTCGCCGGTGTTGTCGGTGTCGGACGCGATCGCGAGCAGGCGTGCGACCGGCCGGTCGGTGCCGAAGGCGCGGCTCGCCTCGGCGAGGACATCGACGCGCTCGGTCAGCCAGCCGCCCGCCTGCGCGGCCCCGCTGCGCTGCACGACCATCAGCGTCCGATCGGTGTAGGCGTTGGGGCGGCGTGTGCCGATCGGCTGCCGGTTGTCCCACACGTAGTTGATCGCCGCATCGGGGACGTGATCGCCGTAGAGGCGGCGCGCCAGCGCGAGCTGCGCGCGCACGCCCAGCCCCATCACCTGCGCGGGCAGGCCGAACGCGACGTAGACGCGGGCGGCGTAGTCGTCGCCGGCCTTGGTCGCCATGTCGGCCGTCGCCGGCACGCCGTCCACCCGCCAGCGCCAGCACAGCATCGGCGTGGCCTGCAGGTCGACGTCGATCGGCCGCGCGAGCAGCGACATCGAGCCCTCGGCGCGCGCCTCGACCGCGGCCACGCCGTCCCACGTCAGGGTGCGGTAGCGGGTGGCGGGGATGCGCTCGTCGAACCGGATCGAGCGCCATGGCGCGGGCGGCTCGTCGCCGGCCGAGGCGAAGTCGCCGACGCGCTGCGCAGCGGACTGGGCGTCGGCTTCGCCCGTCCCCGCCAGCAGCGCGAACGTACCGACGACGGCGGCCACGACGCGCGCGGGCATGGTGGACTCCCGGCGTGACGGTGACGGTGAGGACGACGGCGACGTCGACTGCATCGGCGTTGCGCTCCCGGTGCCCGTTGCGGGCCGCCGATACAGCTCGGCCAGCCGCTCGGCATCGAGCCGCGCCACCGGCAGGTCGAACGCGATGCGCCCTCCCTCCAGTCCGATCACCCGATCCGCGAGCGACGGCAGCAGGGCCGGGTCGTGCACGACGCTCACCAGGGCAGCCTGCGCCGCCGCGCGCATCAGCGCCTCGACGGCGACCTCGGTCGCGGCGGGATCGAGCGCCGCGGTCGGCTCGTCGGCGAGGACGAGTCGGGGCCGCTGCAGCAGCAGCCGCGCGATGACCACCTTCTGGCGCTCGCCGCCGGAGAGCCGGTCGGCACGCGTGTCCTCGCGACCGGCGAGCCCGAGCGATGCCAGCGCGGCGTCGGCCTCGGCGACGAGGGCGGCCGGATACAGGCGTGTCCAGCCGCGCCAGGCGGGCAGCGCGGCGTGGCGCGACAGCGCACCGATCAGCACGTTCTCGCGGGCGCTCAGCCGCGCCACCAGGTGCAGCCCCTGCATCACCTGCCCGATCTCGGCCCGCAGCGCCCGCCAGCCCGCGCGACCGGGCGGCTGCGCGGCGCCCGGGCCGATGTCGCGTCCGAGCACCTGCACGCGCCCGCGCATGGCCGGCGCGAGGCCGGTGAGCACGCGCAGCAGCGTGCTCTTGCCGGCTCCGTTGGCACCGACCAGCGCGACCCGCTCGCCCGGCATCACGGCGAGCGCGTCCACCTGCAGCAGCGCTCGGCCGTCGACCTCGACGCGCACGCCCTCGAGGCACACCGCCGGCGGCCCGCCACTCATCGCAGCGCCTGCCGGATGCGCCGGGACAGCGCATCGAAGGTGGTGACCAGGACGACGACGACCAGCAGGATCGTCGCGAGCCGGCTCCACTGGAAGAGGCTCGCCGCCTCGGAGATCAGCAGGCCGAGGCCGCCCGCGCCGATCAGGCCGAGCACGGTGGAGTCGCGGATGTTGAACTCCCAGACGTACAGGTGATTGCCCACGAACTGCGGCAGCACCGACGGCCAGACCGCGTTGAAGAAGACCTGGGCGGGCGTCGCGCCGGTGGCCCGCACGGCCTCGACGGCCGCCATGTCGAGCGACTCGATGCTCTCGGCGTAGAGCTTGCCGTAGGTGCCCATCGAGTGCAGGCCGATCGCCAGGATACCGGCGGTCGGCCCGAGGCCGACGATGCCGACCAGCACGAGACCGAACACCAGCGTGTGGACCGACCGGGCGGTGTCGAGCACGGCCTTCGCCGCCCAGGCCGCCGCCCGCGGCGCCTGCAGCGTGCGCGCGGTCAGCAGCCCCAGCGGCAGCGCGAGCACCGCGGCCAGCAGCGAGCCGAGGGTGGCGATCTGGAAGGTGACCCAGGTGGCGCGTCCGAGCGCGGCGATGAAGTCGGCCTCGACGCGGCGCCGGTCCTCGACGCGCAGCAGCGTGCCGTCGTCGCTGCGGTACTCGAGCCGCTCGGGACCGCTCCAGAGGTCGACGAAGCTCGGCCGCGCGAACTCGCCCAGCGACTTCAGCAGGTTGTCCCACGGATTGCGCCCGAAGGAGAGATCGCCGGCCGCCGCGAGCGTGGCCAGGCACGCGATCACCAGCACGGCGTACGCGGCGCACAGCGCGAGGAAGCGCAGCCGCCCGCGCGGGGCACCGCCGGGCACGGACGGGCGCGAGGCCGCCGCGACGCTCACGGACGCCTCATTTCGGCCCGAGCTTGCCGGTGGCCAGCCCGGCATCTCGGATCGGCTTGTAGAAGGCGTTGTCGCGGGTCACGAAGCCGGTGTAGTGCGCGGGCAGCAGCTCCGGACGCTGGGCGAGCAGCGGGCCGACCGCCTCGAGCGCCGCGCGCAGCCGGGCCACGAAGCCCGCGTCGGCGGCCAGTGCCGCGCTCACCGCGAACGCATCGTTGGGCAGGGGCGCAGACTGCCAGATGATCTTCGAGCGCTCGGCCTTGATCAGGCCCTGCTCGATCATCGCGTTGCGGTTGCGGTTGTAGTCGGCGCCGGCATCGATCGCACCGGCGGTGACCTGCATCTGGATCGCCTGATGGCGCGTGTAGAGCACGCGACCGAAGTGCCGTTCGGGATCGATGCCCTGCTGCAGGAAGAAGTGCAGCGGGATCAGGTAGCCGGAGGTCGAGCCCTTGTCGCCGAAGGCGAAGGTGCGACCCTTGCCCTTCGCGACGAGGTCCTTCGCGTCGTTCAGGCCCGACTCGGGGTGGGTCACGATCAGCGCGAAGTACTCGGGGCGGCCGTCGTAGAGGATCGTCGAGACCGCCTGCGCGCCGGCGAAGTGATGGGCGAGGACGTAGCCCCACGGGCCCATCAGCGCGAGGTCGGTCTCGCCGCTGGCGAGCGACTTCGCCAGCCCTTCCCAGCTGTCGACGGTGCGCAGGTTAACCGGCCGGCCGAGCCGCTCGGCGAGGTGGCGGGCGAGCGGCCGGTAGGTCGCGTCGTTGCGCTCGCGGTCGGGCTGGAAGAGGCCGACGCCGAACTCGAGCGGGCGCCCCTGGGCGCGGGCCGGGCCGTGCGGCGCCGCGCCCGCCGCGGCGAGCGCGGCGGCGCCCGAGACCAGGACGGCGCGGCGATCGAGGCCGGCCATCAGGCGTGCACCGCCACGGGCGCCGACTCGAGCGCGCCGCCGCAGCTGCTGCCCTGCCCCGCGGTGCAGCCGTAGCAGTGGTCGGCGGTCCGGATCGACGTCCCCGCCGGATCGGCGCGCAGCAGGTCGCGCAGGTGCGGACGCGCGCTGCCCTCGAGACGGGCCCGCAGGCCGAGCATCTGGTTGAAGTCGCAGTCGTAGAGGCTGCCCTCCCAGTCGACGCTCACCATCGAGCGGCACATCACCGTCTCGAGGTTCTCCGGGCGATAGGCGTCGCGCAGCAGCGTCATGTAGGCGCCGAAGCCGCCCTTGCTGACCAGCGTGCTGCCGAAGCGCTGCACCGGCATGTTCACGAGCGCCAGCAGCCGGTCGAAGCGGATGCCGAAATGTGCCATCAGCTCGCGCTTGTAGTCGGCCTCGAGTGCGGCCTGGGGCGGCGGCAGCGACGGGCCCTGGGGGTTGTAGACGAGGTCGAGCGCGAGCCCCTCGCCGGCGCCGTAGCCCAGCGCGTTGAGGCGGCGCAGCCCGTCGATGCTGCGCTCGAACACGCCGTCGCCGCGCTGGCGATCGACGTTCGCCGCCGAGTAGCACGGCAGCGACGCCACGACGTCGACGCCTTCGGCGGCGAGGAAGTCGGCGAGGTCGTCCTGGCCCGGCTCGGACAGGATCGTCAGGTTGCAGCGGTCGATGACCCGCACGCCCAGCCGGCGCGCCGCGCGCACCAGCGTGCGGAAGTGCGGGCTCAGCTCGGGTGCTCCGCCCGTGAGGTCCAGCGTGCGCACGCCGCGCGCGCCGAGCACCTCCACGACCAGCCCCGCGGTGGCCTCGTCCATCATCTCGGTCCGGTTGGGGCCGGCGGCGACATGGCAGTGCAGGCAGCTCTGATTGCACCGGTAGCCGAGGTTGACCTGCAGGGTCTCGAGCGCGCGACGCCGGATGGGCGGGAAATCGGTGGCGGCGAGCAGGGGGAGCGTGGCGTGCATGGTTCGGTGGGCCTCACGGGTCGGGGCAGCCGCGGCGGGCGCGCGTGCGCCCGGGCGTGCCGGATACCGGTGGGTTCGACGGTCGGGGCCGCAAGGTTACAGCGACTCGCGGTTCGCGACTCGCGACTCGCGGACCGCAGGCCAGTGGGCCGTTGGCGCAATCGTTCAATACGGCGGGCGCCCCGGGACACGATGATCCCCTCTCCCCCTGCCGGAGGTCGCGATGAGGCTGCACGTCAACGGAACATGGATCGAGCTCGACGACGTCTGGGTCGACGAGACGCTGCTGTCGGCACTGCGCGAGGCGCTCGGCCTCGTCGGCGCGAAGTTCGGCTGCGGCGCCGGCCTCTGCGGGGCCTGCACCGTGCTGGTCGACGGCCGGCCGCAGCGCGCCTGCCTGCTGACCGCCGGTGCATCGGGCGCGGCGCGGATCGAGACGATCGAGGGCCTGGCACGTGGCGATGCGCTGCACCCGGTGCAGCAGGCCTGGCTCGATGCATCGGTGCCGCAGTGCGGCTATTGCCAGGCGGGACAGGTGATGGCGACGGTGGCGCTGCTGCGCGTGCGGCCGCGTCCGGACGACGCCGACATCGACACGGCGCTGGCCGGCCATCTGTGCCGATGCGGCACGCAGCAGCGGATCCGCGACGCCGTGCACCGCGCGGCCGAGGCGAGCCGGGGTCGGGCGTGAGGCCCGACCGGAGCCGCTCCGCACGCGGAGGGGGCGGAGGGGGCGACGGGGGCGGAGGGCGCGACGGGCGCCGCGGGCGTCGCGCGTTCCTCGGCGCGGCCGGCGGGCTGGCCGTGGCCTTCGCCGCCGGCTGCGGCGCGCTGCCGGTGATCCCGAAGCGGCCGACACCGAGCGCGGCGGACGCGGCGGCGTGGATCCGGTTCGCCGGCGGTCGATACACCCTGACGCTGCCGCGCGTGGAGATGGGCCAGAACGTGCTGACCGCGATGAAGCGGATCGCCTGCGACGAGCTCGGCGTGCCCTGGGACCGGGTCGACGCACGGCTCCACGGCACCCGCGCGCTGCCGCGCGTGAAGGCGAGCGTCGGCAGCGACTCGATCCGGGAGTTCGCGATCCCGCTCGCGCAGGCCTGTGCGACGCTGCGCGACGCGCTCGAGGCCGGCCACGCCGCGGGCGTGCTGGCGGTGCGCCCGCGACCGATGGCCGAACTGCGGGCCTTCGAGCGGACCGCGCCGCGGTCGCCCCGCAGCCAGCCGATCGAGCAGGGCCCGGCGATCGTGCGGGGCGAGGCGCTCTACGCCGCCGACGTGCGACGCCCGGGCCAGCGCTTCGGCCGCGTGCTGCGTGCGCCGGTGTCGCCCGAGCTGGCGTCGCGCGCGGTGTTCCTCGACGAGGCCGCGGCACGCTCGGTGCCGGGATTCGTGGCCCTGGTACGCGATCCGCTGCTGACGCAGGGTCGCTCCGAGGGGGTGGGCATCGTCGCGACCACGCCGGGTGCGCTGGAGCGGATCGCCGCGGCGCTGGCGCCGCGCTGGTCGGTGGACGGTTCGTTCGAGTCGGACGACGTGGTCCGTGCGCTCGACCTCGACGCGAGGCTCGCCCGGGGGGCGCTCGCGCACCAGCCGCGACTGGAGCCCTGGCACACGACCGGTGTGCCGGACCGGACCGGGCCGTGGGACGTCGACCTCCACCTCGACGTGCCGCCGGCTGCTCACGCCCCGATCGAGCCGCGCGCGGCGGTGGCGCACTGGACCGCCGAGGGCGAGCTGCACGCATGGGTCGGCAACCAGGACGTGTTCTACGTGGCCGACGTGATCGCGGCGCGGCTCGGCCTCGATGCGTCACGCGTGCACGTCCAGGGCATGCGGGTGGGCGGGGCCTTCGGCGGCAAGACGATCGCCACCGTCGAACTCGAGGCGGCCGTGCTCGCGCGCGCCACGGGCAGCGCGGTGAAGGTGCAGTGGACGCGCTCGCAGGAGTTCGCCTGCGGCTTTCACCGGCCGCCGTCGAGGCACCGGATCCGGGCGCGCCTGAAGGACGGACGCATCGAGGCCTGGTGGCACGCGTTCGCATCGAGCCACATCCTGTTCACGAACGCGGTGCTGCCCGCATGGCTGCAGCGGCTGACCGACGTGATCGGCGACGACGGCGTGGCCCGCGGCGCGGTGCCGCCGTATCGGACCGGGGCGACGCGCGTGGAGTTCGACCTGGTGCGCCTGCCGATCCTGGGCGGGCCGTGGCGCGGGCTCGGGGCCGGCCCGAACGCGCTCGCGATCGAGTCGGCGATGGATGCCCTGGCACGCGCCGCGGGGGCCGATCCGGTGGCGTTCCGCCTCGCGCACGTCGAATCGCCGCGACTCGCGCGGGTGCTGCGTCGGGCCCGCGAGTCGGCCGGCGGGCGTTCGTCGGCCACGGGTCCGCAGCGGACGGGTCGGGGCGTGGCCTGCGGCATCTACAAGGGCGGCAGCTTCGCGGCCGTGATCGCCGACGTCGACGTCGACCCGTCCGACGGCACGGTGCGGGTGCGGCGGATGACGTGCGCGCACGACTGCGGCCGGGTCGTCGACGCCGACCAGGTCCGCGCGCAGTGCGAGGGCAATCTCGTCTGGGGGCTCGGCATGGTCCTGGTCGAGTCGCTGCCGATCGGCGCCTCCTCGATCGGGGCGGCCTCCTTCGCCGACTCGCCGATCCCGCGGATGGGCGAGGTGCCGGCGATGCGCATCGAACTCGTCGACGACGGCGACGCGCCGACCGGCGCCGGCGAGACCGCGGTCGTCGCCGCGGCCGGTGCGGTCGCGAACGCGATCTTCGACGCGATCGGCTATCGTCCGCAGCGCGTGCCGGTGCGCCCGGCCGACGTGCTCGCGCACCTGCGGGCGAGCGGGCGCGCCTGACGCCCGCCCGCCCCCGCCGCGCCCCGATGGACGACTTCGCCAGTGCCGCCATGATCCGTGTGCTCGCGCACGGCATGGCGGCGCTCGGCCTCGAGGTCCCGGCCATCGCGGACGCGTCGGGCAGCCGGCCGGCGCGAGTCGGGCTCGACGTCAAGCGCACCCTCGTCGAAGCGGCGGTCAGGCAGGGCGGACTCGCCTGCCTGCCCCGTCTCGGACGGGGCGTCCGCTCCCAGCCCGACGACCCCACCCATCGCGCGCTCGTCGCGGCGAGCGACGGCATCGACGTCCTCGAGCGATGGTGCCGGCTCGAGCGCTACGTGCACTCGGTGCACCGCACCGAACTGCGGACCGACGGCGACGGACGGGCGGACCTGCGACACGTCTCGCTGCGGTCCGGTCATGCGCCGTCGGCGGCCGAGGACCTGGTGGTGCTCGGCGTGCTCGCCGCGCTGCTGGAGGAGATCGGCCTGCGCGACGTGCGGGCCACGATCGAGGGGGCCACGGTGCTCGTGGGTGTCGGGGTCGCCGGCACCGGGTCGACGCCCGCCGCGTCCGGCCACGACGATGCGACCGAGGCGCTGCTGAGGCGACTGGCCGGCGCGGGACGCACCGGCGCGTGGACGCTGCACTGGCGCCCCGATGGGGGCGCGCCGCGCCCGCCGTCGTCCGGGACGCGGGCCGCCCCGCAGGCCGCGCCGCTCGACCTGTGCGGCACCCTGCCCTGGCCGGAGGCCGCGCAGCGCTGTGCGCGCGACGCGCTCGCCGATCCGCTGCGCCCGCGCACGCTCGCCGGATCCGCGGCCGCGCTCGGCCTGTCCGCGCGCAGCCTGCAGCGCGTGCTCTCGGAGGCGGGGCTGACCTGGACGGAGGTGATGGCGCAGGTCCGCCTGCGCGCCGCCTCGTGGTGGCTGCTGGAGTCGAGCCGCCCGATCGCCGAGGTCGGCTTCCTGGCAGGCTATTCGGACCAGCCCCACTTCACCCGCGAGTTCGGGCGGCGCATCGGCCTGCCGCCCGGGCGCTACCGCGAGCACTTCGGTCGCGACCGGAGGTCCGCCGACCGGCCGGGGACCTGAACGCGCCGGAATCGGACCGTACGTCGACCGGTCGTCGGATCTGGCTGGGTTTCCACCCGGTTGCGGCCCCCTCGGATCCCGGCATCGCTGGCACAGTGAAGGCTTCCCGGAGTGTCCGGCATCCGCCGCCTCGGGCGGCACCCAACGTGTTCGACACCGTCACCCGACTTCTCGGAGCCCTGCTGCTGCGCCTGCCGACCTGGGCAGCCGTCGCCGCCATCGCGGGGACCTCGGTCGCGCTGACGGTCGGGGCGGTGCTCGCCGTGCACCTGCTCGGGCCCGGCTATGGCGACGGCCTGCGGCGCGCCCTGATCATGGGAAGCGTCATGCCGCTCGTGGTCTCGGCCCCGGTGGCCTGGGTCGTCGTGGGCCTGCTGAGGGCGCTCGAGCGCGAGCATGCACGCGCGCTCGCGCTCGCCAGTCACGACGCGCTGACCGGCCTGGCGAACCGGCGGACCGCCACCGAGCAGGCCCACCGGGACATCGACGTCGCGCGACGCGGGGGACGCCCGCTGGCCATCGCGCTGCTCGACCTCGACGAGTTCAAGGCGGCCAACGACCGCCACGGCCATGCGGTCGGTGATGCGCTCCTGTGCGCGACCGCGGAGGCCTGTCGGCGCACGGTCCGGGCGGCCGACACCGTCGCCCGCTGGGGCGGCGAGGAGATCGTCATCGTGATGCCGGACACCGACCCGGCGGGGGCGGCCGCGCTGATGGAACGCCTGCGCGACGCGGTGGCGGCCTCACGGGTGGCGATCCCCAGCGGTGAGGCCGTCGGCTGCACCGCGAGCATCGGCGTGGCCGCACTCGTGCAGGCGGACGTGGCGCCGCCCACGCCGTCGGTCTTCGAGAAGCTCGTCGCGACGGCGGACCGCGCGATGTACGACGCCAAGCGCGCCGGCCGGGACCGGGTGAGCATCGCCGCCTGAAGTCCGGCGAGCGGCCGTCTCGCCGAAACCCGCACGGGAAGGCCCCGCTCCGACCTGCGTCCCGGCGGAGCCGTCGCGCCCGGGCTCGAGGGCCGCTCGACGGACCGTCGGCCATCGGTCGGTCCGCCGCCTCGCGAACCGCCCTGGGCGGACGACCGGGGGCGACGGTCGGCGAGGGCGCGGAAATGGCCGGGATTCGCGCCCCTCTTCCGACGATGCCCTGGAATCCCGCTATCCCACATTGATGTCCAGGACATTGCCCGGTCCCGCGGGAACGACCCCCTCTACCTCCTCTGCGATCCCCCCATGCGCCAGAACCTTCCGATCACGCAGACCGAGCGCCGCCTCGCACCCGGTGCGACCCTGGTCTCGACGACCGACCTCAAGGGCCGGATCACCTACTGCAACCCGGCCTTCATCGAGATCAGCGGATTCACCGAGCAGGAACTGGTCGGCAAGGCGCACAACATCGTCCGACACCCGGACATGCCCGAGGCCGCGTTCGCGGACATGTGGTCGACCATCCAGGCCGGCGAGCCGTGGACCGCGCTGGTGAAGAACCGCTGCAAGAACGGCGACTTCTACTGGGTCCGCGCGAACGCGACGCCGATGCTCGAGCAGGGCGCGATCGTCGGCTTCATGTCGGTCCGCACCTGCCCCGACCGCCAGGAGATCGAGGCGGCCGAGACGCTCTATCGCGACATGCGCGAGGGCCGCGCGCGGGTCGTGCTCTCGCGCGGCCGGCTGCTGCGGACCGGGCTGGCGGGCCGTGTGCAGCGGCTCGCCGCGCTGCCGCTCGCGGCACGATTCGCGATCGCCACCGGCGCGCCGGCGCTGGCGGGCGCCGCCGGCATCCTGGCCACCAGCGGTGTGTCGGGCACGGCGCTCGCGGCGGTCGGTGTCGCCGCGGCCGCCTCGGCCGCCGGTGTCGTGTGGCTGCAGGCCACGGTCACCCGCCCGCTCGCCGAGGCCTCCAGTGCCGCCCGCTCGATCGCCGGCGGACAGATGGGGACGTCGCTCAAGAGCACGCGCGTCGACCAGGTCGGGGCGCTGGTGCGCGACGTGAACCAGGTCGGCGTCAACATCCTCGCGCTGGTGGCCGACGTGCGCTCGCAGGTCGGCAGCATGGAGAGCGCCACGCAGGAGATCGCCCAGGGCAACCTCGACCTCAGCGCGCGCACCGAACAGTCGGCATCGTCGCTTCAGGAGACCGCCGCCAGCATGGAGGAGATCGCGGGCACCGTCCGCAACACCTCGGACGCCGCGCAGAACGCCAACCGACTCGCGGCCGACGCGCTCGGCGTGGCGCGTGACGGCGATCAGGCGATCCGGAGCATGTCGTCGCTGATGGACGAGATCACCGAGAGCTCGCGGCGGATCGGCGACATCACCTCGATGATCGACTCGATCGCGTTCCAGACCAACATCCTCGCGCTCAACGCCGCGGTCGAGGCCGCGCGCGCGGGCGACCAGGGCCGCGGCTTCGCGGTCGTGGCGACCGAGGTCCGCGCGCTCGCCCAGCGCAGCGCCGAGGCCGCGAAGGAGATCAAGCGGCTCACCGGCGAGGCGGCGACCAAGGTCGACCAGGGCGCCCACGGCGTGCGGCAGGCGACCGAGACGATCAGCGGCATCGCCGCGTCGGTGCAGGACGTCAGCGGCCTGATCGACGAGATCGCGGCGGGCACCAACGAACAGGCTCGCGGCATCGATCAGATCAACATCGCGGTCGCGGACCTCGACCGGTCGACCACGCAGAACGCCGCGCTGGTCGAGCAGGCCGCCGCGACCGCCGGCCAGCTCAAGGAGCAGGCGCACCGGCTGTCTCAGGCCATCGACGTGTTCAGGGTCTGAACGACCCTGCGGGCCGGGGCGGCCACGCCGCCCCGCGACCGATCAGCCGCCCGACCAGTCGACCACGCCGGTCCAGGCGGTCAGCAGGACCACCAGGCCGAACCCGATCCGGTACCAGGCGAAGGGCACGAAGTCGTGCCGCGACACGTACCGGATCAGCCAGTGCACGCAGGCCAGTGCGCTGAAGAACGAGACGATCAGGCCGACCGCGAACAGCGGCACGTCGGCCATCGACAGGAGGTCGCGGTACTTGAAGGTCTGGTAGGCGCCGGCGCCGATCAGCGTCGGGATCGCGAGGAAGAACGAGAACTCGGTGGCCGCGCGGCGCGACAGCCCGAACAGCATGCCGCCGATGATCGTCGCGCCCGAGCGCGAGGTGCCGGGGATCAGCGCGAAGGCCTGCGCGCAGCCGAGCTTGACCGCGTCGACGGCGGTCAGCGCGTCGACGTCGTCCACGCGCGGCGGACGCGCCAGCCGCTTCTCGCGCGCTTCCACCCACAGGATCACGATGCCGCCGACGATGAAGGCGAGCGCCACCGGCACCGGCTCGAACAGCACCGCCTTGATGTACTTGCCGAACAGCACGCCGAGCACCGCCGCCGGCAGGAAGGCGATCACGACGTTGGCACAGAAGCGGCGCGCCACCGGGTCGGACCCCAGTCCGCCGACGACGCGGCCGATCCGCGCACGGTAGTACCAGATGACCGCCGCCATCGCGCCGGTCTGGATGGCGACGTCGAAGACCTTCGCCTTGTCGTCGTGCCAGCCGAGCAGGCTGCCGGCGAGGATCAGGTGACCCGTGCTCGAGATCGGCAGGAACTCGGTCAGGCCCTCGACGAGGCCGAGGATCGCCGCCTTCACCAGCAGCGGCAGCGCGATCAGGAGATCCATGGCGGCAGGGGGGGCGCGCCGCAGGCACGCCTCGATGGACGAAAGCCGCGATGTTAACGGCTCGGCGCGGGCCAGACCGTGTGGAAGTGGTGCACCGGGCCATGTCCGTGACCGACGGACAGCTCGCCTGACCGGCGGATCGCCTCGGTCAGCCATCGCTTGGCATCCGCGACCGCCTCGGGCACCGAGCCGCTGCGCGGCAGCAGGGCCGCGATCGCGGCCGACAGCGAGCAGCCCGTGCCGTGGGTGTTCTTCGTCTCGATCCGCGGCGCAGGCAGCTCGATCATCCGATCCCCGTCGTGCAGGAGGTCGACCGCGTCGCCATCGAGGTGGCCGCCCTTGAGCATCACCCAGGCGTGCTTCGAGTCGGGCAGCAGCCGGCGCAGCCGCTCGGCGGCCCGGTACATCTCGCGCAGCGTGTCGGGCGCGCGCTCGCGCAGCAGGACGCCGGCCTCGGGCAGGTTCGGGGTGAGCACGGTCGCCAGCGGCAGGATCGCCTCGATGAGCATCGCGGTGGCGTCCTTCGACAGCAGCGCATCGCCGCTCTTGGCGACCATCACCGGGTCGACCACGACGTGCGCCGGGGCGCCGGCAGCGACCGGCCGGCCGAGTCCCTCGGCGACGGCCTGCGCGATGGCGGCCGTGCCGAGCATGCCGATCTTGCAGGTGTCGATCCGCACGTCGGCGAACAGCGTGTCGAGCTGCAGCCGGACGAACTCGGGCGGCACGCCGTGGATGCCGGTGACGGCCTGCGTGTTCTGCGCGGTGAGCGCGGCGACCACGCCGCAGCCGTAGGCACCGAGCGCGGAGAAGGCCTTGAGGTCGGCGTAGATGCCGGCGCCGCCCGAGGGGTCGATGCCGGCGACGCTCAGTGCGTTGGGGATGACTGCGGTGGAGGTGCTCATGTCTCGTCTGAAGGTCACTCGTAGCGCAGGGCGTCGATCGGCTCGAGCCGGGACGCCTTGCGCGCGGGGTAGTAGCCGAAGAAGATGCCGACCATCGCGGCGAAGCCGAAGGCCATCACGATGGCCCGAGAATCGATCTCGATGCGCCAGCCGGCGGACTGGCCGACCAGCTGCGCGGCGACCACGCCGAGCGCCACGCCGATCGCGCCGCCGATCGAGGCGAGCGTGACCGCCTCGACCAGGAACTGCGACAGGATGTCGTTGCCGCGCGCGCCCACCGCCATGCGCAGCCCGATCTCGCGGGTGCGCTCGGTGACCGACACCAGCATGATGTTCATGATGCCGATGCCGCCGACCAGCAGGCTCACGCCCGCGATCGCGGCGAGCAGCGCCGTCATCGCCCGGCTGGCCGCCTCCTGGGCCTGCATCACCTCGGTCAGGTTGCGGATCGTGAAGTCGTCGTCCTGTCCGGGCTGCAGCCGGTGGCGCTGGCGCAGCAGCGCGCGGATGCCGTCCTCGGCCTGCTTCATGTCCTCGCCGGGGCCGACCTTGATCCAGATCGAGTTCACCCGCCGCAGCTTGCCCTGCACGATGCCGAAGAGCCGCGTGCGCGCTGTCGTCAGCGGCACGAACACCGCGTCGTCCTGATCCTGGCCGACCGCGCTCTGCCCCTTGCGCTCGGCCACGCCGACGATCGTCAGCGGCACGCGGCGCAGCCGCACCGTGCGGTCGATCATGTCCTCGAACGGCATGTCGGGGCCGAACAGCTGGCGCGCGACGGTCTGCCCGATGATGATCACCTTGCCGGCACCCGCGGTCTCGTTCGGCTCGAAGAGCCGGCCCGCCACCAGGCCCCACTCGCGCACGTCGAAGAAGTCGTTGTTGACGCCGAAGACCGCGGCGAACCAGTTCTGGTTGCCGTAGACCACCTGCCCCGAGGCCCGGTGCGTCGGCGCCGCATAGAGCACCTCGGGCACCTCGATCGGCATCGCGCGGGCGTCGTCCTCGGTCAGCGTCTGCACGCCGCCCACGCCGCTGCGCACGCCGCCGGTGTTGGTCGACGACGGCCACAGCACCATCACGTTCGAGCCGAGGCTGCGCACCTGCTCCTCGACGCGGGTCTGGGCACCCTTGCCCACGCCGATCATCGCGATCACGGCACCCACGCCGATGATGATGCCGAGCATCGTCAGCGCCGATCGCAGCGAGTTGGTGCGCAGCGCCCGCAGCGCGATGCGGAAGGTGGACAGCAGGTCCATCGCGCGGCGCCTCAGTCCGTCGGCTCGGCCATCGCGGCGAGCGCGGCCGCGGCGTCGTCCGGCACGTGCCGGGCATCGCGCACCACGCGCCCGTCGCGGAACGAGATGATCCGCGAGGCGAACGCGGCCACGTCGGCCTCGTGGGTGACGACGACGATGGTGATGCCCTCGCGGTTGAGCGCCTGCAGCAGCGCCATCACCTCGACGCTGGTGCGCGAGTCGAGGGCGCCGGTCGGCTCGTCGGCGAGGATCAGCGACGGATCGTTGACCAGCGCGCGGGCGATGGCCACGCGCTGCTGCTGGCCGCCGGAGAGCTGCGCGGGATGGTGGTCGACACGCTCGGCGAGACCGACCTGCCCGAGCCGGCGCAGCGCGCGGGCGCGCCGTTCGGCGCGCGGCACGCCGGCGTAGAGCAGCGGCAGCTCCACGTTGTCGAGCGCGGTGGTGCGCGGCAGCAGGTTGAACTGCTGGAACACGAAGCCGATGCGGCGGTTGCGGATCGCGGCGAGCTGGTCTCGGTCCATGGCGTCGACCGGCTCGCCGGCCAGCCGGTAGTGACCCGCGCTCGGCCGGTCGAGGCAGCCGATCAGGTTCATGAAGGTCGACTTGCCCGAGCCGCTCGGCCCCATGACCGCGACGAACTCGCCCGGCATCACCGACAGCGTCAGCTCGCGCAGCGCGTGCACGGTGCCGCCGCCCACCTCGTAGCGCTTGGCGAGCGCCTCGCAGCGGATCAGCGGCTCGCCTGCGGTCGGAGCGCTCATGCGGATGCGCCCGGGCTCAGAGCCTGGGCCCCGCCGGCCGCGACGGGCCGGACGGGCCCGGCGAGTTCGGGCCGCCGAGCACGCCGACGTACACCGGGTCGCCGGCCTCGAGCCGGCCGCCGCTGGTCACCGCGATGACCTCGGTGAAGGCACCGTCCGACAGCCCGAGCCGCAGCTCGAGCGGCACCGGCCTGCCGTCCGGCCCCGGCACGAAGACCCGGCCGCGGGCGACGCTGCGGCCGGCGAGCTCGACCAGGATCTCGGCGTACTTCTTCTTCTGGGCGGGGTCGAGGATCTCGCCGATCTGGGCGCGCATGTCGGCGCGCAGCCGCTCCGACAGCTTGGCGCGCTCGCCCTCGGGCGCGTCGCGCAGCCCCATGAACCGCTCGCGCATGCCGCCGAAGATGGCGTCGAGCTGCGTGCGCTGTGCATCGGTGAGCGCCAGCTCGCGCTCGAGGCGCTGGCGGAACGCGGCCAGCTGGCCGCCGCCGCCCGGGCCGCCGGGCGCCGCCGCAGCGGGGCGCGCCTCGCCGGCCTTCGAGGGGGTGGCCCTCGGCTCGGCGGGGGCCGCGGGGGTCGGGTTCACGGCCGCAGGAGCCGCGGGGGCCGCGGGGGCCGCGCCAGCCTGCGCGTGCGCCTCGGGCAGCCAGCCCGAGAGTGCGGCCAGGACCGGCGTCGGCAGCCCGGCGGCCTTCGGCGCGTCGCTCCAGCCCGGCGGCCTGAAGCGCAGCGCGGCGTTCGGCACCTTGAGCGCGTCGTTGCGCACGTCGGTGACGATGCGCACGTTGGCGGTCATGCCCGGCAGGAGCTGCTGCTGCTCGTTGTCGGCCGACACGACCGCCGTGTAGGTGATCACGTTCTGCTCGTTCTTCGAGGCCTTGCGGACCTGCATGACCGCCCCCTCGAAGTTGCGCCCCGGGAAGGCGTCGACGGTGAAGGTGGTGCGCTGGCCGACGCGCAGTCGCGCCACCTCGGCCTCGTCGATCGACACCTCGACCTGCATGTCGCGCAGGTTCTGCGCGATCAGGAACAGCTCGGGCGCGGCGAGGCTGACGGCGACCGTCTGGCCGGGCTCGATCGATCGCTTGATGACGACGCCGTCGACCGGCGCCCGGATGACCGTGCGCCCGAGATCGACGCGGGCCGAGGCGACCTGGGCCTCGCGCTGCTGGACCGTCGAGCGCGCATTGCGCACCTGCGCCTCGCCGAGGTCGATCTGGGCCGCCGCGGACGCGACGTCCTGCTCGAGCGCGCGCGCCACCGAGCGGGCCTTGTCGCGCTCGGCCGGCGAGATGAAGTTGCGCGCGACGAGGTCCTGCTTGCGGTCGTAGTCGCGGATCGCCTCTTCGTAGTTGATCCGCGCCCGCGCGAGATCCGAGCGGCGTGCCGCCAGCGTCGCCTGCTGCACGCCGACCTGCGCGCGCGCCGCCTCGAGATCGGCCTCGGCCTGACGGACCCGGTACTCGAAGGTCTCCGGATCGATGCGCGCGAGCACCTGACCCTTGCGGACCTCGGCGTTGAAGTCGGTCAGGACCTCGCGGATCTGGCCGGAGACCTGGGAGCTGACCTGGACCTGGACGGTGGCGGCCAGCGTGCCCGACGCCGCGACGGTGGCGGTGAGCGTGCCGCGCTCGACCTTGGCGGTCCGCAGCTGCGGTGCGACGCCCGCGGCCTGCTGCTGCCACCACCACCAGCCGCCGCCGGCGAGCGCGCCGAGCACCAGCAGACCACTGATCCAGCTTCGGGCTTTCATCGTGGGCCGAGTATACGGTCGCGCACCGCCCGGCACGGCCAGGCGGCGCGCCGACCCCTCACTTCAGCAGACCCTCGGCCCTGAGCGCCGCCTGCACCGCCGGACGCGCCGCGACCCGGCCCATGAACGCCTGCAGATTCGGGTAGGCGTCGAGCGGCATGCCGACGAAGTTCGTCCAGTTGACGACGGTGAACAGGTAGCCGTCGGCGACCGTGAACGTCTCGCCCATCAGGAAGGACTGGCCGGCGAGACGGCTGTCGGTCCAGGCGAGGCGCCGGCCGGCGCCCGCGATCGCCATCGTCCGGGCTTCGGCGGGCAGCGCCGGGTTGAACAGCGAGCCGATCGGCTTGTGGAGCTCGGAGTTGATGAAGGTCAGCCACTCCTGGAGGCGCAGCCGCTCGAAGCTCGCGGGCGCGGGCGCGAGGGCCTTGCCGGGCGCGAGGTCGGCGATGTACTGGACGATCGCCGGGCCTTCGGTCAGCAGCTGGCCGTCGTCGAGCCGAAGCGCGGGCACGTAGCCCTTCGGGTTGATCGCGTTGAAGTCGTCGCCGGACGCCGTCTTCTTGGTCTTCAGGTCGACGCGCTCCGCCTCGAAGGCGAGACCGGCCTCGAGGAGGGCGATGTGCGGCGACAGCGAGCAGGCGGCGGGGGAGAAGTAGAGTTTCATGGAGTCTCGTCGGTGGGGCGCCCGAACCATTACGGGGACCGCTCGATCGTGGGAGCCCGAAGATGTTACCCCCCGTCGCGGCCGCGGCCGCGGCCCCGCCCCCCCCGGCGGTTGGCTCAGGGCGCGGTCAGGCGCTCCATCCGCGCCAGCCAGGCGATCGCCTGGCCGCGGTCCTCGCCGCACATCTCGCGCGAGGGCTGCAGCCCGCCGCAGAAGGCCGGTCGCTCGGGACGACCGAACAGCCTGCAGCGCATGGCTTCGTCGAGGTGCAGGCAGCGCTCGCCGGCCGGCTTGCCGCGCGGCATGCCCGGCATCGGCGTGGTGATCGACGGGGCGATGCAGCAGGCCCCGCAGCCTGGACGGCAGGCGGTTGCGAGGTTGGCGGCGGGCGCAGGGAACGCAGGCATGGTCGGGCAGGGTGCCACAGCCGTCTGCTCGGGTCTGCCACGGCCCGGTCAGCGCACACCCTGGGGGGGCGCCGACAGCGTCGCCAGGAAGGCCGCCACCTCCGGCCAGTACCCGGGATGCACGTGAACGTCGTCGTGCGTGGCCCGCGGCCAGCGCAGCGTGCGCACGCGGCCGCCCCACGCGGCGACCAGCCGCTCACCGTGGGCCGGCGGCACGACCTCGTCGGCGCCGGCGAGGACTGCGAGCAGCGGTGCATCGATCGACGGCGCACGCGACAGCGAGTCGAAGCGCTGCGTGACGAGGAAGGCCAGCACGGGCAGGTGGTGCCAGGCGAGCGCTGCGACCGAATCGAAGGGCGTGGTCAGCACGACCCCGGCGACCGGCCGATGCGCCGCCACCCAGGTCGCGACGCCGGTTCCCAGGCTTCGCCCCCAGACCGCGATGCGCGCCGCATCGATGTCGGGGCGCGCGGCGAGCCAGTCGTGGACCGCCAGCGCGTCGCCATAGAGCGCAGTCTCCTCGGGCACGCCGGTGCTCGCGCCATAGCCGCGATACGGGACAGCGAGCAGCGCGTGGCCGTCGAGGCGGTGGGCCTCGGCCAGCATCCACGAGACGTTCTCGGCGTTGCCGCCGAAGTACATGATGGCCGGCAGCGGTCCGGTCCGCTGCGGCGGACGCCACAACCATCCGCGCAGCACAGCGCCGTCGCGCTCGATGTGTACCGGCTCGGCATGTCGGGTCTGCGCGGTCGCCCGCCAGGCGGCCTCGTCGGTCGGCTGTGGGTGGTAGATGAACCGGCTGTCGGGGTGACATCCACCGAGGAGCAGCGTGGCCGCCGTCCCGAACACGGCGAGCGCGCGTCGCATGCCTGCGCCCCGCCGTACGGGGCTCAGCCCGGCCGTACGCGGAAGCGGCCGTCGCCGCTCGCCTCGACGCGCCCGTCGAGCACCATCTCGTCGAGGTGCGCGGCGATGGTTCGGCGCTCGGCGCAGTCGATCCACACTTCCTCGTAGCCGACCGGATACAGCAGGCGCATCCCGACCAGCTCGTCGAGCGTGCGCGGCGCGTCGCCGAGCATCCCGAGCAGCTTCGTCTCGCGCGCCTCGAGCGTTGCCGCGAAGGCCGCCAGCGCGCGCTCGAACGCGGGGCGCTCGGTGAACACGCCCTTGTGGTGGGAGGTGACCCAGGTCGACGCCGGCACCTCGGCGACGCGGCGCAGCGTGCGCCGGAACGCCCGCAAGTCCGAGGTCGCGTCGCCGTAGTACGGGCCGAAGCTCGACAGGTCGATGTCGCCGATGAAGGCCACGCCCACCGGCTCGACCACCAGCACGCAGTGGCCCGCGGTATGGCCGGGCATGTGCACGGCATGCACCGACACGCCACCGCCGAGGTCCCAGCGGGCGCCGTCGGCGTAGGCCTGCGCGTCGGGGCGCGGCGCGTAGTCGAAGTCGCGCTCGATCTTCGTGCGCAGCGCGGCGAGCACCGGTTCGGGATAGCCGTAGTGGCGCGACAGCCCGGCCCAGCCGCGCGCCGCCTCGACGTCGGCCTCGTGGACGTGCACCGCGGCCCGCGGGATCCGGTGCAGGCCGGCCATGTGGTCCTCGTGCACGTGGCCGAGGATCGCCAGGTCGGCGTCGTCGAAGGCGGCGCCGATCCGGTTCGACACCTGCGGCGTGTCGAACACCGCGAGCGTGTCGGCGCCGCGCACGACGACCTGGTTGCCGTCCGGGTACTTGCCGTTCTTGCCGCCGAAGAACACGGTGACCGGACCGAAGGTGGCGCTGGGAGTGTCGGCGTGCATCGCGGGCGGGCGTGGAGGGGGACGGGCCGTCATGCTACCCCCGGTCGCGTGCCGGGCCCGTCTCGCGACGCCGTGGCCAGGGCACCAGCCCGAGCGTCAGCGCGGTGCCGGCCAGGATCACCGCGCAGCCCGCGACCATTCGCGCGGTCACCGGCTCGCCGAGGTAGAGCCACGCCGAGGCCATGGCGACCACCGGGTTGAGGAACGTGACCGAGGTGGCGCGGACGGCACCGATGGCGCGCAGCAATCGGAAATACAGCAGGAAGCCGAACCCGGACGAGGCGACCCCGAGGAACGCCACCTCGGCCCAGGCGCGCGGGCCGGGATCCTGCGCCGGCCAGGCGGCCCAGGCGAAGGGCGCGAGCGCCAGCGCCGAGATGCCGATGCTGCCGGTGGTGAGCGACAGCGCGTCGATGCCGGCGAGCTTCACGCGCGCGTAGTTCGAGGACACGCCCCAGAGCACCGTGACCGCGATCGTCACGAGGATCGCCAGGCCGGCCGACTCCCGCACGCCGACCTTGTCCCAGACCAGCAGCACGACGCCCGCCAGACCGATCACCAGACCGACGGCGCGCATCGGGGTGATGCGCTCGTGCAGCCAGACCGCGGCCACCAGCGCCGCGAAGATCGGCGCCGACGACTGCAGCACCGCCAGCATGCCGGCCGAGATCGACAGGGCCGCCCAGCCCAGCCCCGCGAACGGCAGCGCGGTGAACGCGAGGCCGAACACCGCGATCTCGACCCACCGCCGGCGGATCGTCGCGAACCCGCCGCGCCACAGGGTCAGCGGCACCAGCACGAGCAGGCTGCCGAGCAGCATCCGCAGGAAGATCATCGGCATCGCGCCGAAGGCCGGCGCCGCCGAGCGCATGAACAGGTAGGCCCCGCCCCAGAGGAGGGACAGCAGCAGGAGCTGGGCGATATGGGCGGGGCGCATCCGGGGGCATTATCGGCGTCGCGCCACCATCGCAGCGGCGAGCGCCTCCCGGCAGGCCGCGTCGAGGCGCGGCCCCGCGGCGGCGTAGACGAGCCCCTCCTCGCGCGCCACATGGTCGCGGTACAGCGCGACGAACCCGCCGACGAGCGCGCCATCGACCGCGGCGGCACGACCGGCAGACAGCGCGTCCAGGTGCGTCCGCAGCGCCGCCCAGCCGCGCTCCATCTCGCGGTGCTCCTGCACCAGCCGGTCGATCGCCACGTGCTGCGCCGCGTCGCCCGCGAGCTCCGCCGCCCGGCGCGCGGCCGGGAACAGGTCGCACTCCTCGTCGGCGTGGTGGTCGGGCCCGGCCAGTTCGAAATACCGGCGCACGCGTGCGACCGCTTCGCGCGCCTCGCCGTCCATCCCGCGGGCCGCGACGTGCGGGCCGAGCCGCTCGAGCGTGCGCAGCATCCGCTCGATCCGTCCGTGACAGGCCTGCAGGATCGCGAACGGGTCGTCGAACTCGGGCGGGTCGGAGCCGAAGGCGGCGGGATCGAAGGCGGAGGCAGTCATGGGGGGCCGTGCAAGCCGCCATCATGCCCGGCCGTCCGCTCGCATTGACCCTGCCCCGACCCGGGCCTATACTTACTGACTGAACGGTCAGTAACAGATGGACCCCGCAGACGCCACCTCAGCCGAGGCGCCCCACGCCCCGCGCTGGGAACGCCGGAAGGAAAGCCGCCCCGCCGAACTGCTCGCCGCGGCGCTGGACCTGTTCGTGGAACGCGGCTACGCCGCCACCCGGCTCGACGACATCGCGTCGCGCGCGGGCGTGTCCAAGGGCACGCTCTACCTCTATTTCGCGAACAAGGAGGAGCTGTTCAAGGCCCTCGTGCGCGAGAACATCGTCGTGCTGCTCGACCGCTTCCGCAGCGAGATCGCCGACTCCGAGGCATCCGCCGACAGCCTGATCGAGCAGTTCCTGCGCGGCTGGTGGCGCGATTTCGGCGCCACGCGGCTGGCCGGCATCGCCAAGCTGATCATGGCGGAAGCCGGCAACTTCCCTGAGGTCGCGCGCTTCTTCCACGACGAGGTGATCCAGCCCAACGGCGAGCTGCTCGGCTCGATCATCGCCCGCGGCATCGAGCGGGGCGAGTTCCGGCCGGTCGACGTCGAGACCGCGGCACACCTGTGGATCGCGCCGCTGGTGATGAAGGCGATGTGGACCCATTCGTTCGACCTGTGCCGCATCGCCGGCGCATCGGTCGACCCAGAACGCCTGATCGATGCGCACCTGGACCTGATCCGGGCCGCGCTGCGCCCGGACCCCCGATGAAACCTGCTCTCCTCGTCTCCGCCGCGGTCGTCGTGGCGCTGGTCGCGGGCGGCGGCTGGATGCTGCGCCAGCGCGCGGCCGCCCCGACGCCGAGCGCCGCGACCGCGCCGTCCGCGGCCCCTGCCGCCCAGGCACCGGTCGAATTCGCCGCCGCCGACGTGATCACGCTGCAGCCGGTCACGATCGCACGGACGGTGCCGCTGACCGGCACGCTGCGCCCGGTCGACCAGACGGTGGTGAAGGCGAAGGTCGCCGGCGAGCTGCGCGAGGTGCTGGTTCGCGAAGGGACGT
The DNA here is from genome assembly GCA_003818495.1 of Burkholderiales bacterium. GTDB lineage: Bacteria > Pseudomonadota > Gammaproteobacteria > Burkholderiales > Burkholderiaceae_E > UBA4615. Next base: position 38,288 of record RPRK01000016.1, read on the forward strand.
CGGTGCGGCGCGGCCAGGCGGTCGCCCGGCTCGACGCGACCGAGTACGAGGTGCGGGTCCGCGAGCGCGAGGCCAACCTGCGCTCGGCGGCCTCCCAGGTCGACCAGGCGCGGCGTACGCTCGAGAACACCCGCCAGCTTCAGGAGAAGGGCTTCGTCTCGCAGAGCGCGCTCGACCAGAGCCGCTCGGGCTGGGAGATCGCCGTCGGCAACCGCGACGCCGCCTCGGCGCAGCTCGCGCTCGCCCGCAAGGCGCTGGCCGACACCGTGATGGTGTCCTCGATCGACGGCATCGTGTCCGAGCGCTACGCGCAGGCCGGCGAGAAGCTGCCGATCGACGGACGGGTGATGGCCGTGGTGGACCTCTCCCGGATGGAGATCGACGCACCGGTGCCGGCCACCGAGATCGGCGCGGTGCGGATCGGCCAGACGGTCGAGCTGCGCATCGAGGGCGTGGCCCGCCCGCAGGTCGGCCGGATCGTCCGGATCGCGCCGTCGACGCAGGCCGGGACGCGCTCGGTGCCGGTCTACATCGCGCTCGACAACCGCGACCCGTCGGTGCGGGCCGGGCTGTTCGCGCAGGGCGTGCTGTCGGTCGAATCGCGCTCGGGCGTGATCGCGATCCCGCAGACCGCGATCCGCGACGCGGGCGCGCGCACCTTCGTCTACGCGATCGTCGACGACCGGCTGGTCGAACGCGAGGTCCGGCTCGGCCTGCGCGACGAGACCGCGGGCGCCGCCCGGATCGAGGTCCTCTCTGGGCTCGCCGCCGGCGATCGCATCGTCGCCGCCAACCTCGGCGCGCTGCGCGCCGGTGCGCCGGTGCGGATCGCACCGGGCCCTGGCCCGAACCCGAACCCGGCTCCGGGGACCGGCCCCGGCGGGCCGGGGCAGGCGTCCGCGATGCCCGCCGCCGCGACCGCCAGCCGCTGAGACCGGCCGGATACCGCCATGTGGTTCACCCGGGTCTCGATCAACAATCCCGTGCTGGCGACGATGATGATGCTCGCCTTCGTCGTGCTCGGGCTGTTCTCGTACAACCGGCTCGCGGTCGACCAGTTCCCGGACGTCAGCTTCCCGGTCGTCGTGGTGCAGACCGAGTACCCGGGCGCCTCGCCGGAGATCGTCGAGACCGACGTGACCCGCCGGATCGAGGAGCAGGTCAACACGGTCAGCGGCATCAACCGCGTGTCATCGCGCTCGTACGAGGGCGTCTCGGTGGTGATCGTCGAGTTCGACCTGCTGACCGAGCCGGCGCGGGCCGCGCAGGACGTCCGCGAGAAGGTGGCGCTGGTGCGCGCGTCGTTCAAGCGCGAGGTCAAGGAGCCGATCGTCTCGCGCTTCAATCCGGACGACCAGCCGGTGATCTCGCTGGCCGTGCAGTCGCCGACCCGCGACGCGCGCGAGCTGACCACGCTCGCCGACCAGGTGGTCAAGCGCCGCATCGAGAATGCGCGCGGCGTCGGCCGCGTGACCGTGGTCGGCGGCGTGCGGCGCGAAGTGCAGATCGTGCTGCGCCCGGCGGAGATGGAGGCGCTCAAGGTCGGCGTCGACCAGGTGCTGGCCGCGCTGCGGGCCGAGAACCAGGAGCTGCCGGCCGGCAGCATCGTCACGCGCGAGCGCGAGCAGTCGGTGCAGATCCGCGGGCGGCTGAAGTCGGTGGCGGAGTTCGAGCGGATCGTCGTCGCGCGCCGCGGCGGCCAGCCCGTCTACCTCGGGCAGGTGGCCCGCGTGGTCGACGGCCAGGAGGAGCGCGAGTCGCTCGCGACCGTCGACGGCCAGCGCGCGATCTCGCTCGACGTCGTCAAGGCACAGGGCGAGAACACCATCGCCGTCGTCGACAACGTGCGGCGCATCGCCGACGAGCTGCAGAAGCAGCTGCCGGCCGACGTGAAGCTCGGCGTGGTGCGCGACCAGTCGACCTCGATCCGCAACTCCGTCAAGGGCGTGCAGCGCAACATCGTCGAAGGCGCGATCCTGACGGTCGCGATCGTCTTCCTGTTCCTGTCGTCGTGGCGCTCGACGGTCATCACCGGCCTGACCCTGCCGATCTCGCTGATCGGCACCTTCCTCGTGATGTACGCGATGGGGTTCACGATCAACCTCGTGACGCTGCTCGCGCTGTCGATCTGCGTCGGCCTGCTGATCGACGACGCGATCGTCGTGCGCGAGAACATCGTCCGGCACCAGGCGATGGGCAAGCACCACCGGGTGGCCGCGCTCGACGGCACCGCCGAGATCGGCCTGGCGGTGACGGCGACGACCTTCACCATCGTCGCGGTGTTCCTGCCGGTCGGGTTCATGGGCGGGATCATCGGCAAGTTCTTCAAGCAGTTCGGCGTGACCGTGGCCTTCGCGGTGATGCTGTCGATGTTCATCAGCTTCACGCTCGACCCGATGCTCTCGGCGGTCTGGCCCGACCCGGATGCCGAGGGCGCCAAGGGCAAGGGCCCGGTCGCCCGCTTCCTGCGCGGCTTCGAGGGGCTGATGCGCCGCCTCGAGGACGGCTACGTCGCGGTGCTGCGCTGGGGCCTGTCGCACCGCTGGCTGACGCTGGGGGGCGCGCTGCTCACCCTGGCGGCCGCCCTCGCGATGGGCCGCGTGATCGGCTCGGAGTTCGTGCCGCAGCCCGACAACAACGAGATGTACCTGCAGTTCTACACGCCGGTGGGCTCCTCGCTCGAGCTGACGGCGGACAAGGCGCGCCAGGTCGACGCCGCGCTGCGCGAGTTCCCCGAGGTGGTCTTCACCTACGCGACCGTCAACACCGGCGCCACGCAGGGCAAGAACTACGCGACGGTGTTCGTGCGCCTGCGCGACCGCGCCGAGCGCGCGCGATCGGTGAAGCAGCTCGTGGCCCCGATCCGCGAGCGCATCGAGCGGGTGGCCGGCATCACCATCACCAACCTCGGCGTGTTCAGCACCTTCGGGAACAAGCAGATCGAGGTCAGCGTCCAGGGCCCCGACCAGCGCCAGCTCGAGAGCCTGGCCGCGCTCGCGGTCGCTCAGATCCGCCAGGTGCCCGGCGTCGTCGACCTGGACACCAGCTCCAAGCCGGCCAAGCCGACGATCGCGGTCGAGGTCGACCGCGCGCTCGCCTCCGACCTGGGCGTGGGCGTCGCGCAGGTGGCGGGTGCGCTGCGTCCGCTGCTCGCCGGCGAAGTGGCGAGCACCTGGAAGGCGCCCGACGACGAGAACTACGACGTGCGCATCCGCCTGCCGCTCGAGGGGCGGCGCGACATCGAGGATCTCGCGCGGCTCACCGTCGCCTCCGCCCTGCCCGATGCCGACGGCGCGCCGCGGATGGTGCCGCTGCGCCAGGTCGCGACGCTCGTCGCCACCGAAGGCCCGACGCAGATCAACCGCAAGAACCTGACTCGCGAGATCGCGATCACCGCCAACGTCTACGGCGCGGCACCGGGCACGGTCGGACTGGAGATCCAGAACCGGCTGAAGACGGTCACGCTGCCGCCCGGCTATGCGTTCGTTACCGGCGGCGCGACCAAGGACATGCAGGAGAGCTTCGGCTACGCGCTGCAGGCGCTGCTGCTCGCGGTGGTGTTCATCTACATGATCCTCGCCTCGCAGTTCCGCAGCTTCATCCAGCCGGTCGCCATCATGGCGTCGCTGCCGCTGTCGCTGATCGGCGTGATGGTGGCGCTGCTGGCGTGGCGCTCCACCCTCAACATGTTCTCGGTGATCGGCTTCATCATGCTGATGGGCCTGGTCACGAAGAACGCGATCCTGCTGATCGACTTCGCCAACCAGCAGCGGCGCCACGGCATGGACCGCGCGCAGGCGCTGCTCGCCGCAGCCGAGATCCGGCTGCGCCCGATCCTGATGACGACGCTGGCGATGGTGTTCGGCATGCTGCCGCTCGCCATCTCCACCACCGAGGGCGCCGAGCAGCGCGCGCCGATGGCGCATGCGGTGATCGGGGGCGTGATCGCCTCGACGCTGCTCACCCTGCTGGTGGTGCCGGTGCTGTACACGCTGCTCGACGACCTGGCCGCCCGCGTCACCGGCCGGCGCGTGGACGAGCCGGTAGAATCGCTGCCTTCGGCCTGACGGGAGAGGACTCGGACACCATGGACATCGAACGCGCCCGCTACAACATGATCGAGCAGCAGATCCGGCCGTGGAACGTGCTCGACCAGGACATCCTCGACCTGCTGTCGGTCGTGCGCCGCGAGGACTTCGTCCCGCCGGCGTATCGGACCATGGCGTTCACCGACATGGAGGTGCCGCTGACCGTCGGCGGCCGGGCGACGGGCGAATCGATGCTCGCCCCGAAGGTCGAGGCGCGCATCCTTCAGGAGCTCGCCGTGCGCAAGCACGAGTCGGTGCTGGAGATCGGCACGGGCTCGGGCCACATGGCGGCGCTGCTCGCGCATCGGGGCCGTCACGTCGACACGCTCGAGATCGACGCCGACCTCGCCCGCTTCGCGACCGACAACCTCGTGCGCGCCGGCGTCACCAACGCCACCGTGCGCCAGGCCGACGGCTCGGACCCGAACGGCAACCTGCCCTCGTACGACGTGATCGTGCTCTCGGGCTCGGTGCCGATGGTGCCGGACCGCCTGCTCGCCAAGCTCAACGCCGGCGGACGCCTGGCCGCGATCGTCGGCGACGAGCCGGTGATGCACGCGCAGGTCATCAGTCGCGCGCAGGGCTCCGGGTTCACCACGCGGATGCTGTTCGAGACGGTGGCGCGGCCGCTGCGCGGATTCGTCGGCCGCAGCGCGTTCAGGTTCTGAGCGGGGACACGCCGACCATGCGATCGCTGTCCGCCCCCGAGCTCGCCGCCTGGATCGCCGACCCCGCGCGGCCGGCCCCCGTGGTCCTCGACGTGCGCGAGCCCTGGGAGGTCGCGACGGCGGCGCTGCCTGGCTCGACCTCGATCCCGATGGGCCAGATCACCGCGCGCACCGAAGAGCTCGACACCGATCGGCCGATCGTCTGCCTGTGCCATCACGGCATGCGCAGCATGCAGGTCGCGGGCTACCTCGAGCGACGCGGATTCACCGACGTGTGGAACCTGACGGGCGGCATCGACGCATGGTCCCGACAGGTCGACCCCGCCTGTCCGACGTACTGACATCGCAGCCGCCCCCGCCCCCCGGAGCCTCCCCGCCATGAATCGCCGACTCCTCGCCGCAGCCCTCGCCGCCGCCTTCGCCTCGCAGGCCGGGCCGGCCGCCGCAGCGATGGACCTGATGGACGTGATCCGGGCGGCGGCCGAGATCGATCCGGTGGTGGCCAGCTCGCGCGCGCAGCTCGCGGCCATCCAGGAGCGCGTGCCGCAGGCGCAGGCCACGCTCAAGCCGACGGTCAACGCGACCGCCAACGGCAACTTCAACATCCTCGACACCAGCGTCGCGCGCACGCGCGACTGGGACTCGCAGTCGCTCGGCCTGCTCGCCTCGGTGCCGGTGTACCGGCCCGCGAACCGCGAGGTGGTGCGCCAGTCGGAGCTGTCGGTGCAGGTCGCGGAGGCGCAGCTCGCGCAGGCCCGCCAGGACCTGATCCTGCGCGTGTCGCAGGCCTACTTCGACGTGCTCGCCGCGCAGGACAGCCTGGCGGTGGTGCGCGCGCAGAAGCAGGCGATCGGCGAGCAGTTCGCCTCGGCGCGGCGCAACTTCGAGGTCGGCACCGCGACGGTCACCGACCAGCAGGAGGCGCAGGCGCGGCTCGACCTGACCCGCGCGCAGGAGGTGTCGTTCGAGAACGACCTCGAGGTGCGTCGCGCGCTGCTCGCGCAGCTGATCGGCAAGCCCGCCGAGGACCTGCACACGCTGCGCCGCAACGTCGAGGTCAAGGCGCCCGAGGCCGAGCGCGAGGGCGAATGGGCCTCGATCGCACGCACGCAGAACCATCAGGTGCGGCAGGCCGAGATCTCCGGCGAGATCGCCCGGCGCGAGATCGAGCGCCAGCGCTTCGGCCACTACCCCACCCTCGACCTGGTGACCCAGGCCAACGCCGGACGCAGCACGAACGCGGCGACCTCCACCGCCGCCGTCGGCATCCGCTCGCAGAGCGCGCTGGTCGGCCTGCAGTTCGCGATGCCGCTCTACACCGGCGGTGCGGTCGATGCGCGCGTGCGCGAGGCGATCGCGCTCCAGGACAAGAGCCAGTTCGACCTCGAGAACGCGCGCCGGGTCGCCGAGCAGGCGGCGCGCCAGACCTTCCTGGGCGTCAAGAGCGGTCTCGAGCAGGTGCGTGCGCTGACCGCGGCCGAGCGCTCCAGCCAGCTCGCGCTGGAATCGAACCAGCTCGGCTACCAGGTCGGCGTGCGCATCAACATCGACGTGCTCAACGCCGCGCAGCAGCTCTTCTCCACCCAGCGCGACCTGGCACGCGCGCGCTACGACGTGCTGCTCAACGGGCTGCGCCTGCGCAACACCGCCGGCGACCTGAGCGAGAGCGACGTCGCGCTGGTCAATGCGCTGCTCGAGGCGCCGCGGCCGCCGGCGCCGGCCGCGCCCGCGGGGTCGGCGCCTTCAGGGTCGACGGGGTCGGCGCCGGCGGCATCGACGCCCGCGACGCCCGGTGCCGCCACGCCGGCGCCCGGCGCGCCGGCCGGCGGCACCCCCGGCCTCGCGCCGCCGGCGCGCCCCGGGATCGGCGGCACGCCGGGTGTCCGCGGCGGGCGCGCCGCGCAGCCCGTCTCACCGCGCTGAAGTCAGTCTCGCACGCAGCGGTTCGAGCGCATCGAGCGTGCGGCGCGTGGCGCCGCGATGCGTGGCGGCGAAGCGTTCGCCGGCCTCCCCCATCTTCGCCGAGGCCGTCGGATCGGCGACCAGACTCGACGCCTGCGTGACGGCGGCCTCCGCATCCGCGACACGCACCGCGGCGCCGGCGGCGATCGCCTGCTCCGCGGCCTCGGCGAAGTTGAAGGTGCTGGGCCCCACGATCACCGGACACCCGGCCGCCAGCGCCGATGCCGTGTCGCCGCCCGCCACCGAAAAGGCCAGAGGAAAATTCCCCGCGCAA